>CAZSAW010000371.1:0-22384 GCA_964604745.1 uncultured Hyphomicrobiales bacterium
GGAAGGCATTCTGCCGGGTGGCGGCGTCGCCCTCCTCCGTTCGGTCGAGGCTCTGAAGCGCGTCCGCACTGCTAACGACGACCAGAAGACCGGCGTCGAGATCGTCCGCAAGGCGATCCAGGCCCCGGCCCGTCAGATCGCCGCCAACGCGGGTGAAGACGGTTCGGTCATCGTCGGCAAGATCCTGGAGAAGGACCAGTATTCCTTCGGCTTCGATGCCCAGAACAGCGAGTATGGCAACATGCTCACCAAGGGCATCATCGACCCGACCAAGGTCGTCCGTGCGGCGATCCAGAACGCGGCGTCGGTTGCCGGCCTCCTGATCACGACGGAAGCCATGGTTGCGGAAGCGCCGAAGAAGAACGCGCCTGCGGCTCCGGCGATGCCGGGCGGCGGCATGGGCGGGATGGACTTCTAATCCATCGCCTCCGCTCTCCTGCCGCGGCGCAACACGATGTGAGCCGCCTGCGCAGGGAGCGATCAAAATCGAAAGGCCCGGGAGAAATCCCGGGCCTTTTTCTTTACTGCGGCCCTCGGGCGACGATAGGTAAATGGGCGCCCGCGCCGGTTCCGGTGCGAACCGCCGCGCGTTCTTCCGGGAAATCCGAGGTTACAATGTCTGCAGTGGAAGTGGTCGGCTATATCGCCGTAGTGCTGAATATCGGCGTCTATCTCATGCGCACGATGATCCCGCTGCGCATGCTCGCAATCGTTTCAAACTCGTTGTTCATCGCCTTCTCGGCTCTGGCCAGCATCTATCCGACGCTGCTTCTGAATTGCATCCTGCTGCCGCTCAATATCTATCGCCTGACTGAAATGATCCTGCTGGTGCGTCGCGCGCGCCTCGCCGCGACCGGTCACGACTTCGATATTTCTTTCATCCATCCCTACACCAAGCGGCGCGACGTCGCGGCCGGGGAAACGATCTTTAGCAAGGGCGACGCCGCCGACGCGATGTACATCATCAAATCGGGCCGGTTCGTGCTGCCGGAAATCGGCGTGGAGCTTCCGGCTGGCGCGCTCGTCGGCGAACTGGGCTTGCTCGCGCCGAGCAATGCCCGCACGCAGTCGCTCGTATGCCAGGAGGGCGGCACCCTACTCGTGCTGAGCTACGATCAGTTCAAGCGGCTGTTTTTCCAGAATCCGCGCTTTGGGTTCTATTTTCTCCAGCTGACGACGAGCCGGCTGTTCGAGAATATCGAGATGATGGAGAAAGGGCCGCGGCTTATGGATGCGCTTGCGCCGCAAACGGGCTAGCTCCGCAAGCGGGTGGCCGCGCCCTTCCGGACCTGCAAAAATGCGAACGACCACGAAATTGGAGCGGTGCGCGTACATCCAGCGTCACCTGACTCAAATCCGTGGCCGTCAAGCGATGGAACCAGATACAGCTCTACATCGCCTTTAGCGGCTATATGGGTAGCAGACGGATGTGACGCAAGGGTGACATGAGCAGCAAAAATCCAAATCGCTTTTTCATCGGCATCGGCGGCTGGACCTACGAGCCGTGGCGCGGCGTCTTCTACCCCAAGGGCTTGCCGCATGCGCGCGAACTCGAATATGCGGGCCAGCATCTGACCTCGATCGAGGTCAACGGCACCTTCTATCGTACGCAATCGCCCGCGACCTATCGCAAATGGGCGGGTGAGGTGCCGGACGGCTTCGTCTTTTCGCTCAAAGGGCCCCGCTTTGCCGTCAATCGTCGCGTGCTCGCCGAAGCCGGCGACTCGGTGAAGCGGTTCGTGCAGTCCGGCATCGGCGAACTGGGCGCTCGTCTCGGCCCCCTGCTCTGGCAATTCGCCCCGACGAAAAAATTCGACGAAGCCGATTTCGGCAAGTTCCTCGAATTGCTGCCGCCATCCATCGATGGGCGTCCGCTGCGCCATGTCATCGAAGTGCGTCACGACAGCTTCTGCACGCCCGCCTTTGTCGCGCTCGCCCGCCAGTTCCGGATGCCCATCGTGTTTGCCGAGCATGCCACCTACCCGGCCATCGCCGACATCACCGGCGATTTCGTCTATGCGCGGCTGCAAAAGGGCAAGGACACGATCAAGACCGGATATGCGCCGAAGGATCTCGACGCGTGGGCGAAGCGTGCGCAGGCCTGGGCAAGCGGCGGCGCGCCTGCCGACCTGCCGACCTATGGTGCGAAGGCGCCAGCCAAGAAGACTCCGCGCGACGTCTTTCTCTATTTCATCCACGAGGGAAAGGTGCGCGCGCCCGCCGCCGCCATGGCGCTGATCGAGCGGCTGAAATGAGCAAGGCCAAGCCCCTCTTCACCATCGGCTACGAGAAGGCCACTCCCGATGCGGTGATCGGCGAACTGAAGCGCGCGAAGGTGAAGCTCCTCGTTGACACCCGCGCGGTCGCCGCCTCACGGCGCGCCGGCTTTTCCAAGCGCGCGCTTGCCGCCGCGCTCGATGAGGCCGGCATTGCCTACGTGCATCTGCAGAAGCTCGGTACCCCGGGCGAGGGCCGCAACGCGGCGCATGCCGGCGACTACAAGACCTTCTGGCGCATTTACGACAAGCACCTGAAGACGCCGCAGGCGATCGAGGCGATGGACGAGCTTCTGGCGCTGGTCAAATCCGGCAAGGCCGTCTGTCTTCTCTGCTACGAACGCGACCCGGCCGAGTGCCACCGCAGCCGCATCGCCGAGATCGTGCACGACCGCGCCGGGCTTCGCGTGGAGAACCTGTCGCCGCCGCTGTTCTAGTGGAGACTTATTCCGCAGGCTGCGCAGCGGCGTGCCGGGCCTCGACATTGCCGACAAGCAGCGCGAGCGCGACAGTCGCGATGAACATCACGAAGGTGATCGTGGCATTCACGCCGAGCACGAGCGCGAAGCCGCCCCGTTCATGCAGAATCGAGATCATCCCGATCGCGGCGCCCGCGCTGATGAACAGAAGAAAGTAACGCACGGCATAGACGCGGCCGCGCCAAGCATCGGCTGTATAGCGCGCCAGCACCATATCGTTGACGGTCACCTGTCCGTAGATCGCGGCAACGGCGATCGCGAGCGCAGCCATCAGCGCAATGCCGTCAGCATAGGCGGCCCACAGATTGCCGAGGAAGCCAAGCCCAGTAATGGCGGCGAACATGCTGTGCGGCGAAAAGCGCTCAACCAGGCGGCCGACGCAGAGCTGCGCGAGCCCGCCGCAGACCAGCACCAGCGTCGCGACACTGCCGGCAAGGAGGAGCGGCACATTCTCCGTGAGCCGCTCGTCGACGATTTTCGGCAGCGCAATCGTGAGCAGGTGGAAGGTCGTCCCCGCCGTCAGCGCGATGACGATGAACAATCCGAACAGGATTGCGGCATTGAGCGGCGACAGCACAACAGCCGGCTTCGACTTCCGCGTCTTGGCATGATGGCGGTCGTCCGGCGTCATCCAGAGATAGAACAGGCCGGTCGCGAGGCACAGCACGCCCGGCATAAGAAAAGCTGCGCGCCAGCTCAGCGCCGTCGTCAGCAATGCCGAGATGCCGGCGGCGAGCGAGACGCCGAGATTTCCGCACACGCCGTTGAACGCAAGCGTGCGGCCGCGTGCCTGGCTCGCCTCGATCAGCATCGCCATGCCGACGGGATGATAGATCGCGGCGAACATGCCGAGTGCGAACATAGCCACCGACAGCGCGATCAGGTTCGGCGCGAACGACACCCCGATCAGCGACAGGCCGCAGCCGAGATAGAAGACGCCCATCATGTTGCGGCGGCTCCAGCGGTCGGCGAGCCAGCCCGCGGGCAGCGAAAACACGCCGAACGCGACGAAGGCCGAGGTCGAAAGCGCGATCAATTCCGAGTAAGGCCGCTGATAGACGACTTCGAGCCCGATCACGACGGTTGGATAGATGAGCAGGACGAAATGATCGAGCGCATGCGCCCAGTTAAGGAAGCGGATCGCGACCTGGTTGTCATGCGCGTGCTGCGCCGCGCTTTGCGTGATAGAGGACATTGAATTCCTTGGGGTTTTAGGCCGCTTCGTCCGGGATTCGCCCCTTACATTACTCTTGCCGAAATGCGATGTTCGGTCGAATCTCGTCGCATTCAGGCCATGGCGCAGAAACCTGTCTATCGCCGCAATATGGACGACGCCCCGCGCCCGGTCGCGGCCATGGCCAAGTCCTGGCACGACGGCGCGCAAATTCCCCTGCACATGCATCGTCGTGGACAATTGCTGCACGCCGTCAGCGGCACGATGCGGGTGGAAACGCTCGACTCCGCCTGGATCATCTCGCCGTCGCGCGCGCTCTGGCTGCCGCCGCGGCAGCCGCACAGCGTGACCATGCGTGGCGCGATCGAAATGCGCACGATCTATATCGACGCCAATGCCTGCGGCGCTCTGCCGAAACAGCCGACCCTGATCGACATCGGCGGGTTGTTGCGTGAACTGATCCTCGCCGCGCTCGAAGAGCCGGTCGATTACGATGAAGGCGGCCGCGGCGGCCAGGTCGCGCAACTGATCCTCACGGAGCTTTCGCGCATGCGCCAGCGCGAGCCGGCGCTGCCGATGCCGCGCGATGCACGCACGCTGCGGATCGCACGCGCGCTGCTTGAGGAACCGGCGACCGATCTCGACCTCGATGCCTGGGCGGATCGCGCCGGCGCCAGCCGGCGCACGCTCGCACGGCTGTTCCGCGCCGAGACCGGATTGAGCTTCGCCGACTGGCGCGCGCGCCTGCGCGCCATCGATGGGCTCGCACGGCTCTCCGGCGGATCGTCCGTCGCGGCGACCGCGCTCGCTGTCGGCTATTCGAGCCCCAGCGCATTCTCCGCGATGGTGCGCCGCCAATTCGGCCGCTCGCTGCGCACCCTGCGGCGATAATCACGCACATCGACTGTAAGTAGGTTTGCTGACAGATCGGAGTCCGCCCTCTTAGGATACCGAAGGGCTGGCGGAGCGCACCGTCGGTCCTGAGGGCGACGGGCAAAACAATCAATGCGTCGCGTGGTGGGAGGATTGGCCGCAGCGCTTGTGCTCGCGGCCTTCGGGGGCATCTGTGCCGAGCGCGCCGTTGCCGGTGATGAACCGGACGGAATCGCGCCGCTTCCCGCTTTTCAAGCGAACGCCGCGCCTGAGCGCACAACGCTCATGCTTTTGTCCGGGCTCGATCTCTGGCGCAACGGCGCGTTCCTGCATGGCGGCGTGCTGTGGTCGCCCGATGGCCTCGATCGCGACGGCGTCGTGCTGAAAGCGGTCTTCGGCAGCGGCCGCTATCGCTATTACTCTGGCGCGCTTGGGAAGGATGTGACCGGCGACGTCTACTCCGCCTCGCTTCTCACCGGCTGGCGTTTCACCCACGGCACATTCGTCGCCACCGTGTTCGGCGGGCCGGACTGGCAGCGGCATCGGCTGACGCCCGACGATCCCGGCGCCGGCCTGCGTGGCGCGCAATTCGGCGGCAGAGCCGGCTTCGAACTCTGGTACGAGCCGAGTGCACAGACGATGGTCGCCGCCGATGCATCGGCGACAACCATCGGTCCGAGCTATTCGGCACAATTGCGCTTGGGCTGGAAAATGCTCCGCCGCTATTATGTCGGGCCGGAAGCATCCGCCTTCGCATTCGACGACAATTACCGCCAGTTCCGCCTTGGCCTGCACATCACGAGCTACAGGACCGGCTGGGCCGAATGGTCCGCCGGGTTCGGCTGGGCAACCGATTCCGACGACCGGAGCAGCCCGTACGGACGCATTGGCGTGATCGGCCGCTACTGAGTTCGGCGCGCGTCAGTCGAGCGTGCGGCGGAAACGGCGCACGGCGATGGTCATCGCCACGAGCATCAGCCCGACCAGCGCCAACGCGTCGTAATGCAGATCGGCAAGCGTCGCACCTTTCAGCATGATGGCGCGCACGATGCGCAGATAATGCGTCAGCGGCAGGCATTCGCCGATCCAGCGCGCCCAGAACGGCATGCCGGCGAAAGGAAACATGAATCCGGACAGAAGGATGTTCGGCAGGAAGAACATCATCGACATCTGCATCGCCTGCAGCTGGTTCTGGGCGATGGTCGAGAAGGTGTAGCCGATCGACAGATTGGTGGTGATGAACAAGGTGCTGAGAAGCGCCAGCAGCAAAAGACTGCCGAGAACCGGAACACCGAAGAGAAGAATACCGATGCTGATGATGATGCTCGCCTGGATGAAGCCGACCATCACATAGGGAATGATCTTGCCGAGCATCACCTCGATCGGCGTGATCGGCATGGAAAGCAGGCTTTCCATCGTGCCGCGCTCGATTTCGCGCGTGACCGAAAGCGCGGTGAAGATGAGCATGGTCATGGTCAGGATGGTGCCGACGAGACCCGGCACGATGTTGTAGGCCGTTACCGCGCCGGGATTGTAGCGCGCGTGCGTGCGCACTTCGAACAGCGGTGCGCCGGCATCGGGGATGGCGTGATCGTTATGCAATGCGGTCTGCACCAGCGGCGACAGCGCGGCGAGCGCCGAGCCCGACGCCACGGGGTCAGTCGCGTCCGCGGCAATGAGCAGCGCGGGCCGGTCGCCGCGCCGCAGCGCGCGCTCGAAGCCGCGCGGCACTTCGATGGCGAACAGCACGGTACCGGACGCAAGCAGGCGGTCGAACTCGTCCTCATCGTGGACGAGATGCGTGACCTTGAAGTACCGCGTGTTCTCCAATGCCTTCAGGATGGAGCGCCCGACATCGCTCGATTCCTGCAGCAGGACAGCCGTCGGCAGATCACGCGGGGTGGTGTTGATGGCGTACCCGAACAGCATGAGCTGCATCAGCGGAATGCCGATGATCATCGCGAACGACACGCGATCGCGCCGGAGCTGGATGAATTCCTTCAGCAGCATCGCTCCGGTGCGCCGCCAGAAATCCCGCGTGGCAAAGTCGAGCGCACTCATCAGAAATTGTCCTTGGCACTGCCCATCAGCCCGATGAACACGTCTTCAAGCGAAGGCTCGGTGCGCTGCCATTGGCGCGCCTTGCCCTTCCTGTACGGGGCGACCGCCTTGTCGAGGGCAGCGCCGTCGCGGCCGGACACATGCAGGCTCGTGCCGAACGGCGCCACCATGTCGATGCCGGGCTTGTCCGTCAGCTCGTTGGCAAGGGTCATCAGGTCGTCGCCGGTGACGACATAGGTCGTCAGGTGCGAGCCTTGGATCACCTCCTCCACGGTCCCGCGCGCGAGAAGGTGGCCGAAGGCGATATACGCGATTTCGTGGCAGCGCTCGGCTTCGTCCATGTAGTGAGTGGAGACGAGCGCGGTGAGCCCGTCGTTCGCCATGGCGTGGATCTCGTTCCAGAAATCGCGCCGCGCCTTCGGATCGACGCCCGCCGTCGGTTCGTCCAGAAGAAGAAGCTGCGGATCGGGCAAGGTCGCCGCGCCAAGCGCGAGACGCTGCTTCCAGCCGCCGGACAATTCCCCGGCCAGTTGCTTCTCGCGGCCGGTGAGGCCAAGCCGCTTCACCATGGCCGCCGCCGCCTCGCGCGGATGGGCAAGGCCGTAGAGCCGCGCGACGAATTCGAGATTCTCCCGCACCGACAGGTCCTGATAGAGACTGAACCGCTGCGTCATGTAGCCGACGTGGCGCTTGATCTTCTCCGTCTCGGTGCGGATGTTGTAGCCGAGGCACGTGCCCTCGCCCGCGTCCGGCGTGAGCAGCCCGCACAGCATGCGGATGGTCGTCGTCTTGCCCGACCCGTTCGGTCCGAGAAAGCCGAAGATGGTGCCGCGCCGCACCTGCAGCGACACGTCGCTCACCACCGTGCGGCCGTCGAACTTCTTCGTCAGCCCATGCACGTCGATGACGACGTCGTGCGGCGTGTTCATTTTGCCGCCTCGCGCGGGGTGACGACGACGCTCACCGGCTGGCCGACGCGCAGGTTTTCCGGCTGCACCGGCCGCGCCTCGACGAGATAGACGAGCTTCGCCCGCTCCTCGAGGCTGTAGATCACCGGCGGCGTGAATTCGGCGCTGTTGGCGATGAAGGTGACGCTTGCCTCGATGTCGCGCACGCAGCCGTCGCAGGTCACGCGCACCTTGTCGCCGATGGCGACGCGCGGAAGCATGGACTCGGGCACGAAGAAGCGCACCTTGATGTTGCCGGGCGGCAGCATGGCAATGATCGGACGGCCGGGCGGCACCGTTTCGCCCGGGCGGAAATAGACCTGCTGCACGATGCCGGTGACGGGGCTGGTCAGGCTTCGCCGCGCCAGCCGCGTCTGCGTCGAATTCAGGCGCGCGTCGGCCTCGCGCAACGCCGCCTGCGCCGCATCGAAATCCTTCTGCGTGCCGGCGCCGGTCTTGACCAGCTGCTGCGCGCGCTCGAAGGCGCGCTGCGCGTTGATCTGGGTCGCCTGCGCCATGCCGACATCGGCCTTCTGCAGATCGTCGTCGAGCGTGAACAGCAAGGTACCGGCCTCGACCCGATCGCCCTCCCTCACCTTCATGACTTCGACGCGCCCCTGCTCGTCGGGACTGACGAAAATGAGATCGGCTTCGATCCAGCCCTGGTATTCGTTGGTGCTCGGCTTGGCGCAGGCGCCGAGCGCGAGCGCGCACATCAATACCGCGCCTGCAATGAACGGCGGCCTCATCGGGAATTCCTTTCGACAAACAGCAAATCGAATTGCACGCGCAACATGCGCCGCACGTCGAGCGGATCGTTGCGGCCAAACAAACTGTTCCAGATGATCGCGACAATGCCGGGGGCGCCGAGAAGCTGCGGCACGTCAATCACCGCATGGTCGGCAAGTTCCCCACGCTCGGCCGCGCGCCGCAGGAAGGCGCGCGCGAAAGTGAACACCTTCGACAGCACTTCGCGATGATAGAATTCGGCGAGCTTCGGAAAACGCGCCCCTTCGCTGAGGATAAGCCTAATCACGTCGCGGCGCCGGGTGCCGTAGATTTCGCGCACGAACAATTCGACGATGCGGTCGGCGATCTCGCGCGTGGTCATGTCCTGCGCGAACGAGGTTTCCAGCGAACCGACGATCGGGCTCAGCATCGAGCGGACGATGTCCTGGAACAGCGCCTCCTTGTCGCGGAAATAGAGGTAGATCGTCCCCTTCGCGACGCCGGCACGGGCGGCAACATCTTCAAGCCGGGTTGCGGCAAAGCCCCGGGCCGAAAATTCGTCGAGGGCAGCGGCGACGATCGCCTCCCGCCGGTCGGCGCTGCGCTTCGCGCGCAGTCCGGGTCCGCGTTGCGGCCCTGTCTTCGGCGCGACCAGCGGCAACCGTCCGCGTGCCGATGAACGTGCCCGTTTCGTTCGCGCCTGCCGTGCCATTGATTCCTCGGGATCGTATTCTGACTGACCAGTCAGTCAGAATTTACAGGGATTGGACGCGGCGGACAACCCGCCGGTTCAATTGTTTTTGGGGGGCTGCAATCGGTTTTTAGGGAGTACGGCGATCGTCTGCAGATCGCCTCTACCGGCCACCGTCACAGACGAAGGCCCGGATCATGCAGTCCTTGCCGCTCTTCTGAAAGCAGGAGGCCAGCGCCGCGTTCTGCGCGCGGCCGAGATGCGGTCCGCTGGCATAGCCGCTTGCGCCGCAGGGATTGGTGCCGTCGACGGCAAAGGCGGCGCAGGTTCCATGCAGCGTCGCCACCAGACGGCATTCCCGGCCCCGGCATTTCTGCAGCGCGTTCGAGCGCGCCGCCGCGGCATTCGGATAGTCATGCGCCTGGCCATAGGCGCCGCACGCACCGATCGCGAGCGCACCGGCGGCGTTCGCAGCCGCGTTTCCTGCGGCGAAAATCGCACACGCCAAAGCGAGCCGTGTGATGATGGCCATGATCCCCTCCCCGAACGCGCCCCGCCTGCGTTAGGCCTTGAGTCGCGCGGCGCGATCAATGGCGCGTTGCGCCGCGGTTCAGGCTTCGGCGGCGGCTTTGGCGGCCGCGAGCGCGTCCGGCGTGTCGACGTCGGTGAGCGCGGCAGCGCCGTTGAGCGAAACCTCGGCCACCGCTTCGGCAAACCGCGCAATCACGTGGCGCGCGCCGACGTCGCCCTCGAGCGCCATCAGATCGGGGAAGAAGCGGCGCGACCACAGGACCGGGTTGCCGCGCCGCCCGCCGATGGTCGGCACGACGATCAGCGCGCCCTTGTCGGGCTCGTAAGCAGCAATCAGCCGATCGATCAGCGCCGCATCGACCTGCGGCATGTCGGCAAGGCAGATGATCGCCGCGTCGATGTCAGCCGGCAACACCGCGAGACCGGTTTTCAATGAGGTCGATAGACCATCGGCGAAATCGGGATTGTGCGCGAAGCCGACATCGAGCCCGCGCAGGGCCGCCTCGACCTTGTCGCGCTGATGACCCGTGACGACGATCACCGGGCGTGCGTGCGAGGCAAGCGCCTGTTCGGCGGCAATGCGCACAAGCGGCTTGTCCCTGATTTCGGCCAGAAGCTTGTTCGGGCCGCCCATGCGCGTCGAGCGCCCCGCGGCGAGAATGACCGCGGCCACACGCGGCTCGGCCACCTGCTTTGCCTCCGTGCGCGGCTGCGGGCGGGTGACGATCTCCATCAGGAGCCCACCGACGCCCATGCCGGTCACGTCTTCGCGCGAGACCGGCAAGTCCGCGAGCAGGCGCATCAGCACCCAGTCGAAGCCGTTCTCTTTCGGCGAGCGCGCGCAACCGGGCGCGCCGAGCACCGGCAGGCCGCCGAGATCGGCGATCAGCATCAGGTTGCCGGGATCGACCGGCATCCCGAAATGCTCGACGCGTCCGCCGACGGCTTCGATCGCTGCCGGGATCACGTCGCGCCGGTCGGCGATGGCCGACGCACCAAAGACAATGACGAGCTCGGCGCCGGCCTTGCGCACCTCGTCGATGGCGCTTGCGAGCATGGCCTGATCGTGCGGCACGCGCTTCTCCATGACGATCGCGGCGCCCGCAGGCGCGAGCCGGTCGGCGGTGATCTTCAGAGTCTTGTCGATCACCTTTTCCGACAGGCCGGGAAGCAAGGTCGAGACGATGCCGATTTTTTTGATGCGATAAGGCGCGACGCGAACGAGCAGTTTTCCCCGGGCAGCGTCGAGCGCCTTCGCATGCGCCGCGGCATCCACCGCAAACGGGATGATCTTCACTGTCGCGATCATTTCGCCTTCCACCACCGGCTTGAAGGCCGCAAGCGTGGCGAAAGTGATCGCCTCGTCGACACGGTTGAGTGCATCGATCGCGTCTTTGTCGACCATCAGGATGCCGGCGGCAGCGGCGAACAGATTGCAGCGGCCGGTGAAAGCCTGATCGAGACGCACGCCTTCGCCCGCGACGGCGCGCGCAATATTCGCGGCCGCCACGTCCTCGCCGACGTCACCCGTATCGAGCCGAGCGACGCTGATCTCGGCAATGCCCGCGGCCTGCAACGCCGCGACCTCGACCGGGCCGATGACGGTGCCCTTCTTCAGAACAAATCCACCCTTGCGGATCGTATGCACAGCCGTCGCGCCGAGCGCCTCGGCCGGCGGCACGGGCCCGAATTTCATGCCACGGCCTCCGGCACACGCGCCTCCTTGTGCTGGCGCAGAGCTGAGACGATCTCGCCCATGATGGAAATGGCGATTTCCGGCGGCGTGATCGCGCCGATCGCAAGCCCGATCGGCGCATGGATGCGGCCGATCTGCGCATCGCTGAGGCCCTGATCCTTCAGCCGCCCGACGCGACGCGCGTGTGTTTTCTTCGAGCCGAGCGCGCCGATATAAAAGCAATCGGAATTAAGCGCGTGCGTCAGCGCGGGATCGTCGATCTTCGGATCGTGCGTCAGCGCAACGAAGGCCGTGTAGCGGTCGACGCCGAGCGGTGGCAGGGCGACGTCGGGCCATTCCGCGATCACCGTCACGTCGGGAAACCGCTCGGGCGAGGCGAACGCCGTGCGCGGATCGACGATCGTGACGTCGAAACCCGCCAGTTTGCCGATCGGGGCCAGCGCCTGGCTGATATGGACAGCGCCAGTGATGATGAGGCGCGGCGACGGCACATGCACGGTGAGAAAGACCCTGCCTGCCGGTGTCTCCTCCATGCCGCTCTTGCCTGTGCGCAACCGCTGTTCGAGGATTTCGCGCAGCGGATCGCCCGCGACATCGGCCGCCTTAACGAGCCGCTGAACGCCGGTCTGCGTGTCGGTGACGACGATCACGGCGCGGCGCGCGCCACGCTCCGCATTCAGCGTCGACAGGATGGTGAGCTTCACTCCACCTTCTCCACGTAGACGCGGATGGTGCCGCCGCACGAAAGCCCGGCCCGCCACGCCGTTTCGTCCGCGACACCGAATTCCAGTGTCTTTGGCTTGCCGGAATCGATCACGTCCAGCGCCTCGGTGATCACATCGCCTTCGACGCAGCCGCCCGAGACCGAGCCAAGGAAATTTCCGCTCTCGTCGATTACGAGGTTGGCGCCGATCGGACGCGGGGCCGAGCCCCAGGTTTCGACCACGGTCGCCAGCGCGACCTTGCGCCCTTCCTTGCGCCAGTCTTCGGCGGCTTTGAGAATGTCCTCGTCGCGCGCAAGCATGTTCGGTCTCCGTCTCCTCGATGCCGGCTAGGCCGCCGGCAGCCACGCCTTCATGTCGCCGGTTCGCCAGGCTTCCTGCGACAGCGCGCGGCACAAATCGGTCATGGCATTCAGATTGTGGATCGGCCGCAATTCGTCAACATGCGGCAGCATCGCGCGGATGCCGCTGGCCTTGGCCTCGAAGCCCTCGAACCGTAAGAGCGGATTGAGCCAGATGAGGCGCCGGCACGAACGGTGCAGCCGGTCCATCTCGAAGGCCAGACGATCGCTGGCATCGCGTTCGAGCCCATCGGTGATGAGAAGGACGATCGCCCCCTGCCCCAGCACGCGCCGCGCCCATAATTTGTTGAATGCCGCGAGCGAGGTCCCGATCCGCGTGCCGCCCGACCAGTCGAGCACGCTCGCCGAGCAGGCCGCAAGCGCATAGTCCGGATCGCGCTCCTTCAGAGCGCTCGTGACGTTGGTCATCCGCGTGCCGAAGAGAAAGGTCGAGACGCGCTTGCGCGCATCGGTGACGGCATGAAGGAAATGCAGGAACAGGCGCGTGTACTGGCTCATCGAGCCGGAAATATCGAGCAGCGCCACCACCGGCGGCATCGTCATCTTCGGGCCGAGATATTTCAGATCGATGATGCCGCCGCCTGCCTTCATGCTCGCGCGCAGCGTGCGGCGCATGTCGACCATGCGGCCATGCCGCGCCGCCCGCAGCCGCCGCGTCCGAATCTCGTTGAGCGGCAGGACCAGTTTCTGGATCGCCTGCTTCGCTTCGGCGATCTCGGCCGCGCTCATCTGCGCGAAATCCTTGCGCTCCAGCACCTCAAGGTCCGACACCGTGAGATGCATATCCATCTCGACCTCGCGCTTCTCTTGCTGGGTCTGTTTGCCGGCATCGGCAAACAGGGCGTCGAGCACGCGCTGCGACGCCGGCGGCGGCGCCGGATTGTTCGGCGGAACCACCTGCGGCATCAGCATGGCGATGAGCTGTTCGAGATAGGCGCGCTTGCGGAAGAAGATACGAAACGCCTGATCGAACAGGACCGAATGCTCGTGCCGTTTCACGAACACTGCGTGCAGTGTCCAGTAGAAATCCTCGCGCGTGCCGATTCCCGCCGCCTGCAAGGCATCGAGCGCATCGATCACCGAGCGCGGTCCGAGCGGGATGCCCGCCGCGCGCAGCGCCCGCGCGAAATAGACGATGTTCTCGGCGAGGCGGCCTTGCGGTGCTGTTTCGGCTTTCTGCACGGCCGTCACTCCGCCGCCCTCAGCTCCGCGCGCATGTCGTTGAGGACGTCGTTGACCTTTGTGCCATCGAGGCGCGCGATATCGTCCTGATACTTGAGCAACACGCCGAGCGTATCGGATACCGTCGCCGGATCGAGCGCGACCACGTCGAGCTCGGACAAGGCCGACGCCCAATCGAGCGTCTCGGCGACGCCGGGCGCCTTGAACAGATCTTCCTTGCGCAGACGCTGCACGAAATGGACAAGCTCGCGCGACAGCTTATCGCTGATGCCGGGCACCTTCTCACGCACGATGGCAAGCTCGCGCGCCGCGTCCGGATAGCCGAGCCAATGATAGAGGCAGCGCCGCTTGAGCGCGTCGTGGATTTCGCGCGTGCGGTTGGAGGTGATGATGACGATGGGCGGATGCGCCGCCTTCACGCTCCCCATTTCCGGGATCGTCACCTGGAAGTCCGACAGCACTTCGAGCAGAAAGGCCTCGAAGGCCTCATCGGTGCGGTCGAGTTCATCGATCAACAGCACCGGCGCGCCGGCCGGATCGGGCTCGAGCGCCTGCAGCAGCGGCCGCTTGATCAGAAAGCGCTCGGAAAAGACGTCGTGCTCAAGCCGCTCGCGATCGGTCGTGCCTTCGGCTTCGCCCAAGCGAATGGCTATCATCTGCGCGGCGTAATTCCACTCATACACCGCCGCCGACACGTCGAGGCCCTCGTAGCATTGCAGGCGGATGAGTTTTCGCCCGAGCGTCGCGCTCAGGACTTTGGCGATCTCTGTCTTGCCGACACCGGCCTCGCCTTCGAGAAACAGCGGCCGGCCCATCTTCAGCGCCAGAAACAGCACGGTCGCCAGCGAGCGGTCGGCGAGATAGTCGCCGCGCTTCAGCAGATCGAGCGTGGCGTCGATCGAACCAGGCAGCGCGGACTGATTATTTTGTGTCATGTCAATATCTTAGCCCAATTCGCGGTCTGCTGACGAGGTGGACAAATCGGGTGGCTTCATTGCGCGGATGGCGTATCAGTTACATATCGGCGTTCGACGGCCAAATTGCATCGGGTGCGACCCATGACAAATCCTCCCATCGATCCGGGCGTGCGCATCGGCCACGTCCATCTCAAGGTCGCCGACCTCGAGCGATCGCTGAAATTCTATCGCGACGTCCTCGGCTTCGAGGTGACGACGACGCGGCCCGGCGCCGTTTTCCTCTCCGCTGGCGGTTACCACCATCACATCGCGCTGAATACCTGGGAAAGCCGCGGCGGCCCGCCGCCTGCGCCGGGCACGACCGGCCTTTACCATGTCGCCATTCTCTACCCGACACGACGGCTTCTCGCCGACGCGTTGCGCCGGCTGATCGAGGCGCGCATCCCACTCGAAGGCGCGAGCGATCACGGGGTCAGCGAGGCGCTCTATCTGCGCGACCCGGATGACAACGGCGTGGAGCTTTATCGCGACCGGCCGAAAGAGGAATGGCCCCTGAATGCGCAGGGCAAGTTGGAGATGACGCGCGATCCGATCGATCTGCACGATCTTCTCAGCGAACTCGACAAGGCGCCGGCCTGAGCAGGACATCGTGACAAGCGCGACCCAGTATCACCTCTTCGACACCGCCATCGGCGTCTGCGGTATCGCCTGGAACGAGCGCGGCATTGTGCGGCTTCAGCTTCCGGCGAACGATGCGCGCAAGACGGAAGCACGTCTCACGGCGCGGCTCGGCAACGCTGCGAAAGCGCAAGGCGAGTTGCCACCGCCGATCCGTGCGGCAGTCGCCGAGCTTCTGCGTTATTTCTCCGGCGAGAAGCCCGACTTCACCGCAATCGCGACCGACCTGCGCGACGTCGATCCGCTGCGCGGCGTGATCTATGACGAATTGCGCAAAATCGGCTGGGGCAAAACCGTCACCTATGGCGAACTCGGCAAACGGATCGGCGTCAGTGACGCGCGCGAGATCGGACAGGCCATGGGCAGCAATCCCGTGCCGGTCATCATTCCCTGCCATCGCGTGCTGGCGGCCGGCAACAAGATCGGCGGCTTCTCCGCGCCCGGCGGCGCGGCGACCAAGGAAAAACTGCTCGCGCTCGAAGGCGTGCGGATCGGCGAGCCGGTCCTGCCGGGCCTGTTCGGCTAGCGATCCACTTCAACATCCCTCGCCGCCCCGGCGAAGGACTATCCCTTCGCCGCAGCCACCGCGCGGCGCGCAAGCACGCCGATCAGGTGCGCGCGATAATCCGCCTTGGCGTGGATGTCGCTGTTGAGGCCGTCGGCGGGCACCTTGATGCCCTCGATCGCCTTCGGCGAGAAATCCTTCGCCAGCGCATCCTCAAAAGCCTTCACGCGAAATACGCCATTCGCGCCCGCGCCGGTGACGGCGACGCGCACGCCACCCGCACCTTTCGAGACGAACACGCCGACCAGCGCGAAGCCCGACGCCGGATGGCGGAATTTCTGATAGGCCGCCGTCTTCGTCACCGGAAATGAGATGGCGGTGATGATCTCATCCGCCTCGAGCGCGGTGGCGAACATGCCTTCGAAGAAATCGTCGGCGGTGATCTTGCGCTTCGATGTCAGGATCGTCGCGCCGAGACCGAGGCACGCCGCCGGATAGTCGGCGTTCGGGTCGTTGTTGGCGACCGAGCCGCCGATCGTGCCGGCGAGGCGGACATGCGGATCGCCGATCGAGGCCGGCACCGAGGCGAGCGCAGGCATCGCGGCCTTGATCTCTTTCGAATTGGCGACCTGCGCGTGCGTCGTCGTCGCACCGATCACCACCGCATCGCCACTCACCTTGATGCCGGACAATTCCGGAATGCGCGAGAGATCGACCAGCACATTCGGGCTGGCGAGCCGCAACTTCATCACCGGGATGAGCGAATGCCCGCCGGCAAGAAGCTTCGCCTCGCTGTTCTTGGCGAGCAGGCTGACCGCGTCTTTCAGCGTGGTCGGACGTTCGAAATTGAAGGCGTACATCGTGCTAACTCCTATTCCGCGGCCTGCCGCATCGGCGATGTCTGCAGCGCGGACCATACCGCCGCAGGCGTTGCGGGCATCGCCAGTTTCTCGGTTCCGATCGCATCGGTGATGGCGTTGATGACGGCGGCCGGCGCGGCAATCGCGCCCGCCTCCCCGCAGCCCTTGATGCCGAGCGGGTTGGACGGACACTTCGTCACCGTCACGCCGACCTTGAACGACGGAACGTTCTCCGCGCGCGGCATCGAGTAATCCATGAATGAGCCGGAGACGAGCTGACCGTCCTGATCGTAGACGGCATTTTCCAGCAGCGCCTGGCCGACGCCCTGCGCGATACCGCCATGCACTTGGCCTTCGACGATCATTGGATTGATGAGCACGCCGAAATCGTCGACCGCGGTCCAGTTCACGATCCGCGTCGATCCGGTTTCCGTGTCCACTTCCACTTCGCAGATGTGGCAGCCGGCGGGGAAGGTGAAATTTGTAGGATCATAAAACGCGCCCTCTTTCAGCCCGGGCTCAAGCTCCTGGCCGGAGAATTTGTGCGCGACGTAGGCATTGAGCGTGACGTCGCCCCAGCCGGCCGACTTGTCGGTGCCGGCAACCGTGAACTTGCCGTCCTTGAACTCGATATCGCCTTCCGACGCTTCGAGCATATGCGCGGCAACCTTCTTCGCCTTGGCCTCGATCTTGTCGAGCGCCTTGGCGATGGCCGACATGCCAACGGCACCCGAGCGCGAGCCGTACGTGCCCATGCCGAACTGCACCTTGTCGGTGTCGCCATGCACGACCGACACATTCTCGATCGGAACGCCGAGACGATCCGAGACGAGTTGCGCGAATGTCGTCTCATGGCCCTGCCCGTGCGCATGCGAACCCGTCAGCACTTCGATGCTGCCGGTCGGATTGACGCGCACCTCGGCGCTTTCCCAAAGGCCCACGCCGGCACCGAGCGAGCCGACCGCCTGTGACGGCGCGATGCCGCAGGCTTCGATATAGGTCGAATAGCCAAGCCCGCGCAGCTTGCCGCTCTTCGCCGCGTCCGCCTTGCGCTTGGCAAACCCTTTCACGTCGGCAAGCTCCATCGCCTTGGTCAGCGAGGCGCCATAATCGCCCGCGTCATACGTCATGATGACCGGCGTCTGATGCGGGAACGACGTGATGAAGTTCTTCTTCCGCAGTTCTGCGGGATCCATGCCGAGCTCGCGCGCGCCGCATTCGACGAGCCGCTCGACGACGAAGGTCGCCTCCGGGCGCCCCGCGCCACGATAGGCATCGACCGGCACAGTGTTGGTATAGACCGCATCCACCTCGCAATAGATGTTCGGGATGGCGTACTGGCCCGACAGCAGCGTTGCGTAGAGATAGGTCGGGATCGAGGACGAGAAGGTCGACATGTAGGCGCCGAGATTGGCAATCGTGTGCACCTTCAGCGCCGTGATCTTGCCCGCCCCGTCGAACGCCATCTCCGCGTGCGTGACGTGGTCGCGTCCATGCGCGTCGGCGAGAAACGCCTCGGAGCGATCGGATGTCCACTTCACCGGCCGCCCGGTGCGGCGCGCCGCCCACAGGCAGACGACCTCTTCCGGGTAGATGAAGATTTTCGAGCCGAAGCCGCCGCCGACGTCGGGCGCGATCACGCGCAGCTTGTGCTCCGGCGCCATGCCGACGAAGGCGGAAATGACGAGGCGTGCGACATGCGGATTTTGCGTCGTATTCCAGAGCGTCAGGCTTTCGCTGCCAGCGTCGTATTCGCCGATGGCGACGCGCGGCTCCATCGCGTTCGGAATGAGCCGGTTGTTTGTCAGATCGATCTTCGTGACATGCTTGGCTGCCGCGATTGCCGCGTCCGTCGCCTTGGCATCGCCCAGATGCCATTCGTAGATCGTATTCTTCGGCGCGACCTCGTGAATCTGCCGGCCGGATTTCGCCTTGGCCGGATCGGCAACCGCCGGCAACACCTCGTAGTCGACCGCGATCTTTTCCGCCGCGTCCTTCGCCTGCGCCAGCGTCTCGGCGATCACCACCGCCACCGGATCGCCGACATAACAAACCTTCTCCGCCGCGATCGCCGGGTGCGCCGACATCTTCATCGGCGAGCCGTCCTTGGAATGGATCATCCAGCCGCAGATCAGGTTGCCGATCTTGTCGGCGGCGAGGTCGGCTCCCGTCAGCACGGCGACGACGCCGGGCATGCCGGCCACGGCCTTGGCGTCGAGACGCTTGATCTTCGCATGCGCGTGCGGCGAGCGCAGGAAATAAGCGCGTGCCTCGCCGGGCCGCGAAATGTCGTCGGTATATTGTCCCTTGCCGGTGATGAAACGGAAGTCTTCCTTGCGGCGTACCGCCGCGCCGATCCCGGTCACGCTCATGGCGGTGTCCTCCCTTGGACGTCGTCCAATTTTGTTTATTCGGCGGCCTGACGCGTTCCGCTCTTCATGGCGCGCGCGCCGGCCGCAATCGACTTGACGATATTGTGATAGCCGGTGCAGCGGCAGAGATTGCCGTCCAGCTCGTGACGAATGGTCTGTTCGTCGAGCTCGTTGCCCAGCCGGTTCACCATGTCGATCGCCGCCATGATCATGCCCGGCGTGCAGAAGCCGCATTGCAGCCCGTGATTCTCACGGAAGGCTTCCTGCATTGGATGCAATTGCGATCCGCTGGCGATGCCCTCGATGGTGGTGACCTTCGCGCCTTCCGCCTGCCAGGCGAACATGGTGCAGGCTTTGCGCGCGTGTCCGTTCACATGGACGACGCAAGCACCGCATTGCGACGTATCGCAACCGACATGCGTGCCGGTCAGGCGCAGATTTTCGCGCAGATATTGAACAAGCAATGTCCGCGAATCGACATCGGCGGTGACGGGTTTCCCGTTCACCGTCATGGAGACGGCCGGCATCTTCGTCCTCCCGAACTGGCCTCGCGCGGCGCCACATTGTTGCGATCAGGCTCCGGAAAATGGAGCGCCAATCTGCCGCGAAGGCCTTGATTAGAACCGGAACAAGTCTGAACCGCGAAAGCATATCGGGTCAAGAGAGCGGCACCCATGCGACAAAGCATCTTCAAGCGGCGCCTGTGGCTCGGTCGACGCATTGTCGTCAGTCTCGCGACACGAGATCGTCATCATCACCTGCGCCCGCAATCGTGAAGCAGATTTCACGAAACATCGGTGCGCGGTCGGGCTTTAACCCCCGCAGTCTGGTCGGGCCGCGGCTCGGCCTGGACCAATCAAAATCAATTGGAGGCAAAATGAGAAGCAAGATTACTGCCTGTGCAAGCGCAGTCGCCTTGGCCGCCGCCGTAGCGGCCGTCGCAACGCCTGCCTCGGCGCGGCCGTTCTTCAACAACGGTTGGCATCATGGCGGCTGGCATCGGGGCGGATGGTTTGGTCCGTGGGCCGGCTTCGGCGCAGGTCTCGCGCTCGGAAGCGCGTTATCCGGCCCGTATTACGGATACGGTGGCTACGCTTACGCGCCCGGTTACGCCTATGGCCCGGGCTACGCTTATAGCGGCCCGCCGGTCGATAATGGTGCGATTGCTTATTGTCAGCAGCGCTACCGTTCATACGACCCGTCGAGCGGGACCTATCTCGGCTATGACGGCGAGCGGCACCCCTGCCCGTGATGCAGCGGCAAGTGTAGCAGACACAATCCGGATTCCGGTGCGGCGCGCGTGCGGCGCGCCGGACTTTAGCGCGTGATCGTGTAGCTGAGGCTCATCGCTGCCTTGGGCTCGGGCGCGAGCGGATGGCGATCGTCGGGCGATTTGATCTCGACAAGGCCAGCCGTCATCTCGTGTGGCGTGGCCGCGCAGAGCATGTTGAACGATCCGACGCCTCCGTAGGCGTTCTCCTTCACGCCGAAATAATTATCCGGATTGAACAGCGTCGGGATGTGCCACCAGAGCCTGTACCCGCGTTCAAGAATGGCGGCGACGAGCGCCTTCGACTTCTCCGGGCGGTCATTCTCGACATAAAGAAGAGGGCGCTGATTGCGGATGAGATTCGCGGCGCCCCGGATGACGTCTTCTTCCATGCCTTCGACATCGATCTTGAGCAGAGCGCAAGGCTGATCGGCGAAACGCTGGTCGAGCGGGACGATTTCGATTTCCTCGGCGCCTTGCGCCCGACTGGATAACAACGACACTCCGCCGAAATTTCCCGTCTCGGTATAATTGACCGCGGGAACAAACAGCCGGCCTGCCGCGCGTCCGACGCCGGCGTTATAGGCGTGAATATTGCCAAGCTGGTTGAGCGCGATCTGCGCCTGCAGCAATGCGAAACAACCGCGCTGCGGCTCGAAGGCATGAACCTGGCCTTGCGGCCCGACCGCCTTCGCGAGGCCGACGGTATGCGCCCCGATATTTGCGCCAACCTCGATGACATGATCGCCCGGTTTCACCAGCCGCTTGAGGAATGCGGCTTCGAGCCCGCCATGCTCGCCATAGATGATGATCGACTGCCCGATATAGACGTCCTTGCGATTGACGAGGAAATAACCGTCACGCCCTTCGACCAATGCGATGTGACTGTTGAGGCTCAGGACATGCATCGACTAACCCGACTTCACCGCGTCGGCGAATCTCGCAAAAAAATCGTCCGCTAGTTTCTTGGCAGCCCCGTTGATGAGCCGCTGGCCGAGCTGCGCGAGCTTGCCGCCGATCTGCGCCTCGACACTATAGCTGAGCAACGTGCCCTGGTCCTTGGGCGTCAGCGTCACGGTCGCGCCCCCTTTGGCGAAGCCGGCCACGCCGCCTTCACCCTGCCCTGAAATCTTGTAGCCGTTCGGCGGGTCTAGATCGGAGAGCGTGACCTTGCCTTTGAATGTTGCCTTCACGGGTCCGATCTTGTTCGTGGCGACGGCCTGGAATTCGGTATCGCTGGTCTTGTCCAGCTGCTCGCAGCCGGGGATGCAGGCCTTCAGCACCTCCGGATCGTTGAGCTTCGCCCAGACGACTTCGCGCGCCGCAGGCAGATCGACTTCGCCGGTCATCGTCATGGCCATGGAAATGCTCCTTCACACATCGATCACGGTCCGGCTCGCTGCCGAGCCGAGGCGTCCACCTAGTCGCTTCTTGGCCGTCCCGCAATCGCGTGGCGCGCAACCCTAGCATGGGGTTGGCGGCAAGGATCGCGCTGCCTAGTGTGGGACCGCTCAAAATCGGGATTCGCCCGCCGATTGTTGCTATGACATCCGCGATGTCCTCCTCTCTGTTAGCACCGCTCTTTTCCAGCGCGGCTATGCGCACGATCGTCGCCGATACGGCGCGCCTGCAGCGCATGCTCGACGTCGAAGCCGCACTCGCGCGCGCCGAGGCCGCGAGCGGCGTGATCCCGGCGGCAGCGGCCGCACCGATCGCGCAGGCCTGCCGCGCCGAAAATTTCGACATCGCCGCGCTTGGCGACGCGGGCCCCGCAAGCGGCAATATCGCCATCCCGCTGGTCAAGGCGCTGACCGCGCAGGTGCAGAAAAAGGATGCGAAGGCGGCGGGCTTCGTCCATTTCGGCGCAACCAGCCAGGACATCATCGACACCGCGCTCGTCCTCGAACTGCGCGCGGCGATCGACGTGCTCATCGCCGATCTCGACCGCGCCAGCGCAGGCTTCGGCACGCTCGCGCGAAAACACCGCGACACCGCGACGGTGGCACGCACCTGGCTGCAGCAGGCGCTGCCGATGCCGTTCGGCCTGAAGCTCGCGGGC
>CAZSAW010000372.1:0-9967 GCA_964604745.1 uncultured Hyphomicrobiales bacterium
CCTTTTTTCTTGTGGAATGATGTTTGCGGGTTGTTTTGCGAACCATGGCTCAATCCGCTTGATCGTGCTTTGTCTTTGGTCAAACGTGTGGCGGCAGGGGGGCGTTCCACGTTAACGATCTTGTCCGCGAATGCGGTAGCGGGTTGATTGTCGCCACGATGGTGACTTAAAACTAAGCTCAGTCGTGAGCCGAACTTGCATCGGGTCGGGGGTGTGCGTGCGGCTTTTTCCGCTCACATGGCGGGTCTGGCGGGGAGCAGTGACGGGGGTGATCTGCCTGTCGCTTGGCGCCTGCGCGAGTTCCCTGTCCGACTATAATCCCTTCGCCAAGGCCGGCGACCTTTTCTCGAAATCCGATTCACCCACGCCGGCGAGCACGCGGCTCGAAGCGTCGCGCGTTCTGGGCGCGGAGGACTATATCGGCGCGGATGGCAGTTGCGCTGCGACCGCCAATGCATCGACCAGCGCCGTCGACGTCACGGCTTCCACGACCGGTGCGGCGCAGGGCGAGAATCCGGAGGCGCCCGCGGCGGCCGGTGCGCCGGGCACGCCCGGCGAGATGATGCAGCCGAGCGGCGGCATCGCGCTTGGCATGACCGAATGCGAGGTCGCGCGTCGCGCCGGTGCGCCGGAGAAAGTCGATCTCGGCGCCGACGAGCGCGGCGAGCGCTCCGTCGTGTTGACCTACATGCACGGCGAACGCGCGGGCATCTACCGTTTCCGGGAGGGCCGCCTCTTCACCATCGAGCGCGTGGCCGTCGCCGAACCGGAAAAGCCGAAAAAACCGGTGAAGCCCGCCAAGAAGACCGCGGCCGCGCCCAAGCCCAAGCCCGCCAAGCCAAAAACCAAACAGGCGGCGAAGACCGACGACACCCAATGGCCCGCGCCGCCGCCGCCGCAATCGCAGGCGCAGTCGACACAACAGGCGGCGCCGTGGCCGTCACCGCAGCAGGGTCAGGGCACGCAGACGCAGGCTTGGCCGAGCCCGCCGCCACTGCGCACGAACTAGCGCGGTCGCTCAACTCGCTTCAACTCAGGCGCTGGCTGCGTCGTAGGACGAACTGGCGAGAAGCCATTCGTCCTCGGCCTGCGCGAGTCGCGCTGCGACGTCCGCGCGCGCTTTCGCAAGCGACGCGCCCTTGGCCGGATTCTGCGTGAACAGACCGGGCGCGGCGAGGGCGGCGTCGAGCCTGGTGATTTCGGCGTTCAGCCGCTGCGTCTCCGCTTCCGCTGCGGCCACCCGTTTCTTCAGGGCTGCCATCTCCGAGCGCCTTTGCTGCGCCGTGCGGCGAACCTCGGCGCCGTCCGGGCGCGTCGGTTCTTTCTGCGCCGCCCCGTTGCCCTCGCGTCCGCGGTCGGACAGAACCAGGCGGCCATATTCGTCGAGATCGCCGTCATAGGGCTCGACGCTGCCATTGGCGACAAGCCAGAGCCGGTCGACGCAGGCTTCGAGCAGATAGCGGTCGTGCGAGACGAGGATGACGGCGCCGGGATAGTCGTTGATCGCGTCGATCAGGGCGGCGCGGCTGTCGATGTCGAGATGATTCGTCGGCTCGTCGAGAATGACGAGATGCGGTCCGGCGAAGGTCGCAAGCCCGAGCATGAGCCGCGCCTTCTCGCCGCCCGACAATTTTCCGACCGCCGTGTCGGCGGCGTCGCCGGAAAAGCCGATGGCGCCGGCGCGGGCGCGGACTTTCGCTTCCGGCGCGTCGGGCATCAGCGAGCGCACGTGGTCATAGACGCTTTCGCGCGGACGCAATTCGTCGAGCTGGTGCTGTGCGAAATAGGCGACTTTCAGTTTCTCGGCGCGCACCACCTTGCCCGCCATCGGCGCGAGGCGCTCGGCCAAAAGCTTCACCAGCGTCGACTTGCCGTTGCCGTTGGCGCCGAGGAGAGCGATGCGGTCGTCGTTGTCGATGCGCAGCGAGAGATCGCGCAGCACCGGCTTGTCCGGCTCGTAACCGACCGAGACATCGTCGAGCGCGATGATCGGCGGGGAGAGAAGCCTGTCG
Organism: uncultured Hyphomicrobiales bacterium; assembly: GCA_964604745.1. GTDB lineage: Bacteria > Pseudomonadota > Alphaproteobacteria > Rhizobiales > Xanthobacteraceae > Pseudorhodoplanes. The sequence goes on from CAZSAW010000372.1 coordinate 2,013, forward strand.
GGCGGCGGGATGTCGATGCCGCGCACCTCGTCGTTGACGATTGCCGCTGCGGGTTCGAGCTTGGCAAGAAGCTTCAGGCGCGATTGCGCCTGCCGTGCCTTTGACGCCTTCGCGCGGAAGCGGTCGACGAAAGCCTGCAGGTGCTTTCGCTGGGCTTCCTGCTTCTTGGCGAATTTCATGTCGAGCATCTGACGTTCGCGCCATTGCCGCTCGAACTGGGAGTAATTGCCGCGATAGAGCGTCAGTTTGCCGCCGAGCAGATGCAGAATGAAGTTCATCGAATGGTCGAGCAGGTCGCGGTCGTGGCTGATCACGATCACGCTGCTGCGGTAGCGCGCCAGATGTTCTTCGAGCCAGAGCGTGCCTTCGAGATCGAGGTAGTTGGTGGGCTCGTCGAGCAGGAGAAGATCGGGCGCGGCAAAGAGCGCCGCGGCGAGCGCGACGCGCATTCGCCAGCCGCCGGAAAATTCCGCGCATGGGCGCGCCTGATCGCGTTGCGAAAAGCCGAGGCCGGAGAGGATTGAGGCGGCGCGCGCCGGTGCGGCATGCGCGCCGATATCGGCGAGGCGCGTGTGGATTTCGCCGATACGGTCCGGATCCTGCGCCGTCTCGGCTTCCGCCATCAGCGCGGCGCGCTCATGGTCGGCAGCGAGCACGATCTCGATCAGGCTTTCCGGCCCGTTCGGCGCTTCCTGCGCGAGCCGGCCGATGCGCGCGCGTGCCGGCAGCGAAATATTGCCGTGTTCGGAGGAGAGGTCGCCGGCGATGACGTTGAACAGCGTCGTCTTGCCGGTGCCGTTCCTGCCGACCAGGCCGACGCGTGCGCCTTCGGGAAGGCGCGCCGACGCGTTTTCAATGAGAAGCCGTCCGGCGATCCGGACCGACAGATCGTCGATGACCAGCATGGCGCCTTAATGACGGGAAGAGCCGCGCGGCGCAATCGCAAAAAGGCGTCAGTCGAGCTTTCGCGCGCTGCCGAGCCCGGATTCGCGCTGGAACAGGATCAGGTCGAGCGACGGCGCGTCGCCCGTGATCGTCGTCAGCAGACCGTGCAACTGCCCGCGGTGATGCGTCTGGTGATTGAAGAAATGATCGAGCGCGGACGCGCGCTCCTGCTCGATCGTCGCCGGATTGGTCAGCGTGCGGTAGCGGAAGGCTTGCGCAAATTGTTCTTCGCTCAGCGAATCGATCCAGACGACGATGCGGTCATCCTCGGCACCCCGCGCGGCGCGCAACGCTGCAAAGTCCTCGTAGAGAATGGCGTCGAGACGGGAGGGCGAATCGCCCGTTCCGGTGAAGCGCCGCATCCAGATACGGTCGGCGACCACCATGTGATTGAGCGTGCCGTGCACCGACTTGAAGAAGGCGCCGCGGTCGGCGCGGTAGTCGTTATCTGCAAGCTTTGCAGCGGCGGCGTAGATGCGTTCATTGGCCCAGCGATTGTAGCCGGCAAACATCACATAGCGCGATTTCATGTCGTCACCTCGCAACAGACGCGGACGTTACGCCGGCGAGCGCGTGCTGCGAAGACGATTTCCCTGATCGGTGCGATCAACGCGCCTGATGCGACAATCCCGGCCTCTTGCGAGACCGGGACTATCGGACGAACGCTGCGATCCGAGCGGGACGCTCAGTAGCAGACATAGAAGGTGCGCAGGCGCGGGCCCTTCGGCGTCTCGACCCAACGCTGCACGTAGCAGCTCGACATCGCGTCGGCGACGATGGCGGTGCCGATCAGGCCGGCGCCGAAGCCGATGCCGTAGTGAGGATGCCAACCCTTGCCCCACGGCTTCGCCGAAGCGGCGGTCGGGGACAGAGCGGCGGTGCCGACGGCAAGCGCCGCAATCAGCGCGAAGGAAATCTTGCGAAACATTGGTCTCTCCTGTTTGAGGGATGTGTCGTACATCCGATGGCCCTCTGTCGGGGCGCCGCGCCGGAAGGTTCAAACGCGCTGCGGCCGGGGAGAGCCCCCGCAAAAACACGTGTTTTCATGCGACAACTCGGCTGAGGGCTGTCTGAACGGCCGCACTTGCCGGGTTTCCGGCCGATGGCTATAAGCCGCCACAATCCCGCAACGCTTCTTCAACCTTCCCACAATCAAGGACGAGACATGGCGATCGAGCGTACCTTTTCGATCCTCAAGCCGGATGCCACGGCGCGCAATCTCACGGGCGCCATCAACGCGATGATCGAGAAGGCGGGGCTGCGCATCGTCGCGCAAAAGCGCATTCGCATGTCGCGCGATCAGGCCGAGACCTTCTACGGCGTGCATCGCGAGCGGCCGTTCTTCGGCGAACTCGTCCAGTTCATGACGTCGGGGCCGGTGGTGGTTCAGGTGCTCGAGGGCGAGAACGCGATCGCGAAATATCGCGAGGTGATGGGCGCGACCGATCCGGCCAAGGCCGCCGACGGAACGATCCGCAAGGTCCACGCCAAATCGGTCGGCGAGAATTCCGTGCACGGATCCGATGCACCCGATACGGCGGCGAAGGAAATCGCCCAGTTCTTCTCCGGCAACGAGATTGTTGGCTGACGACCCGACGGCGCGCGATCGCGCGCGGCCGCTGATCTGAAAAGAGGGGGCTCTGCGTGGAATTCCTGTTTGAGGATTTCAGCCAACCGGCCTTCTGGCTCGCCGTCGGACAGATCATCGGCGTCAACATGGTGCTGTCGGGCGACAACGCGGTTGTCATCGCGCTCGCCTGCCGGCTGCTGCAGCCGCGCCAGCGCATGTGGGGCATGGCGCTCGGTGCCGGCGCAGCCGTGCTTCTGCGCGTGATCTTCACGCTCGTGATCGCGCAGGCGATGGAATATCCCTACATCAAGCTCGCCGGCGGACTTCTGCTTCTGTGGGTAGCGATCAAGCTCGTCGTGCCGGAAGACAGCGACGGGGAAGATGCGATCGCCGCGGCCGACAATCTGTGGCGCGCGGTGCGCATCGTCGTCATCGCCGACATCGTCATGAGCCTCGACAACGTCATCGCCATCGCCGCGTCGGCGGAAACGGCGGCGGCGCGCGTCGACCTGACCCACGCGGCGGCGATCAAGACCTCGCTCATCGTGTTCGGCCTCGCCACCAGCATTCCGCTGATCGTCGCCGGAAGCGCGCTGCTGATGGCCTTGCTCGAACGTTTCCCGGTGCTGGTCTGGGCGGGAGCGGGGCTGCTCGGCTGGGTCGCCGGAGACATCATGGCCAAGGATGGCGCGGTGGCGGACTGGCTCGGCCAGACGCTGGCGCATCGGCTGGAATTCTGGACGGCCGCCGCCGGCGCAGTCTTTGTCGTCGTCGTCGGATATGTTCTATTCCGCATCAAGCGGCCAGAGGCCGGAGCGAGCGACGTCTAGCGGAAGGGTTTCATGAACAGGCCGGTGCCGATTGCAATCGCCGCGTCCGTCTGTCCGCATGACTGCCCATCGACATGTGCGCTCGAAGTCGAGGTGCTCGACGGCCGGAACATCGGCCGCGTGCGCGGTGCCGCGGAAAACGACTACACCGCGGGCGTCATCTGCGCGAAGGTCGCGCGCTACACCGAGCGCATCCATCATCCCGACCGCTTGACCCGGCCGCTGCGCCGCGTCGGCGCGAAAGGGTCGGGCGAGTTCGCGCCGATCTCCTGGGACGACGCGCTCGATCTCGTCGCCGAAAATTTTCTTGCCGCCGAAGCGCGCCATGGCGCGGAAACGGTGTGGCCCTATTACTATGCCGGCACGATGGGGCTCGTGATGCGCGACGGCATCAACCGTCTGCGCCACGTCAAGAAATATTCCGGTTTTCATTCGACCATCTGCATCAATCCGGCATGGACCGGATTCATCGCCGGAACCGGCCGTCTCGCCGGACCCGATCCGCGCGAGATGGGACGCTCCGATCTCGTCGTGATCTGGGGCACCAATCCGGTCAATACGCAGGTCAATGTGATGACGCACGCGGTGCGCTCCCGCAAGGAACGCGGCGCGAAAATCGTTGCGGTCGATGTGTACATGAACGCGACCATGGAGCAGGCAGACTTGCCGGTGCTGGTGCGGCCCGGCACCGATGGCGCGCTCGCCTGCGCGGTGATGCATTGCCTGTTCCGCGACGGCAAGGCGGACTGGGACTATCTCGAGCGCTTCACCGATGCGCCGCATGAGCTCGAGGCGCATCTGCAAACGCGTACGCCCGAATGGGCATCGCACATCACCGGCTGTCCGGTCGAAACCATCAAGGCGTTTGCGCAATTGGTCGCCGAGCGGCCGCGCGCCTATTTTCGTCTCGGCTACGGCTTCTCGCGCTCGCGCAACGGCGCGACGAACATGCATGCGGCAAGCTGCATCGCTGCCGTTGCCGGCGCGTGGCGCTACGAGGGCGGCGGCGCCTTCCACAACAACGGGGCGATCTTTCACTGGGACAAGACGATGATCGAAGGGCTAGACGCGCGCGATCCGAACGTGCGCGTGCTCGATCAGTCCCGCATCGGCGATATTCTCCGTGACGAGCCCTCGACATTGTATGGCGGCCCACCGGTCACGGCCTTGCTCATCCAGAACACAAATCCGGTCTCGGTTGCGCCCGAACAGGACAAGGTCAAGCGCGGCTTCGCGCGCGACGATCTTTTCGTCTGCGTGCACGAGCAATTCATGACCGAGACGGCGGCGATGGCCGATGTCGTGCTGCCGGCGACGATGTTCATGGAGCACGACGACGTCTATCAAGGCGGCGGCCATCAATACATTCTGCTCGGACCGAAGCTCGTCGATGCACCGGGCGAGTGCCGTTCAAACCACGAAGTGATCGCAGCGCTGGCAAAGCGCCTCGGCGCGACGCATCCGGCCTTCGCCATGAGCCCGCGCGAACTGATCGACTGGACTTTGCAGCATTCAGGGTGGGGCGATCTCGCGCGCCCCGAACGCGATCGGTGGATCGATTGCCAGCCGGATTTCGAGACGGCGCATTACGCCAACGGCTTTGCCTGGCCGGATGGAAAATTCCGCTTCAAGCCGGACTGGCCGACCGTGCCGTTCCGCTCGCCCTGGCATGCGGGGCCGGTGACGACCATGCCGCGTCTGCCCGATCACTGGGAGGCGATCGAGGAGGCGGATGCCGCGCATCCGTTCAGGCTCGCGACGTCGCCCGCGCGCAACTTCCTCAATTCGACCTTCACCGAGACCCCGACCTCGCTTGCGCGCGAACAGCGGCCGACGCTGATGATCCATCCCGACGACGCGCGCGCACAGGGCATCGAGGACGGCGCAAAGGTCATTCTCGGCAACACGCGCGGCGAGGTGCGGCTGCACGCGAAGCATTTCGATGGCGTGCGGCGTGGCGTGCTGATTGCGGAATCGATCTGGCCGAACGACGCCTACGAGGACGGGCGCGGCATCAACACCATCACCGGCGCCGATCCGATTGCGCCCTTCGGCGGGGCGGCCTTCCACGACAACAGGGTCTGGATCAAGCCGCGCGTATGATCGCGTTCACCAGCGGAATTCAGCGCCGATCGTGCCGTTATGCGAGGTGAAATTGCCGCGGAAACGCCCGTCATAGGCGATGTAGATCTTCGCCGCGGACGAAAATCGCCAGGTCGCGGCGGCTCCCGCATCCGCGCCGAGCCGCGACTCGGCGAGCCCTTGCACGACGACCGGCGAGCCAATGCCGGTGACCTGCAGCGCGCCGATATCCTGCCAATAGATGTCGACACCACGCCCATAGGCCGACAGATCGAACAGCGACTTGTCCACGATCCACGTGCGGCCGATTTCCGCCCCGGCGAAGATGCGCGCGCGGCTCGAAACCTGCTCGCTGCCGGAGACGGCGAACGGCCCGCCGGTTTCGGTGAAGGGATCGGTGCGCACGCGCGCCGCATCCATTCCGATCTTGGGCACGATGCGCATATCGCCAAGCCCGATATAATAGCTGAGCTCCGCCAGCGCGCCCCAAAGCTGCACGCCGTAGGAGGCGGTGTCAGGCAGGCCGATATCGTCGCGATGCGTGTCGATGTTGCCGAAGCCGTACACGGCGGCCAGACCAAGCGACCATTTGCCGGACTGGAAGGCCGCATTCGCGCCGACCTGCGTCAGATCGATCGCGGCATTCTGCGGCAGGCCGACGATGTCGATATGCGTGCGGCTCTGGTCGACCGAGGCACCGAGCGAGATGTCGGCGGTCGGGCTGTAACCGAGACCGGCGACGCCGCCGAAGGTCCTGCGGCGGTCGCCGGGAAATTCGTTCTGCGCGCTCATGCGTGAGGTGAGGCCATAGCCTTCGAACCACGCGCGATAGCGCTGGAAGCTCTGCGTGTCGGCGCCTTCGCCGGTCGGATTGATCGTGAGCGGCGCGCCGACATAGGGGTCCTGCGCCTCGGTCCCGAGATGGCGCAGGAAGCGCGTCGTCAGGTCGAACAGAGCCGCAGCGCCGGAGAGATGGACGTTGGTGTCGGTCGGGTCGGTCGGGCGAAGCTGCGCGGCAGCGGGCAGGCTGGCGCAAAAACTCATGCCAACGGCGAAGACAGAGGCAATTGCCCGACGGCGCAGCAAACTAGATCGATCTAAATCGTGTTTGCGCGCGTCGCGTTGCATCGCACCCGATGAGGTCATCGCTCTCGCACCCGCGGCCCAACACATGAAAAAGCATCTGAAAAAGGAAATGCGCGGTCTCTTTGGGCGTCATTCTTCTAAAATGCGCACCGAGGTCAATGACTTCGGATGGCGATGCCCATCGAAGCAGCATCCGTTGTGGCATCCAAGGCACATGCGCGTGCCCAAAGGTCTTGCTTCAGCCGCATTTCGCGGGTCTCGTATTGATGCAATCTGATTTTGGCCAAGCCGGCCTGAGCGCGTCATTGACGCGCATCGTTTCGGATCCTCCAAAGCCGGGTTGTGGCGCGGCGTGCAGCGAGCACGCTCGTGTCATCTTTGACTTGAGACACTAGGAGACGACGATGCAAAAAGGCACCGTCAAATGGTTCAACCCGACGAAGGGTTACGGGTTCATCAAGCCGGTCGATGGCGACAAGGATGTGTTTGTGCACATCTCGGCCGTTGAGCGCGCCGGACTCAGCACTCTGAACGAAGGTCAGACGGTCGAGTACGAGCTCGTCACCAATCGCGGCAAGAGCTCTGCGGAAAACTTGCGGGTCTCGTAAGCGTAACGCGCGAACAAGGCCGGACGTCCAACCTTCGGCTTCAGGGCATTGCCCCGTAACCCCCGGTCGACAAGCCCGGGGGTTTTTGAGTTTTCAGGCCGGTGCGTGCGGTGCGAGCAGGACGCCGTCCGGCGCGGCGGCGCCATCAATGACACAGCGGCCATCGACGATCGTCACGCGTCCCGAAGCCACAAGCGAGAGCGCCAGCGGATAGAGGCGGTGCTCGATCTGCAGGACGCGCGCGGCGAGCGTGTCCGGCGTGTCGCCCTCTGCGACGGCGAGCGCGCCCTGCGCGATGATAGGTCCCGAATCCATTTCCGGCACGACGAAATGGACGGTGGCGCCGTGGATCTTCACACCGGCGGCGAGCGCGCGCTCGTGCGTGTCGAGCCCCTTGAACGAAGGCAGGAGCGCCGGATGGATATTGAGCATGCGCCCATACCACTGACCGACGAACCACGGCGTCAGCAGGCGCATGAATCCGGCCAGACAGACAAGCTCGATGCGATGCGCGGTCAGCGTCGTTTGCAGCGCGCGTTCGAAGGATTCGCGATCCTTGCCGTGCGGGGCGTGATCGATGACCTCGGTCGCGATCCCGTGCTCGCGCGCGCGCGCAAGGCCGGCGGCATCGGCGCGATTGGATACGACGAGAACAATCTCGGCCGGATAGCTTTCGTCCTTCGCCGCGGCGATCAGCGAGGCCATGTTGGAGCCGCGTCCGGAAATGAGAATGGCGACGCGCTTGCGTGCCATGGCATTCATCCCGCGAGATCGAGTTGGCCGTCGGCGCGCACGCCTTCGCCGCGCACCACTTCGCCGATGGCGACGACGGTC
>CAZSAW010000373.1:0-12666 GCA_964604745.1 uncultured Hyphomicrobiales bacterium
AAGAAGGTCGCGACGCTCCGTGGCGAGACCGTTGCCAAGGACTTCCAGAAGATGGTGATCGATTACATCGAGAACCGTTTCGGCCATAGCGGCGCAGGACGTACCGCGGCGGAATAAGCGCGTTGATTTTTTCGTGATGCGTTCGAAGGCCGGGATAAAATATCCCGGCCTTTTGCTTGGCCGGCGCGCGCAGCGTTCGACTCGCGCGCCGGCGACAGCTGTGATTTAAGGCGTCGCCTGTCGACGGAGCGAAGACGTCATCGATGCGACGGACCGTCATCCTTATCATCGCGCAAGTGATCGTTGCTGCGGCGGCGGCCGCCAACATCGCCTTATACAAGCTGGCCCATCTGCTGGCGCCTGCACAGGGCGCAACGGACGCGGCCGCCTTTGCGGCGCTCGCCGTGGTCGGCTTCGCCACGGTGCTGATGGTTTTTGCCGCGCGCGGATCGGCGCGGCCGCCGGTGCTGGCAAGTCTTTTTATCGTCACGACGCTTGCGGGGTTTGCCCCGCAGGTCACCGGCAGCATCCAGGAGCAGCGCGCCCATGCGCGGCGCGATGCCGAAAACAGGCAGATCGAGGAAACCTTCCTGCGCGACTTCGACCGCTGGAAGGCTGACGTGGCCGCGCGGATCGCGCAGCGGCGCCCGTTCGATCCCGACCGTGCACTCGATCTCGTCGAATTCGTCAACAGTGCCGATCTGAGCTACCGGAGCCTGCGCGATCACAGCGATGTCGCGATTCCGCTGCTGAAATCGGCACTCGAGGAAAAGATCGTCGATCCCAATGCGCGCGTGCGCGGCCGCCACGCCAACGATGAAGGCGAGGAACCGCTCTTCGTCTATTTCTACCGCGACCGTATCGCCGTGCCGAAGAAATACAATTCCATCCGCCTGCGCGAATGGGATCTGCTCCAGCTTCTCGTCGCGCACGGCGCCGATCTCAACGATCCGGCGGCGCGCGCGGTGAAAGAGGATCTGGCGAAGAACGTGGTGCGGGATCCGCCGGACGGCAGGTTCCTGCGGCTTGAGTGAAACTCAGCGCTCTGCGCGATCGAGATGCTCGCGCAGGAGACGCACGTTGCGGCGATTGGCGCGCCACATCACGTCGAACACGTCGCCGGCGACCGGCACGGCGCCGACGAGCGCATCGAGCGTGATGTTGCCGATCATGCGCGCAACGAGATGCTTCGGCGCGCCGAGCTGATGCGCCTCGTACACGATCCAGGCCGAGACCGCCGTGGTGACGGCGTCGCCGATGCCGGGCACGAGCCCGACAATGGCGTCGAGGCCGAACCGCACATTGGTGCCGGGAATGAGGATCGCGGTGTCGAGCAGCGCGGCGACGAATTCCAGCCGCTCAAGCCGTTCGCGGCGTGACTGCGTACGCGCGCGCCGTAGCGGCGGCAGAATGTCCACTTTCGCCATCATTGATCCCCATCAAAGTCACCGGCTGCCTAACGAAGCAGCAATGCGTCGTCCGCGTTTACGTTCCGCCTTTGGTCGATTGGCCGCAGGCGTTGCCGTTTTCCGCGCGGCGGCATAGATGGGTGTCATGTCGGATCAAAGCAACATCACGTCGTTTCCACGCCGCCCGGAAAAGCCGCGCGTCGAGCCGGAAATCATTCCGCCGGGTGCGGAGCCGCGCAGCGGCTGGTATTCGGCCGAGACGATGAGCGGCGTCTATCGCATCTACGTCGCGCGGCCGGGGCCGTTCGCGATGATCGCGGCGATGATCATCGCCACGCTGATCGGGTTTGGCATTTTCCTGCTCGTCGTCGGCACGGTGATCGTCTGGGTGCCGATCATCGCCGCCGTGATTGGCGGGCTGATGCTGTACGGGTATCTGCGCGGCTCCTGGCGGCGCTGGCGCGGCCGCATGGCGCAGCGCGGCTGATCGCGCTTTAGAGCGGCAGCAAATCCTCGTCGCGCCGGCGGGCGATGCTCGCCTCTTCGAGATCGAGTTCGCGCTCGATCCGTCGTCGCGTCTCGTCAGTGATCTTTCCCTCGCGCAGCAGACGATGCAGGTGCTCGCGTTCGAAGCCGATGAGGTCGAGCACCTCGTCGCCGCACAGGGCGGTCAGCGTTTCCGGCTCCTGTTCGGGCACGAATTCGCGCCGTCTGCGCTCCTGCCGCGCTTCGAGCAGCTTCATCTGTTTTGCGGAGAGATGCCGCTCCTCGGCGAGCTTCTCCATGCGCTGGCGCGACGCGTCGATCACTTCGAGCCGCGCGGCGCGTTCGGCCTCGCGTTCGCGCCGCCGCTCGGCATAGGCGTGCCGGCCGAGCCCGAGCCAGCGGATTACTGTCGGCAGCGACAGCCCCTGTCCCACGAGCGTGATGACGATGACGCCGAAGGTCACGATCACGATCAGGTCGCGCTCGGGGAACGGCGAACCGGCGGCGGTGACGTAGGGGATCGCGAGCGCGGCGGCGAGCGAGACCACGCCGCGCACGCCGGTGAAGGCGATGATGAAGGGATAGGTCCAGGGCGGCGAGGGATCGCGGCGCGCCAGCGGCGGAATGAGCCAGCGCGGCAGATAGGTCGCAGGAAACATCCAGACGAAGCGCGCGACGATGACGATCGTCGTGGTCACCGCGATGGCGATGCCGATATCGCCCCAGGGAAATGAATGCGCCCGCTCGACAAGCTCGCGTGCCTGAAACCCGGTGACGAGAAAGACGATGCCTTCGAGCAGATAGATAAACAGATCCCAGAAGAAGATGCCCTGCAGCCGCGTCGCCGACGGAATGAGCAGCGGACCGCGCCAGCTCACGAACAGTCCGCAGGCGACGGTCGCAAGCACGCCGGAACCGCCGAGATGTTCGGGGACCCAATAGGCGACATAGGGCGTCATCAGCGACAGCGTGATTTCCACGCGCGGCTCGCGTACCCAGCGCCGCAGCATCAGGCTCGCCCAGCCGACGAAAATGCCGTAGCCGATCTCGCCGACGACGATGAGCGCGAAGATCGCGCTCGCCTCGCCGATCGAAAAGACGCCAGTCGAGACGGCGGCGACGGCGAAGCGGTAGAGAATGAGCGCGGTCGCATCGTTGGCGAGGCCCTCGCCCTCGAGGATCACGAGGATTCGATGCGGCAGGCCGAGGCGGCGGGCGATCGCGAGCGGCGCGACCACATCGGGCGGCGCGACGATGGCGCCGAGCACGAAGCCGACCGCCCACGGCAATCCAAGAAGATAATGGCTCGCCGCCGCCACCGCGCAGGTGGTGAATACGACGCAGCCGAAGGCAAGGAGTGCGATCGGGCGCAGATTGAACCGGAACTCGCGCCAGCTCATCGACACGCCGGCGGAATAGATGAGCGGCGGCAGGATCACGAGCAGCACGACCTCCGGCGCCAGCACGACCGGCGGGATGCCGGGTGTCAGCGCGAGGCAGATGCCGGCGATCACCAGCAGGATCGATGGCGCGACATCGAGCCGCCGCGCCACGACGGCGGCCGCGGCGACGACGCCGATGAGGAGCAGAAGGGTCTGCAGGGTTTCAACCATCGCGACACTATGCGCAGCGGCGCCCGGCGCGGCAACGCCGCGCTCGCGGGAAAAAGCGGAAGGCCCGGATTGTCAGAACTTGCCGTATTTCAGATAGGCCTCGCGCGGGTCGGTGCCGGCAAGGATCGCCGTGCGCACCTTGTTCTCGGTCGAGACCGCCTTTTCCGCGGCGGCGACGATCTCCTCCGCGCGCAGGCGCGGGACGATAATGACGCCGTCGCGGTCGGCGATAACGAAATCGCCGGGATTGATAGGGACCGCGCCGATCGTGATCGACACCTCCATGGCATCGACCAGCCAATAGCCGACGATGTCGCGCGGCGTCGCGTAATGCGCATAGACCGGCAGCTTCATGTCGATGAGGAATTCCACGTCGCGCACGCCGCCGTCGATGACGACGCCGGGGATGCCCTTGCGCATCAGCGTTTCGCCCGAGAGTTCGCCCATATGCGCCACGGTGTCGTCATTCGGCTGGATGACGACGACATGGCCGGGCTTTGCCTGCGAGAGAAAGCCGGTCCAGGCGAGCAGTGTCTCGTGCGGATCGGCGTTGCGGTCGACGCGCCCGCGCACGGTGAAGACGGGACCGGCGATCGGCTGTGCCACGGTGAAGGAGCGGATCGGCGCGGGCAGCGTGAAATCCTTCAGCCCCATGCCGCGCATGATGTCGTGCACGATGCCGGTATAGAGCTTGCGCAATCTCCTGCTGATGAGATCGCCGGTAATCGCGCCGAGCTTCTTTGCCGGCGCGCGCTTGGCCGGCTTCGTTTTTGCTGATGCTTTTTTCGCCATGCATCCACCCTAGATGAAGCTTGAGCCGATATTCACCGCGAGCGCGAGGATCGCGACGCTGAAGACGAAGGAGATGATGCCGTGCAGGACGACGAGATGGCGGAAGCGCCGTCCCGTCACCTGCACGTCGGAGACCTGAAACGTCATCCCGACCACGAAGGAGAAATAGACGAAGTCCCAGTAATCCGGCTGCGCCTCGGCGGGAAAGCGCAGTCCGCCCAGTTTCCTGTCGTGGCCCGTGCCGTAAAATTCGTGCGCGTAATGCAGTGCGAACACGGTGTGAATGAACGCCCATGACAGCATGATCGTGCCGACGGCAAAGACCGGATAAATCGAGTGCCCGTCGCTCCGGCCTTTCGCGCTCCCAAGCAGCGCGAGGATGGCGCCGAGGCTCGCGACCGCCGCGCCCATCGTGCCGAACAGAAGCAGGACTGCGCCTTCGTCTTCCTGCGCCGCGCGCAGTCGCACTTCCTTCACGTCGAAATTCGCGAAGGTGCTGAAGGCAAAGCCGAGATAGAGGAGGACGCTCGCATCCCAGGCGATCAGGATCCGCGTCGGCAGTTGCGCATGGCCGGTCAGTGCGGCGAAGACGGCGAGCGCGAGGCCGACGCACAGGAACAGCCGCCGATGGCCGGTGATGATGCGCAGAATCTTGAAGCGTTGTTTGGCCGGCATCGTCTCGGACATCCTGAGGCGGCGGGATCGGGCAGACCGGAGCTTATCGCAGCGACAGCGGGTCGCGGGAGATACCGGCCTGTTCGCGCGTGGGCTTTTGCCGGTTTTCCTCTAAGAAAGAGCCGCGATGACCTTTTCCCCGATCGCCGGAACGCATTCCAATGCCGCCGCGCGGGTGTCGCGCGCCTTGGTGCTTGGGATCCTGTTCATCGCCCTCCTGCCTTACCTGCTGACGCCGCTTTATCTTGTCGTCAATCCGGTCTCCACGCCGATGCTCGGGCGGTGGCTCACGGGCGGGGCAGTGCGCCGCAGCTTCGTTCCGATCGACGCGATGCCGCGCGTTCTGCCGCTCACCGTGCTGATTGCGGAGGATGCGCGCTTCTGCAGTCATCCGGGCATCGACTTTGCCGGCCTGCGCGATGCGCTGCGCGACGCCGAAGATGTGGAGGATCTGCGCGGCGCCTCCACCATCACCCAGCAGGTGGCGAAAAACCTCTTCCTCTGGCCGGGACGCAGCTATCTGCGCAAGGCGCTGGAATTGCCCCTCGCGCTCTGGGTCGATTTCGTCCTGCCCAAGCGGCGGATCCTCGAAATCTATCTTAACGTCGCGCAATGGGGGCCGCAGGGAGAGTTCGGTGTCGAGACGGGCAGCCGGCACGCCTTCGGCGTTTCCGCCCGCGAGGTGAACGCGACGCAGGCCGCCTTGCTCGCGGCCGTCCTGCCCAATCCGGTCGTCCGCGATGCGCGCCGGCCGGGCCCCGCCGTGCGCCGGCTCGCCGCCATCTATCGCACCCGCGCGGCGCGATCGCCCTGGGTGGCGGGATGTCTCGGACGGTGAGGCTCGGCCCGGCGGCAATTCGCCCCCGCCGCACTAGCCTTTGCGGGAGGCTTCCTCTATAAGCCCGCCCTGATCCCGACATTGCCGGCCGCTGAAACGGCCGCCACCCGTTGCAAGGAGACCCGTTTCATGGCTGTGCCGAAGCGAAAAGTTTCGCCGTCCAAACGCGGCATGCGCCGCTCCGCCGACGCGCTGAAGCAGCCCACCTATATCGAGGACAAGGATTCCGGCGAACTCCGCCGCCCGCATCACCTCGACCTGAAGACCGGCATGTACAAGGGCCGGCAGGTGCTGAAGGCGAAGACCGAGGCCTGACGGCAAGAGGGAGCGGGGAATGCCCACCTATCTGATCGGCTTTCCGCTCCTCCTCGTTCCGTTCGCCATCTACAACGTCGTCGTGCTTCTGTTCCGCATCGGGCTGACCGATGCGCTGTTCTCGGTGCACATGATTTCCGGCGCCGACTGGAGCGTGAGCTTCAGTGATATCCTGCTGACGATCGGGCTGTTGCTGCTGTTCGTCGAAATCCTGAAATCGACGCGCACCGGCAACAAGGCGATCATGGATCACATCCTGTCGTTCGTGCTGTTCATCGTCATGCTCGGCGAGTTCATGATCGTGCGCGTCGCGGCGACATCGACCTTCTTCATCCTCATGCTGATGTCGCTCATCGACGTCATTGCCGGATTCTCCGTGACGATCCGCACCGCACAGCGCGATATCGGTATCGAGGCGGCGGAGACCCTGCGCTCCTCGTCCTCGTCATAAGCGCCGGCGCGGCCTTTTCATCCCGGACCTGCGATGTTCCGCGACTTTCATTTGCCCGGCCGGTCGCCCGTCGTCGCGCGCGAAGGAATGGCGGCGACGTCGCATCCGCTGGCGACGCTCGCGGCCATCGAAACCTTGCGCGCCGGCGGCAACGCGGCGGATGCCGCTGTCGCCGCTGTCGCGCTTCTCGGGGTGATCGAGCCGGCCATGACCGGCATCGGCGGCGACTGTTTCTGCCTCGTAGCGAAGCCCGGCGAAGAGCCGTGGGGCTATAACGGTTCCGGCCGGTCGGCCGCCGCGATGAAAGCCGACACGCTGCTCGCGCAGGGTGTGCGCTCGGTCGCCGAGGATTCCGTCCATGCCGTGACGGTGCCTGGCGCTGTCGATGCCTGGGACGCGATCCTCTCGCGTCACGGCCGCTTCGGCCTCGACCGCGCGCTGCAATCCGCCATTCGCGCTGCCGAGGATGGTTTTCCGGTCGCGCCGCGCGTCGCCTATGACTGGGGTATCGCCGCGGACAAGTTACGCGCCAACGCCGCTGCCGCCAGGCATTGCCTCCCCGGCGGCGCCGTCCCGCAGGTCGGCGACATCGTGCGCTTCCCGGCGATGGCGCAGACCTTGCGCGCCATCGCCAAGGACGGCGCGCGTGCGATGTATGAAGGCCCGATCGCCGACGACATGGTGTCGACGCTCGCCGCGAGTGGAGGCCTGCTCACGCGCGAGGATTTCGCGGCCCATCGCGGCGACGATGTGACGCCGATCTCGGGCAATTACCGCGGCCTCGACATCGTCGAAATCCCGCCCAATGGCCAGGGCGTCACGGCGCTCGTTCTTCTCAATATCCTCGAACGCTTCGATCTCGCCGCGCTCGATCCGGTCGGACCGGAGCGTTTTCATATTGCGCTCGAAGCGGCGCGTCTCGCCTATGCCGTACGCGACACGCACGTGGCCGATCCGGCCTTCATGCGTGTGACGGTGCCGCGCCTGCTCGACCGTGCGTTCGCCGCCGACCTGGCCGACCATATCGATCGCAGCAAGCGCGTGCCGTTGCCGAGCACGATCGCGCCGCGCGGCGACACCACGCTCGTGACTGTCGTCGATCGCGATCGCATGGCGGTGAGCCTGATCAATTCGCTTTTCTTCTCCTTTGGCGGCGGCATCGCCACGGAGAAAACCGGCATCGTGCTGCACAATCGCGGTTACGGCTTCGTTGTCGATCCCGATCATCCGAACGTGATCGGTCCGCGCAAGCGGCCGATGCATACGATCATTCCGGCACTGTCCTTCCGCGACGGGCGCTGCGACATGGCCTTCGGCGTGATGGGCGGCGGCTACCAAGCGATGGGCCACGCGCATGTCGTGAGCAACATGATCGATTACGGCATGGACGTGCAGCAGGCCCTCGACACGCCGCGCGCCTTTTTCGATGGCGACAAGACGATGATCGAGCGCGGCATGCCGGCGGCGACGGTCGAAGGGCTCAAGAGCCGCGGCCACGACGTGATGGTACGGCCACTGCCGTTCGGCGGCGGACAGGTGATCCGGATCGATTGGGAGCGCGGCGTGCTGGTCGGCGGCTCCGATCCGCGCAAGGACGGCTGCGCGCTCGGCTATTAGTCGTCGCGGCCGATATGAATTGTCTTCAGAGCGATTGCCGCAGGGACGCGGCGGCCTGCGGCTTGTCGTCGCGAATGGCGGTGTAGCAATGCACGGCGTGCGACGGCTCGGCGCGCCGGCGCTCGCGCGTCTGCGGGCATTGCTGCGCGGTGGCGATTAACTGTGCGAGGAAGGCTGCGGAGGGGCGCGCCGCGCTGCCGGCGGCAGTGGATGCCGTCGGGCCGAGGCGTACGGGGACGAGACGCGTCGACGCGCCGTCGGTGCTGCCCTGTACGGTTTCGGTAAACGAAGAATGCAACGCCACCGCTCCCTTGTATCGAACTGGGACAGATCGCCCTTCTTCCTTCTCCTCTCGCAATCGGCGTGCCGCACTTCTCGCGGTATGGTTGCGCCGCCGGACTTCGCATTTTTCAAATTCTTTAGGGGTTTCCGATAGCTTGCGCCCGGTTTGCCGCCGCCATGTCAACGATTGGCGCGGACGCGGCGTTCCCATCGAGGACCGGCCGTGTCGAAAACGAAGTCCAGATCGACAACGCTCAGACGGGCCGTGCGCCGCAAGCGCACGCGCGCGCCGGCATCCCTCAGTCCGCCGCCGCGGCCCAGGCTGCCCAAGGCAGACGACATCCTCTATTCGGTCGGCGAGGCGGTCTATGAATGGCGTGTCGAGCCCGATGTGCTGCAATGGTCGTCCAATGCTTGCGCCGTGCTCGGGATTCGCGATGCGGCGCTGATCGCAACCGGACGCTCTTTTGCGAGCCTGCTCGATCCCGGCAACGTGCAGACGCGCTTTGATGCCGTGATGCATGGAGAAGAGCGCGATGGCGGCGCGGGCGTGCCCTATCAGGTCGAGTATTGCCTGCGTTCCGGACCGCGCTCGCCCAAGCTCTGGATCGAGGACAGCGGCCGCTGGTTCGCCGGCGCGGACGGCAGGCCGGACCGCGCGCATGGCGTGATCCGCTCCATCAATGCGCGCCACGAGCACGAGCAGCGTCTCGCCTATCTGTCGCGCTTCGACGGATTGACCGGCGAAGTGAATCGCTGGCATCTGACCGAGCTTCTGAGCTCGGCGCTCGATGCATCCATCCGGTCGCAATTCTCCTGCGGCTTCCTGCTGGTTGCGGTGGAAAATCTGCAGCGCGTCAACGAGGCCTATGGCTACGGCATCGCCGATGAGGTGATCGGCGCGGTGGCCAAGCGACTGCGCTCGAAGATGCGCGCGGACGACGAGCTTGGCCGCTTCTCCGGCAACAAGTTCGGCATCATCCTGAAACATTGCACGCCGGAAGATTTGACCCACGCCGCCGAGCGCTTCCTCAAGGTTGTCCGCGACGACGTCGTCATGACCGGCGTCGGTCCGGTCGCGGTGATGGCGACCGTCGGCGGCGTCACGGCGCCGCGCCACGCCGCCAATGTCGCCGAGATTCTCGCCCGCGCGCAGGAGGCGCTCGATCGCGCCAAGGCGAAACGGCCGGGCTCCTTCGTCGCCTATCAGCCGAGCCTCGAGCGCGAGGCCTTGCGCCGCGAGAACGTGAAATCGACCGACGAGATCGTGACCGCGCTCAACGAGCGCCGCATCCGCCTCGCCTATGAGCCGGTGATCGACACCTTCACCAGGGAGCCGGCCTTCTACGAATGCCTGATGCGCATCGAGCAGGCCGACGGCCGCATTATTCCGGCGCACGCGGTCATTCCGATCGCGGAGCGCCTCGGTCTCGTGCGCCTGCTCGACCAGCGCGTGCTCGAACTCGTCGCTGCCGAACTTGTGGCAGCGCCGCATCTGCATGCGTCTCTCAACGTGTCGCCGTCTTCGACGACGGATCCGGATTGGTGGACGCGTCTCGGCGCGGTCCTGCGCACGCATCGCAATGTGGCCGAGCGGCTGATCATCGAAATCACGGAAACGACGGCGATCCACGACATCGACGATACGCGGGGCTTCGTCGCGCGCGTGAAGGATCTCGGCTGCCGCATCGCCATTGACGATTTCGGCGCCGGCTACACCTCGTTCCGCAATCTGCGCAAGCTCGGCGTCGACGTGATCAAGATCGACGGCGCGTTCGTGCAGAACCTGACACGTTCGGAAGACGACCGCACATTCGTGCGCACGCTGATCGACCTCGGCAACCGGCTCGGACTGAAGACCGTCGCCGAATGGGTGCAGGACGAAGAATCCGCGCGCATCCTTGCCGGCTGGGGTTGCGACTATCTGCAGGGCGCGCTCGCCGGGCGCGCGTCATTCGAGCGGCCCTGGGTCGCGCCGACATCGGTGCGCGCAACTGTCCCGAAGGATGCAGGCCCGCATCCGGCGCGCTCGCCGGGCGGCTAGGTCTTGTCCTTGTCGCTCAACCGGTCGAGACGCTTCTGCATCTCGTCGAGCTGGCGCTTGAGCTGATCGATGTCGCCCGCGCCTTCGGGCGTCTTCTCGCCCGCCGCCTTGGCCTGACGCGCGAAGGGCGCGAACATGCCGAAGGCTTTCTCGAACATCTCCATGTTCCGCCGCACCTGATCCTCGAGCACGCCGAGCGGGCCCACGCCGAACGCCTGGCTCATCTGCTGGCGGAATTTCTCCTGCTCGCGCGTCAGCGACTCGATGGAGACTTCGAGATAGCGCGGCACCAGCATCTGCATGCTGTCGCCATAGAAGCGGATGAGCTGGCGCAGGAAATTGATAGGCAGGAGATTCTGCCCTTCCTTGTTTTCCTGTTCGAAGATGATCTGCGCCAGCACCGAGCGCGTGATGTCTTCGCCCGTCTTGGCATCGTAGACCACGAAGTCCTCGCCGTGCTTGACCATCGTGGCGAGGTCTTCAAGCGTCACATAGGTGCTGGTGCCGGTGTTGTAGAGGCGCCGGTTCGCGTATTTCTTGATCGTGATCGGTGCTTGTTCGGTCGTCGCCATATGCCTCTACCGCAATCGCAAGTCACAGCCCCTGCTGGCAAAAATAGGCGTTTTCGCAGGAGCGAGCCACCTTTTTGTGCAGGGCGGCGAGGTCGATTTGCCTACCCCCGCCGTCATGCTATCGAGGGCCGCAACGGACGAAAGGTAGCGGCCAGGGCCGGTCCCGCGCTTGTGGGCTGGCGCGGCTGCCCGGTCCGCACCATGTCAGCGGTCGGTGGACCATAAGGGAGTGTTCGATGCAGGACGATATCGTCATTGTGGGTGCGGCGCGTACCCCTGTCGGCGCCTTCAATGGCGCTTTTGCCAATCTGCCCGCGCATGAGCTCGGCAAGACGGCAATCGAGGGGGCGCTCAAACGGGCCGGCGTCGAAGGAGCCAGGGTCTCCGAGGTCATCATGGGCCAGATCCTGACCGCCGCGCAGGGTCAGAATCCCGCGCGCCAGGCTTCGATCGCCGCCGGCATTCCGGTGGAAAGTCCGGCCTGGGGCGTGAACCAGCTTTGCGGCTCGGGCCTTCGCGCCGTGGCGCTCGGCTTTCAGGCGATCACCAACGGCGATTCCGAAATCGTCGTCGCCGGCGGGCAGGAATCGATGAGCATGGCCCCGCACGCGCAACATCTGCGCAGCGGCGTGAAGATGGGCTCGCTCGAATTGGTCGACACCATGATCAAGGACGGGCTGTGGGATGCCTTCAACGGCTATCACATGGGCAACACCGCCGAGAACGTCGCCAAGCAATACCAGATCACGCGCAAGCAGCAGGACGAGTTCGCCGTCGCCTCGCAGAACAAGGCGGAAGCCGCGCAGAAGGCCGGGAAGTTCAAGGACGAGATCGTCCCGGTCACGGTGAAGTCGCGCAAGGGCGACATCATCGTCGACGCCGATGAATATCCGAAGCACGGCACGACGATCGATGGCGTCGGCAAGTTGCGGCCTGCCTTCGAAAAGGAGGGCACCGTCACTGCGGCCAATGCCTCGGGCATCAATGACGGCGCCGCGGCCGTGGTGCTGATGAAGGCGTCGCAGGCGGCGAAGGAAAACCGTCCCGTGCTCGCCCGCATCGTCTCCTGGGCGCAGGCGGGCGTCGATCCGTCGATCATGGGCACGGGACCGATCCCGGCCTCGCGCGCGGCGCTGAAGAAAGCCGGCTGGAAGATCGAGGACCTCGACCTGATCGAGGCGAACGAGGCTTTCGCCGCGCAGGCCTGTGCGGTCAACAAGGATCTCGGCTGGGATACCGGCAAGGTCAACGTCAACGGCGGCGCCATCGCCATCGGCCATCCGATCGGCGCGTCCGGCGCGCGCGTGCTCACCACGCTGCTGTTCGAGATGCAGAAGCGCGGCTCCAAGAAGGGCCTCGCCACGCTCTGCATCGGCGGCGGCATGGGCATCGCCATGTGCGTCGAGCGAGGCTGATCGCGCTCTTTCTGCAATTGCGATGTCGATTTGATCTGCGTCATGGCCGGGCTTGTCCCGGCCATGAACGTCTTTAATGTGGGCGGCAATGAGCGCGGCAGTTTCAGTCCGCGCCGGAACGGGAGGACGGGCGAATGGCACGCGTTGCGTTGGTGAC
>CAZSAW010000374.1:0-1618 GCA_964604745.1 uncultured Hyphomicrobiales bacterium
ATCGCCCGCACGCTGGTGCTGCAGCCGCGCCTCATCCTGCTCGACGAGCCGTTCGGCGCGCTCGATCAGCAGACCAGGTTGCTGATGGGCGAGGAACTGCTGAAGCTCTGGCGCGAAACCGGCGCCACGGTCTTCCTCATCACCCACGCGCTCGACGAGGCGGCGATGCTTGCCGACCGCATCGGCGTGATGTCGGCGCGCCCCGGCAAGCTGATCGACATTGTCGAAACCAAATGGCCGCGCGAGCGCGACAGCCGCATCGTCGAGAACGAGAATTTCGGCGTGCTCACCAGCCGGCTGTGGAAGTCGCTGCGTGAAGAATCGATGAAGACCATGGGCCGCATGGGTGCGACATCGGGTAGTGCGCCGTGAAGGGCCTTCTCAAGCCGGTCACGATCTATCAAACGATCGTCGTGGTCGCGTTCGTTGCCTTGCTGGAAGCGCTGTGCCTTGCCGGCGTGATCGACAAGGTCACCATGCCGCCGCCGCACATCATCGCGCGCGATTTCGTCCGGATGATCATGCGCGGCGAATATTTCTCCGACATCGCCGTGACGATGACGAACGTCATCATCGCCTTCGTCGGCGCCTTTGTGCTGGGGGTTCTCATCGGCACCGTGCTGCACGGCTTTCGCACCGCCCGGGACGTGCTCGATCCGCTGTTCGCCACCTATTACGCCATCCCGATTTTCGCGTTCTATCCGCTGTTCATCGTGATGTTCGGCCTTGGCGACGGCCCGCAACTGTTGATCGGATTTCTGCTCGGTATTGTCGCGGTCATCGTGACCATGCTGAACGGGCTCGACCGCGTGCCGAACGTGCTCAAGAAGACCGCGCGCATCAACCGGCTGAGCCCGTTGCAGACCGCGTTCCAGGTGACGCTGCCGTTCTGCGCGCCGTATCTGCTCACCGCCGCCAAGCTCGCGCTCGCCTACGCGTTCATCGGCGTCATCGGCTCCGAGTTCATCCTGGCGCGCACCGGCATGGGATACGAGATCGGCTTCGCCTACACCAATTTCGACAACGCCACGATGTATCCGCTGATCGTGCTGATCCTGCTGATGTCGATCGTCGCCAACGGGCTGCTGTCGAAATGGGAGACCGTGCTGCTGCGTCGGCGGGGGCAGAAATAGATGCACAGCGACGACCGCAAGCCGCTCCGCAACACGCTGATCCTGATCGTCCTGATCGTGATCCTCTGGGAGGCCAGCTACCTCGTTGTCGGCGATATCGCGCTGCGCTCGCCGTGGCAGACCGTGCGCTTCCTCGGCACGCTGATGCAGACCGATACCTTCTGGGGCCATCTGTCGGAATCGATGCAGGCCTTCGGCTGGGCGCTGGTGATTGCGGTGGCGATGGGGCTGGCGATCGGCTTTGCGTTGGCGCTGCATCGCCTGTCGGGTGACGCCTTCGAGCCGATGCTGGTCTCGCTCTATTCGATCCCCAAGATCACGCTCTATCCGATCATCCTTCTTGCCTTCGGTCTCGGCATCTCGGCGAAGATCGCGTTCGGCGCCATCCACGGAATCATCCCGGTCGCGTTGTTCACGCTGACCGCGGTGCGCTCGATCAAGCCGATCCTCATCAAGACGGGCCGCGTGCTCAAGCTCAGCCCGGC
>CAZSAW010000375.1:0-11484 GCA_964604745.1 uncultured Hyphomicrobiales bacterium
CACGGGCCTGGATCCGCCCAGTTCGACCGTGACGCCGGCCGGCATCAACCGCCCGCTGATGCTGCCGGCCGTGTCGGCAAAATCGAGATGGATCGGTGCCGCCGTTCCGGGAACGCCGGCAATGGCGACGTCGCCCTGCTCGAGCGTATGCCCGTCCTTCACCATGACATGCGCCTTGATGATGCGGCGCGTGTTGGTGTTGTGGATGCGCACGATGGTGACGGGTTCCGCCGGCGCAACGAATCCCTCGTCCACTGCATAGGCGGCGACTGCCGAGGTGACGTTGCCGCAATAACCGCTGTAGTCGACGACCGGTTGGTCGATCAGAACGTCGGCGAATGTGTAGTCGATGTCCGCATCCGGCCGGCTCGGCGGCGCGATGAGCGCGAGCTTGCTCGTGAGCGGATCGGCGCCGGCAATGCCGTTGATCTGACGCCGGTCCGGGCTGCCGAAGATCTTGAGAATGATGCCGTCGCGCTCGGCCGGATTCGCCGGCAATGCGTCTGCGCGGAGGATGATGCCCTTGCTCGTCCCGCCTCGCATGATGGTGCAGGGAACTTTCATCGTTCACCTCCCGCGCGAAAGATGGAATGCAGTTGCGGCAGCGGATCGGCATTGTCGTCGAGGCCTGCGACCCACGCCGCGAGATCGTCGAGCGTACGTTCGGGAAATCGGCCGTACCGGATGCATGCGCGCGCCTTGTCACGCAGCTCCGCTTCCGTCAGCGGATTGTCTGCCATCCCTTTCATGACATCGACGCGTCGCTCGATCGTTTTTCCCGATCGTAGACGCGCCCGCACCGTCACGGCGTCATAGCGTCCGCCGGGGACAGCTTTGGCGGTGACGCGCTCCGCGAGCGCCATCACGCACGGATCGCCCACCGCGTCGAGCGTGAATTCGGCAAGCCCGACCTTGTGGCGGATGAGCGCCGAGGCGACGCAATAGGCTACGCTGAATTGCGCCGACACCGTCGGATTCTTCCCGGGAACAAACGGCCGCCCGACATAGTCATATGTCTCGGCCGGAATGGCGACCTGCACCGTTTCGACGTCATCGGGCGAAATTTCATCGGCCATCGCAAGCGCAGCATCGATGGCGGCATGGCAGAAGCGGCAGCACGGATAGGGTTTCATGCTGGCGCGGTCGCTGAGAAAACGCGTGCCGAGCCCATCCGTCAGCACGGCTGCGTTATATTCGCCCGCTTCATACAAACGATAAAAACCGAACGTGCCTTCAAGAATGTCCTTGGGCCCCGTGATTCCGGCGCGCGCAAGCAGAACCGATTCCACCGCAGCACGCGCGGAAAATCCCGGCTGCAATCGCTTCGTCAGGCTCGCATCGACAACGGCCTGGAAATTGCCAGCGACGAGGCCGTAGGCGATGCCGGCTGCATGATGCATCATCTCGCGGCCGCAACGCGCGACCCGCGCTGCGGCGATGGCCGCGCCGAGATTGCCGCAGGTCGATGTCGGCTGCCATCCGCGATACGTCCTGATCGCCGAACCGAGCCGATAGGCGATGTCGATGCCGATCGTGACCGCGGCGACGATGTCCCGTCCGCTGACCAGTTGCGCGGGGGACAGCTCGGCAACGGCCAGCACGGCGGGAAGCACGACGGCATAACCATGCACGTCCGCCGGTTCATAAGTGTCGTCGAATTCGACGGCGTGCGCCATCATCGAATTGACCATGGCAGCATAGGGCATAGGCACGCGCATGCCGGTGACGGTCATCGCATCCGGCGCGCCCGACCATTGGCGGACATAGGACGCGACCTCGGCACAGCCTTGCGCCCGGCTGCCGGCCATCATCACTGCGAGCGCATCGAAGATGAAACGTCTGGTGTTGGATGCGGTCTCTGACGGCAGCGCGTCGGTCTTGAAACCGTGGGCATGCTGCAGGATCGGTTCGATCGCATCCATCGCCCGTGCCTATGGAGTGAGAAGGCTGACCAACGGGGCGATGTCCGGCAGTTCATCGAGGCGGCGGGCCAGTGCAACGATGTCGTCACGGCGGCGCGCGTAGTGCGGCGTTGAATTGAGCAGCGCGTCGACCTTGCTCAGGAGTTCGCGCTCGAACAGTGAGGGGTCTTTCTGGTAGCTCGGATTTTCCGGATCGCCCGACGGCAGATCGCAATATTCGGAATGCTCCGACCCATCCTTGAGATGGAACGTGACCAGCGTCGGATACCGTAACGGATATTGCTTCTCGTATTCGTCGTCGGGCCGACCCTTGATGCGCGACGCCATGGCCAGCGTCTCCGCGCCGCGAATGGCATCGTCGGTGAAATGCTGCGGCATGGGCCGGCCATGCAGGATTGCAGTCGCAATAATGTAGGGAATGCTGAACTGCGCATCGACGACGCTTTGCGGCCGGTAGCGGCGCTGTTCGGGCTGGAACAGTTTTTCATAGGCCGTGGTGTGAATCCGCACCATCACGTCGGCCACCTGATCGGGCCGCACATGATGTTTCCCGATGACGGCAAGGGCTGCGTCGACAACCTGATGCGAGAAGCGGCAGCAGGCATAAGGTTTGAAGCTCGTGCCGTGGCCGCGATAACTGTCACCCAATCCGTCCAGGATCGTGCCGGTGTCCCATTTGCGATTGTAGGAAAACGCCTTGAGGAATCCCTGCTCGCCCTCGACGATCGTGCTCGGTCCGGTGAAGCCGCGTTTGGCGAGAAGCACGGCGAGGATTCCGGCTTCCGCCGACTTGCCCGGGTGCAGGCGTTTGATCCACGAGCCGTCGGTCGCCCATTCGCCAAGTCCCGCGGCTTGCGTGCCGGCAATGCCGAACGCCGTTGTGAGCGTCGTGGCGTCGAGACCGAGAATGTGACCGGCCGCGGCGGCCGCGCCGAACACGCCGCACGTTCCGGTCGAGTGAAAGCCCTCATAATATTGCTGGCCGAGAAAGGCGTCGCCGATCCGCGTCATCACCTCGTAGCCGGCGATGACGCCTTCCAAGAAGGTCTTGCCACTCGCGCCACAATATTCCGCCATCGCCAGGGCCGCCGGCAGCACCACCGTGCCCGGATGCAGCACCGACGTGCGGTGGTCGTCGTCGAGTTCAACCGCGTGATTGATGGCGCCATTGGCGAGTGCCGCCAGCGCGACCGACGTACGCCGCTTCGAACCGATGATGCTCGCCTGCGGCTGCCCGCCGAGCGTCTCAACCACGTCGACGATGATGCGGCTCGAGGCGGCGCCGGCACCGGCCAGCGCGACGACGAGCGTATCGAGCGCATAAAGTTTGGCGCGAGCCACGACGTCGGCCGGCACGGTCTTCAGGTCGAGGCCCGCGACGAAACGTGCGAGCGCTTGCGAGATGGTGCCAGCCTTCCCTGCCGTTGCCGCGACCTGTCCGGCGCTGTGCGCTGTCATCGGACGGCCGCCATGCGGGAGGGTACGGATGCCTGCGCGGCAGCGGCGTCGAACCGCAGCAGCGCCGTGATCGGCGCAATGTCCGGCGCGCTGTCGATATCGGCGACGCGGCGCATGATTTCGGCCGCGCGCCCCGCGGGCAGGATCGGATCGGCCAAGGTCATGAACTTCGTCTCGATCTGCAATTTCGACAGCGGATTGTGAATCGAGCCGGCGGCGCCGTAATTGCTTGCGGTGAAGGCCGTGCCGTCCTTGAGCGTCACCGTCACGCGCGCGGCGATCCTTTTCGGATAGAGGCGATCGAATTCGTCGCCCTTTCGCATCTCCACCTTCTCCTGCAACGCGGCGAGGTCGCGGTCCTGCAGAAGACCGTCCTGATAGGTGTGCGGGTCGCGGATGTCGCGCATCAGCACGATGCCGGCGGTGAAGGGCACGCTGTATTGCGCCGCCATCATCGCCGTCGTGCCGTCGATATTGTTCAGCTCGAACAGCTTGGTCGTGCTCTCGACGAGAATATGCGTGACGTCGGCGGGGTCGAATGTGTGCTTGCCCTTGATTTCGAGCAAGGCGTCGATCACCGGATGGATGTCGCTGCAGCAGGCATAGGGCTTCACCGTGATCTCGCGGATCTTGTAATCCGTGCCGAGCCCTTCGAGCAGCCGCTCGAGCGCAGGCTTATCGGAAAAGGTTCGGCAGAAACCGAACTTGCCTTCGAGCACCGTCGCCGGCCCGGTGAATCCGGCGCGTGCGAGATAGGCCGCAGTCACGCCGCCTTCCGCCGCGCGGCCGGCATGCAGGCGCTTCACCATGCCGCCGGATTCGGCAAATTCGACGATGCCGCTGGCGAATGACCCGGCGATGCCGAAGGCGTTGGCGCATTGGTCCGTGCTCGCGCCGAGAAGCCGCGCCGCCGCCGCCGTCGATCCGAACACGCCGCTCGTGCCGGTCGGATAGAAGCCCGCGAGCATGTGCGGCACCGCGCCGACACCGAGGCCGGCACGCCCGTTGATCTCGTAGCCGAGCACGACTGCCATCAGGAATTCCGCGCCGGAGACGCGCGCCTGTTCGGCGACCGCCATCGCCGCCGGCACGACGACGATGCCCGGATGCGTCAGCGACTCGTCATGCACGTCGTCGATCTCGAAGCCGTGCCCCATGGCGCCATTGGCGAGAGCAGCCGTCTGCGGCGACGTGCGTCTTGTCGCGCCGACCACGGTAGCGACGCCATTCTCCGCCCCGCCCACGCCGACGCTGAAATCGATGGCGATGCGCGACCACGGCTTGGTCGCGCCGATGATCATCGAGCCGAACGCATCGAGCACGTACAGGCGGGCAAGGTCGAACACGTCGCCGGGCATCGCCTCGCGGCGTGCGCCAGTAACGAACTCGCTGAGCGTTCGGGTCGCGCTCATGAAAATGTCCTCGCCCCCTGCTCTCACAAAACCAGCAGCGGCATGAGATCGCGGAAGCGCGGCAACGTCTCCAGCCGGTTGCAGGTCTCGATGATGCGATCGACCTGCGCCGGCCTCATCAGGCCGTCCGTGCAGATCAGGAATTTCTCGCGGATGTCGTTGTCATCCATCGGCTTCTCGGCCGAGCCTTTCAGTTCCTCCGGCTGCACTGTCATGCTGAAGGTCTTGCCCGCTTTGGTCCTGATCAGCACTTCCGCCGCGCCAATCCTGAAATCGAATTCCGGCGCATGCACAAGCTCGATGCGATCGATCATCGCGCGCACACGCGGATCGGAGTAATTCTCCGGCCGATAGGTCTTCGGCGAAATTCCGCCCTCGAGGACCGTCATCGCCGCGAGGAAATACGAGCTGTGATCGGCGGTTTCCTTGTTGCGCGGATATTTCTTGATCGGATCGCCGGTGTGAAAGACCGTGCGCTTGTTGGTGCGGATCGTCACACGCTCGACGTCGTCGGCCTTCAGGCCGTTCGCAGCCATGATGCGCTGCGTCGCCGTAAGGTGGCCGTGCGTCGTTGCCTCGCAGCAGATGTATTTCGTCACCGTCTCCAGGACGAACGGGCGGCCGCGCGCTTCTTTCAGCGCGAACTTGTCCTGCCCGCCCAGCACGATCTGGGCAAAACCCTTATTGCCCTCGACGATACGCTCCGGTCCGGTGATGCCGCGGCGGGCGAGAACGACCCCGACGAATCCGCGTTCGGCGCACATGCCGTCGACGATATTCTTTGTCATCACATATTCTTCGCCCTCGGCATCGAGGATGCAGAGCGACAGCGACACGCTGCCGGCGATGCCCATCGCCTGCACCATTTGCTCGCGCGTGATGCCGTAGAGCCGGCCGGCCATCGCCGCGCCGGCATAGGCGAGCACGGCGGCATGATGGAATCCGCGCACCTCGAGCGAAATCCTGAACGATTCGAGCATGCGGCCGATCACCTCGTATCCGGCAATCATGGCTTCGAGAAACTGCTTGCCCGAGGCGTTGTTGATTTCCGCCGCCGCCATCGCGACCGGCAGCGAGCCGCTTGGATGCGCGGAAACGATATCGCCGGTGCCGACCGGAATCTCGATGTCGTCATTATAGTCGAGAAAGCGCAGCATTCCCTGGTTGGCGATGATCGCCGAACGCGCCGAAACGCGCGCACTCTCGCCGATCAGCGTCGCCTCGGCCGGGCCGCCCATGTCGTGCGCGGCCTGGCGGCAACCGATGCCGGTCGGGCTATGAAAGCCGCCGAGCATGCAGGCGAGACTGTCGATGAACACGCGCTTGGCATGCTTCACCGCCTCGTCGGGAAGCTGCTCGAGCTTCAGACCGAGAGCAGTATCCGCCAGGCTTTCCGTTACCGACACGTCGCGCTCCATCCGTTCTGCCCGCACCTCACGCGCGGACCCGTTCGCTGTCAGATATCCTTGTCGATACGCAGGCTGTCGAACTCATCGCGGCGGAACATCCAGCCCGGCGGAACGACGGTTGTCGCGCTCAATTCCTCGATGATCGCGGGTCCTGCCACGACCGCGCCCGGCGTGAGCAGATCGCGGTCATAGACCGGCACATCCTCGATCGCGCGATCGAAATAGACCATGCGCTTGCCGATCAACGCATCGCCCGGCGCGGTCGGATTCTTCACCGCCGGCTTGATCGTCTGCGCCGCACCGACAAGCCGCAGATTGACGATTTCCGCTTCGTGGTCGGCATTGGCGTGTCCGTAAAGGCTCGCATAAGTCTGATGAAAGCAATCCATCAGCTTCGCCGCATCCGGCGTGTCGCCGCTGCAATTCTCGGCCGTGAGCGGGATCGACACCTCGAACGCCTGGCCGCGATAGCGCATGTCGGCCGAGACGGAATAGTGGATCACGTCGTCCCTGAAGCCTTCCGCGATCAGGCGCGCACGCGCGTCCTTGCGCATCCGACCGATTGCGGCAGCAAGACGCGGCATCGCCTCCGTCCTGTTCTGTTCGAGAATCGTCTCGACGAGATCGTGGCGGATGTCGCTCGTCAGCAATCCGAGCGCCGAGAAATTTCCGGCAAAAGCAGGCACCAGGACGGACGGGATGTGCAATTCGTCGGCAACTTCCACCGCGTGCATCGGGCCCGCGCCGCCAAACGCAACAAGCACGCATTCGCGCGGATCGTAGCCGCGCGCGATGGAAATCTCGCGGATCGAGGCCACCATCTTGGTGACGGCGAGCTTCACGATGCCGGCGGCCATGCGGTATTCGTCAGCGACGCCGACGCGCTTCGCCAGGGCCTTCATCGCCGGCCGCACCGACTCGACGGTCGGCTTGATCTTCCCGCCGAGCGCCTTGCGCAGCGCCAGACGCTGCAACATCAGGTTGGCGTCGGTCACTGTCACTTCAGTGCCGCCGCGGCCGTAGCAGATCGGCCCGGGATTGGAGCCCGCGCTGCGCGGGCCGACGCGCAATTGTCCGTAGCTGTCGAGCTCGGCGATGCTGCCGCCCCCCGCCCCCACGGTGTTGATGTCGACCTGCGGCACCTTCAACGGCAGCCCATCGATGACATTATCCACCGCGATGCGCGGACGCAGGTCGCGGATCATGGCGACGTCCGTGCTGGTGCCGCCCATGTCGCAGGTGATGAGATTCTTGATTCCCGAGGCGCGGCCGATCAGCACCGAAGCGCTGACGCCGCCCGCCGGGCCCGACAGCACGGTTTGCGCCGGAAACGCCTTGGCCCGTGCAGCCGACATGATGCCGCCGCTGGAAGCCATGACGAACAGGCGCTTGGCGGCGCCGCGCGCGGCGAGGCTTTCTTCCAGATCGTCGAGATAATGCTCCATCAGCGGGCTGATGTAGGCGTTCAGCACCGCGGTCGAGAGTCGTTCGAACTCGCGATATTCCGATACGACTTCGTGCGAGAGCGAAACGCAAATGCCAGGAATTTGCTTTTCGAGAATCTCGCGCGTCCTGCGTTCATGCGCGGGATTGGCATAGCTGTGCAGATAGCAGACGGCGACCGCCTTGATATCGGACTTCTTCAGATCCCTGATCGTGGCGGCGAGCTTCTTTTCGTCCAGCTTGTGCAGCACTTCGCCCGAAGCCAGCATGCGTTCGGGGACGTCGTGGCGCAGCGGACGCGGCACGAGCGACGGCGGACGGCGGAAGGTCAGGCTGAACATCGTGTCCGACGCCATGCGGCGCGTGCGGCCGATCTCGAGAAGATCGCGAAATCCTTGCGTGACCAGAAGCGCTGTCTTGGCGCCGCGCCGTTCGAGAATGGCGTTGGTGCCGATCGTCGTGCCGTGAACGAGGCGCGTCACGCCGTCGCCGGAGATGCCCAGTTCATCGAGACAGGCGAGCACGCCGTGGCTCTCGTCGCCGCGTACGGTAAAGGCTTTGGCAGCACGCAGCGTGCCGGTATCCGTGTCGAGTGCCACCACATCGGTGAAGGTGCCGCCAATATCGATGCCGATGACGTTCATGTTACGCGCGCGAAATCCGAATGGATGTCAGGACAATGGTTACGTCCGGCCGATGGTACGTTGGCCGGTCGGGCGCAGCCGCCGCACCGCGACCCGTTGCCCCGGCCGGACGCGCAGGATGGATGCCGCCAGCGCGCCGACGCGCAGTGTGTCCGCCGGCATGTCGCGCTTCGTCCTCGCCCAGACACGGAGCACGGGACCATGCGGCGTCTCGATTTCGAGCGGCGCGCCGTCCCTCACTCCGATCTGCTTCATGGTTTTGGGGGCAAGCTCGCAATAGCGCCGCTCCGGTGAATTCGTTTCCGGAAAGGTCTTGAGTGTGAGCCGCGGGGCCTTCCTGCGCATCGTCTTGCGCAGCGCGTTTGTCTGCGCCGCCACTACCTTGCCGTTTCTGACGACGACGCCGAACACGTCCCTGGCGAGCTGCACGGTAAGATAGCCGTCGATCACGTCGGCCAGCACCTTGTCCGGATCGCGATCGAGGGCATCACCCCACCCGCCGCCGCCGGACGTGCGCAGACTGACGACGTCGTCGCGCTTGAGCGGAAAGCCAGACACCTTGCCCGGCGTCTCCGACGGCGCGATTTCCTTGCCGTTGCGGATGACGAAAAAGTCGTTCGACGCGCCGGGATGGCCGCCATTCACGCCGAATGGCGGCAACACATTCTTGTTCGAGGAGATCGAAAGAACCCCGGCATCGGACATCAGGCGGATATCACGGCGCATGCCGTAACCGCCGCGGTGCAAGCCGCCGCCACAGGAATCGGCGCGCACTTCATAACGTTCGACGAGAAGCGGCGTCTCCTGCTCGATCGCCTCGGCCGGCTGCACCGAACTGAAATCGCCCTCGGAGAAATTGCGCAACGCGTTGCTGCCGTCGGCGTCGGGCGAACCGCCGGTGCCGGCCGCGGGATATTCGTAGAAGATGAAGCCTTCGCCGTCGCGCTTCGTGCCGCCGATATAGACGTGGTTGGCTGTGCCTTTGATATCGCCCGCCATCATCTCCGGCATCACCTGATCCATGACGCCGAGCATCGCAGAGGTCGCGGCGTTGCGGACTTCCGACGCGCCGGCGCAGGAAGCGGGATAGCGGGCATTGAGGAAGCAGCCTTCCGGCACCGTCATCTCGATAGCGCGGAAATTTCCCTCATTGATCGGCTCGCCTGGATCGAGGAACGCCTTCAGCACGATGAAGGCGCCGGTCGTCGCCACTGCCGCGCCGCTGTTGAACGAACTCGGCGTCTGCGGCGACGACCCGGCGAAATCCACAAACATGCGATCCTTTTCGATCTTCAGGTTGACGCGCACGCGCACGGGCTCGGTATCGACACGCGCGGGATCGAGATAATGCTCATAGACATATTCGCCGTCGCGCAGGCCGGAGATACGCTGCCGCATCCGGCGATCGGCGCGATCGATCAGGCGCGCCATCGCGTCCTGCATCGTCTTGAGACCGTAGCGTCCCATCAATTCCTGGATGCGGCGCTCGGCCACCTGGCAAGTGCCCCACGTGGAGAGAAAATCACCGCGCCGCTCGCGCGGCAGGCGCATGTTGGCGATCATGAGATCGAGCAGCGATTCATCGAGCTTGCCGCGGCTCGCCACTCTGAGGATGGGAATGCGCACGCCGTCATGCAGGATTTCGGTGTTCTTGCCAGAAATGCTACCGGGCGTCGTGCCGCCGACATCGCTCCAATGCGCGCGCACCACCGGAAAGAGAGCCGGCACCCCGTCCGTGAAGACGGGATAGATCATCGCGATGTCGTTGAGATGCGTGCCTCCGGTATAGGGATCGTTGTGCAGAAAGACATCGCCCGCATGAATGTCGCCGGCGAAGCGCGTATTCATCGCGCGCACGGACCACGGCACTGGAAAGATGTGCGACGGATTGTCCTCGGCCATGGCGATGATCTGGCCCTTGCCGTCGACGAGCACGCAGGAAAAATCGTGCGCTTCGTGGATGACGGAGGAATAGGCCGTGGCGATCAGGTTCGCCCGCATCTCGCGCACGATGGAGATCATCGATTCCTGGATCACTTCGAGCGTGATGGGATCGAGCGTGTCGCGCGCCATTCGTGCAAAGCCCCGATGCGGTTTTTTCGTGCCGCTTATTGCATTATCGGACCATGTAGGCTGAGATAGGTCAATCAAAACATTGTATCAGAACAATTGAGCATGTTGCTTACAATTGCGCGAATGATACATGCCGCGCGAGAAGGACGAGAGCGGCCGCGAGAAGCGGCCGGCGAATGGCGGACATGAGCGAGAACGACGAGCACAAGTGCGATATCGCGATCATCGGCGGCAGCATCATCGGATCGGCTGTCGCCTATTTTCTTCTGCGCGACGGCAAGGGCGGACGCGTCAGCGTCATCGAGCCGGACCCGTCCTATGAATTCGCCGCGGCGCCACGCGCCTCCGGAAATATCCGCCAGCTCTGGGGCTTGCCGGAAAACATCCAGATGGCGAAGTTCAGCCGCGAATTCTACGTGCGCTTTCCCGAGGACATGGCGGTCGATGGCGACAAGCCGTCGGTCGGATGGAATCAGCGCGGCTATCTGTGGCTCGCGCCGCCGGAAGGCATTCCGCTGCTCGAACGTAATTACAAGAACCAGCAGCAATTCGGCATCGACAGCACGATCCTGACGGCCGAGGAAGTCGGCGCGATGTTTCCCTCGCTGCTCCTCGACGGCATCGGCGCCGCCGCCTGGGCGCCGACCGACGGCTGGCTCGACGGCTATCTCACTGTGCAGGGATTCCGCAAGAAAGCACGCAGTCTCGGCGCGACCTATCTGCATGATCGGGCAACGGAAATTCTGACGACCGGCAACCGCGCCACGGGCGTGAAGCTTGCCTCCGGCGCGACGGTGAAAGCCGATATCGTTGTCTGTGCGGCCGGCGCCTGGGGTCCCGCCATCGCCGAGACGATCGGCATGAAGATGCCGGTCGTGCCGGTGCGGCGGATGAAATTCTATTTTGAGACGCGCAATCCGATCGAGCCGCTGCCGATGGTGCGCGACTTCCCGCGGCTGACGATGCGGCCGGAAGGCTCAGGCTATTTCGCCGGCGTCTCAAGCCTCGCCGATCCGCCGGGTTTCAATTTCAACGTCGATCATGAATTTTTCGAAGAGGCGGTGTGGCCGGCCCTGGCCTCGCGCTTCCCGGCCTTCGAGACATTGAAGGTGCGCAACGCCTG
>CAZSAW010000376.1:0-17754 GCA_964604745.1 uncultured Hyphomicrobiales bacterium
GAAGAGGCCGTGCTCTCGCTCAAGGCCGGCATCAAGGAGCCGGTTGCCGACCGCTGGTCACCGCAGATCACCATCGGCATGCCGGTCCTCATCCCCGATGACTACGTCGCCGATCTGTCGGTGCGTCTGTCCCTCTACCGGAGGCTGGCCGAGATCGAGGACGAGCGCGACATCGATGCTTTCGGCGCCGAACTCGTGGACCGCTTCGGCCCGTTACCGCAGGAAACCGAACACCTCCTCAAGATCGTCGCCATCAAGGCGCTTTGCCGCAAGGCAAATGTCGAGAAGGTCGATACGGGCCCGAAGGGCGCGGTGCTGTCGTTCCGTGACAACACCTTCGCCAATCCCGAGGCGCTGTTGCGCTTCATCGCCAATCACGACGGCGCGAAAGTGCGACCCGACATGAAGGTCGTGTTTCTCGAGGACTGGGAGCGGCCCGAAGAACGGCTTGCCGGCACCGCGGCGATCCTGCGCGAACTCGTCAAGATCGCGCAGCCGGCAAAGGCGGCCTAGCGCTTGGCCAGGTACGCACGGCCTTTCGGCGTCACGACGACCATGCCTCTGCGACCCGGCTTGTGCTCGCGCCCAACCAAGCCACGATCCCGCGCGTCTTCCCATACGGTGAAACGGGGACAGGACGTGCGCCACGTATTCATCACGTCCGCATGTGAGCGAGGTTCACGCGCGACCCACTCGACAAAATCACGGGTGAGCGGTTCGATAGTGTCCATCGCCATGAGAAACAGACCTGCGGCCTGATGCGCACAACGAGGATCGTCCTTGCGATCGGCTTGAGTGTCCTGTCCGGCACAGCCTTCGCCCACACCGGCACCATCACCGGCGGACTTGTCGGCGGTTTCACCCATCCGCTCTTCGGCCCCGATCATATCGTGGCGATGGTCGCAGTCGGATTGTGGGGAGCCTTCCTCGGTGCACCGGCGATCTGGCTTCTGCCTGTCATCTTTCCGCTGGTGATGGCGTGCGGGGGCGTGCTCGGCATTCTTGGCGTTCCCTTGCCGCATGTCGAAATCGGGATCGCGCTGTCCGCGCTCATCCTCGGCGTCATGGTGGCGCTTGCCGCGCGGCCACCGCTTGCCGTCGCAGCGCTGCTCGTAGGTGCATTCGCGATATTCCACGGCCATGCGCACGGCACCGAGCTGCCGGCGGCGACAGACGCCGTTGCGTTCTCGATCGGCTTTGTGGTCGCGACGGGCGTGCTGCACCTCGCAGGGATCGGCTTTGGATTGCTGGCACGCTGGCCGGCCGGACGCCTTGCGGTGCGAGCGGCCGGTGCGGCTATCGCTCTTGCCGGTGCCATCTTTCTTGAAACTGCAATCGCGTAAGAGTTACGTCGCGGGCTGCGGCTCGGCCCTGCGAGCCACTTCTTCGGCGGCCCGGGTGATGGCGCTGGCGAGATAGTCGGGGGCTTGCGCACCCGACACGGCAAGAAGCCCGCCAAAGATGAAACAGGGCACGCCGGAAATGCCGGCCTCTTTTGCCGATTCCGCTTCGCGCGTCACCTGTTCGACATCCATGTCGCTGTTGAGGCGCGCCGCGGTGTCCGCGCGATCCAGTCCGCAATCGACAGCAGCCTGAACCAGCACATCACGCTGGGTGAGATCGCCGCCTTCCGTGAAATAAAGATCCATCAGCCGTTGTTTCATGCGCGGCGCGGCGCCGATTTCGCCCGCCCAGCGGATCAGGCGATGGCAATCGATCGTGTTCGGCTGCCGGCTGATCTTGTCCGGATTGTAGACGAGCCCGTCCTGCGCGGCCGCCGCCACAACACGCTGGGCGATCTCCTTGTAGCGCTCGACCGATCCGAACTTCGTCGTCAGATAATCCTCGCGGCTGATGCCATCGCGCGGAATCCAGTCGTTGAGGAAATAAGGGCGGAACCGGACCGCTACCGAAATCTCCGGCACGAGCGCGACCGCCTTCTCCAGCCGCCGCTTGCCGATGAAGCACCACGGGCAGACCACATCGGAAACAACGTCGATAACGAGAATGTCTTGCATGGGCGGTGCTTTCCTTTGGCCGCCAATCTATGAATTCGCTCACTCGGCAGCAATGGCCGGAGCGGTGACGCGCGAGAGCAGGCTGGCCAGCGTGTCGGAGGATTTGCGCGAGGCCAGTGTCACGGATGGCGCCTGCGGGCCGCGCTGCAAATCGGCATTGAGCATCGTGTATTTGAGCGCACTTGCCAGCCGGCGCGCAACAACATGTGCGTGGCGCAGGTCGGTATCGCCAAAGGCGACGAGCACCGAGCCATCGTCCTGCCGGCAGGCGAAATCGCAGGTGCGCGTCAGATGGCTGATGAGACGCGCAGCATCAAGGCCGGCATGCTCGCCGAACGCGTCGGGGAATGCGAACCGCGCGAGCGAAAGGCCCACGCCGCGCTCAATGCTCGAGCGCAGCGCCCGATCGAGTTCGCGCAGGAACGCCTCGGAGCGGAGAAGTCCGGTGTCTGGATCGACGATGCCGTCGTGCTCGAGCGACATCATCACGCGCCGCAGCCTTGCCTCGAAGGCATGCAGCCGCACATAGGGAAGGAAGAAGGCAGGCAGTATCGCGGCCTCTGAAGCGACCACGACGTTAAGGTCGTAGTCGAGCTTGATACCGGGACGCGCAAGGACACCGATCGGAAGATCGCGGAACCGCGGGTCTTCGCTCAGCACCGTGAGCAGGCTGTTGACGGCTGTCGCCGAGAAGCCGTCGCCGATCACCAGACCGTCGACTTTGCGCTGCTTGAGATAGCGCGCCGCAGTTTCGATCGTGAGAGCGCCGATCAATCCGGCGCGTTCGCCGACGGCGACTGAAAGCACGGGATGCGCGCGTCCACGCCCTGCGACGATCACGGTCGCATCCGAGAGGGGATCATTCTTCGGCGCCACTGGCAGCGCCCGGCCATCCGCATCGACGTCAGCGCGGCGCAAAACAGATCGATGAAGGTTTCGGACGCGCAGGGCGAGCGAGATCTTCACTGCCGCGGCATGCGGCGTGGCCGCCACGGACACCGGAAGTGCTTCGCGATAGGCGGGCACGGCAGCGTCATTCACGCGCGCAATGACAGGAATGACCGGGGCGGCAGCCGTGACCGTACGGACAAGCGCTTCAGCGAGCGCTGTGTCGCAGCTCGCAATGTCGTCGCCTAACAGGATCGCTTCCGGCTTGGCAGCATCGATCGCCGCGATCGCGTCTGCCGGCGCCGTTTCGACGACGGGGAACGCTCCCGCTGCCGCGAGCGCCGCGGAGATGGCGGGATCGTGTCTTTCGGCGATAACGATAAGGGGACCTTGCAGCGACATCGACGCAATACAGCGATGAACGGAGCGGGATATGCGCACGACTTTATCCGCTGCGTCTTAACGGCGCGTCAATCCGGGCGTTGAAATCCGCGCCGGTCCGGTATCGGGCTAGGCGACGCGATCGCGAAATGCGCGCGCGAGGAGCGGATTGGCGCCCTGCGCGGTCAGCGCCTGACGCATTGCCGCAGGGTCGGACGCATGTCCTGCAAGCCGGTGACCGGTGATACCATCCGGCAGCGCCGCCAGAGTGGAGCCGGCCTCGATCCGCTCGATCTGCGTCTGCCAGTCACGCAAGGCAAAGCGATAGCCACCGACGCTGACAATTCCTGCAGGGGAACCCGTGATCACGAGTGCATTGGTTTCGCGATCGATCCGGCACGTACAGCCCGTGTCGACAAAACCATCTGGACCGAAACGAAAAGCCGGATAACCCGATCGCTCCGCGCCTGGCGGGAAGACCTGGTGCGGGATCATGGGACCTCGGACGGCGAGGGTATTGGCCGGCGTCTGTATCAATTCGGCGATTTTCGCCGAATTGGCGAGAGCATGCGGGGCGCGGCGAAGGCCCATCGAAAGACGCGCGGGCATGCCGTCCTCTGCCCGTCGTCCGGCGATGACGGCAAGCTCGCCGAACATCATCAGATCAACGAGCGCGATGTCGCGATGCTGCCACACAGCGCTCCCGGCGAGCCGTTCGGGCGCCCGCCATATGGCAAGGATCGTGTTCACGCCGCCGACGAGACCGGCTTCCGAAAGGCGCGCCGCGAGTGAGCCGGGCAGGACCATGACATCGCAGGCATGCTCCCTGATTTGGGCGGCAAGGGTTTCCGGCGAGAAGGGCTGGTGCAGGGCGAGCGTGCCACCCGAAAGAAGCCACGGCATCAATGTGGCGCAAATCCCGCCGAACGAACTCATCGGTGATGCCGATGCCATGACCGCACCGGGCTGAATTTCGCTTTCGAGAAAGACCGCCAACCCTCCGGCGAGGAGTTCGACATGATTGCGAGCAACGGCAACAAGTCCTTCCGCCGTGACATCCCATGTGACGATCGCGACATGCGCTGCAGGATTCGTGTCGTTCTCGCGCAGCGCTACGGGCAATGGGTCGGGGGTCTCCATCGTGAAAAGATCATCGAATGAGATGACACCGTCGCCCGGTCCCGGACCGAAGCCGCAGACATAACGGAGCGGAAAAATATCCGCCGCGATCTGCATGGCGAGCTGGCAGTAGTCGACATTGCCGCGTCGGCCGCACGTCACCAGAGCCTTGGCGCCGATGCGCGAGAGCGCGGCCACGCCATCCGCCTGGCGCCACAGAAGCGGCAGAGGCGCCGCGATCATGCCCGCGCGCAGGATACCGAGGAGAAGAAGAACGCTCTCCACATCGTGCGCGAGCTGGAACCCGACGACTGCGTCCGTTGACAACCCGATGCGCCGCAGGCGGCCGGCAATCGCCGACACCATGCGGTCGGCCTGCGCATAGGTGAGGCGGCGAGCCACAACGCCGTCATGGCGCTCGCGATCCGGTGAGTCCGCAATTGCCAGCGCGTCGGGCCGCCGCTCCGCCGTGCGCCGGAAAAGGTCGTCGAGCGTCGTGCGCGCGCTCGGGTCGTTTCCGGAATTCTCGCCGAGGATCACGACAGCCTCATGGACTGGAGGATTTGCGCCACCAGGTTTCCGGCAGGTAGCCGAACAGCGAGTTGCGCTCCGGCCGCTCGATATAGGACCAGCGCGCGATCCATTGTTCGGGAAGATAGAACAACGGAACGACATAGAAGCCGGACACGAGAACCCGATCGAGAGCGCGGACGGAGGAGACGAAGACGTCGCGCGAGCGCGCATTCAGCAGCGCGGCGATCGTCGCATCGACCGCCTGCTCGCGCGCGCCCATGTAGTTGCGCGTGCCGTCCTGTTCGGCGGCGGCCGAGCCCCAATAGAAGCTCTGTTCGTTTCCCGGCGACAACGACTCGTCGTAGAGATATTCGATCATATCGAAGTCGTAGGTCAGCTTGCGCCGGTCGAATTGCACGGCGTCGACCGAGCGAACCGTGACCTCGATGCCGGCGCGCTTGAGGTCGCGCGCGAAAGCAAGCGCGAGCCGTTCCTGATCCTTGCTGACGACGAGAATTTCGAAGGCAAGCGGCTTGCCGCTCTCGCGTGCGCGCAATTCGTTGCCGACAAGATCGAACCCGGCGGCGGCAAAGAGCGCGAGCGCCCGCTTCAGCGTCTCGCGGTCGCGACCACTCGCATCGGTCCTAGGCGGACGCCACGTGCCACTCATGACGTCGGGCCGCACGGCCTGCGGAAACGGCGCGAGCAGGGCGCGCTCGTGGTCGTCGGCTGGACGGCCGATGGCGGACAATTCCGACTGATCGAAATATCCGGCGTTGCGGCGATAGAGGTCGAAGAAGAAATTGTGATTGACCCATTCGAAGTCGAACAGGAGCGCGATCGCCTCGCGCACGCGGATATCGGCAAAGATCGGGCGGCGCGTGTTGAATACGAGCGCCTTCAGCGGTTTCGGCAGGCCGTCGGGAATGCTCTCCTTGATGATCTTCCCCGACCGTAGCGCCGGGCCGTCATAGCCCGTCTGCCAGCGGCCGGGATCGGTTTCGGTGCGAACGTCGAACAAGCCCTTCTTGAAGGCCTCCTGATAGGAATTGGCATCGCGATAATAGTCGAAGCGGATCTCGTCGAAATTCCAGAACCCGCGATAGATCGGCAGATCGCGACCCCAGTAGTCGGGGTTGCGCTTGAACGTCACGCTGCGGCCGGCTTGCACATCGCTCACCACATAAGGTCCGCTGCCGATGGGCGGCGCAAGACTCGTCTCCTCGAACGTGTCTGCGTCGATAGCGTGCTTTGGCAAAACTGGCATCAGGCCGAGGATGAGCGGCAACTCGCGATCATTGCTGCCGGACAAATCGAACCGCACGGCGCGCTCGCCGACGATCTCCGCCTTTTTCACCTTGGCGTAGTAGGTGCGATGATTGGGACGGCCTTTGTCGCGCAGCAATTGCCAGGAAAAGATCACGTCTTCGGGCGTGATGGCCCTGCCGTCGGAGAAGCGCGCGCGCGGATCGAGGGTGAACGTGACGAAGGTGCGTTCCTCGTCAGTCTCCACGTCGCTTGCGATCAAGCCATAGAGCGTGAAGGGCTCATTATAGCCGCGCGCCATGAGACTTTCGATGACGTAACCGCGGATCGATTGTGCCGCGAGCCCTTTGACCACGAGCGGATTGAGGCTGTCGAAAGTGCCGAGCACGCCTTGCACGAGACGTCCGCCTTTCGGCGCGGACGGATTGGCGTAAGGCACACTCTGGAAATCCGCGGGCCACGCAGGATCGCCATGCATCGCGATGGCATGCCGTGCTTCCGCCGCATGCGGACCGGCGAGCGCACACAGCAGCGCAACGATCGGGGCAAAACACGTCGCCCTCCGGTAATTCGATCGCTGCACGGAAACGAGGCGGTCCATCACGGATATAAGAATAGAATCTCGGTTTGATTCTGAGGCGCCGGTGCTTCATACACGGAGTCGGCATTCCGGCGATTTCGGCCCGTCAGCAGGGCGTCGGCGCCGGGCGGCTTATCACCATTATTCGCTTTCGGGCGCTTTATCGTCGCG
The DNA here is from genome assembly GCA_964604745.1 of uncultured Hyphomicrobiales bacterium. Lineage (GTDB taxonomy): Bacteria > Pseudomonadota > Alphaproteobacteria > Rhizobiales > Xanthobacteraceae > Pseudorhodoplanes. The sequence continues at coordinate 6,937 of CAZSAW010000376.1, forward strand.
ACAAATTCAGGTATCACGCGGGCTTCCAGTGGTCACGCTGTTGCCGTTTTTGGCGTCAAGAGACACGCCCGCAGCAGGGCGCCCTTGGGGGCGAGCCCAGACGCCGGCAAGGCGGCGAGAAAGAGGAACGAGTCAATGATTTATCGGATCGCGCCGGCCCGGCCGGTGAGCCGGACGCTTGCATCGCTCGCCGTCGGCGGCCTGCTCATTGCGGCCGCGGGTCTTCCGGCGCATGCGCAGCAACCGCAGAAATTGGCTCAGGCGCAGCCGGCCAAGCCCGCCGCAAAGCCCGCACCCGCCCAGAAGCCCGCCGCTCCCGCAGCGCAGGCGCCCGCAGCAGCGCCGGCCCAGCCGGGCCAGGCTCCGGCGGCACAGGGACAGCCCCAGCAGAGCGAAGTGCAATTGATCTATTCGCCCTGGACCAAATTCTGCCTGAAGAGTCAGGACGCGAATGCCAAACAGGTGTGCTTCACCGGCAAGGATGCACGTCTTGAATCCGGCATGCCTGTCGTCGCCGCCGTGCTGATCGAGCCGGAAGGCGATCAGAAAAAAGTGCTGCGCGTGACGCTTCCGCTCGGCATGCAGCTCGTGCACGGCACGCGCATCATCATCGATCAGAACCAGCCGGCGCAGGGTCCCTACGTCATCTGTTTCACCAACGGATGCATGGCCGACTATGAAGCCAATGCCGACATGGTCGGAAAGCTGAAGAAGGGCCAGCAGCTTGCGGTGCAGGCGATCAACGGCAACGGCCAGCCCATCAGCCTCGTGCTGCCGCTGAGCGACTTCGCCAAGGCTTATGACGGCCCGCCGACCGATCCGAAGGTGTTCGAGGAACAGCAGAAGAAGCTGCAGGACGAGCTGCAGGCGCGAGCCGACAAGGCGCGCAAGGAGCTCGAGGCGAAACAGGGTGCGGCCGGTGCCGCTGCGCCCGCGCCGGGCAAGACGCAATAACGCCGATTGGTTTCGGCTGAAATGAAAAGGCGCGCCCTTGAGGCGCGCCTTTTGTTTTCGACAAGCGAGCAGTCGCGATCGTGTCAGTTCACAACAAAATCGCGCGGGCGAAACTGGCCCTTCCGGTCGCGCACGAAAATTTCCGCGACTTGCGGATGTCGGATCGGCTCTTTCGATGTATCGAGCAGCAGATTCTGCTCGGACACATAGGCAATGTATTCGTGCTCGGCGTTCTCGGCGAACAGGTGGTAAAAAGGCTGATCCTTGTGCGGACGCACTTCCTCTGGGATCGAGAGCCACCATTCCTCAGTGTTGTTGAACACGGGATCGATGTCGAACACGACACCGCGGAACGGGAAAATGCGATGCCGCACGACCGAGCCGATGGTGAATTTGGCGACGCGCGGCTGGACCACTTCTTTGGTGATGGTGACAGTGTCGTTCATGGCGATGTCCACATAGTGCACAATTGTGGCGTATGACAGGTCGTCATAGGCCGTAGATCGCCGCAAATTCCGGGTCTTTTGCAGCCACCAGGCGGGCAAGGTCGAGAAGAACCTTCGCCTGCTTCCAGGTGGCATCGTCCTGCATCTTGCCGTCGATCATCACCGCGCCGGTGCCGTCCGGCATGGCCTCGACGATCTTGCGCGCAAAGGCGACCTCGCCCGGGTCCGGCGAAAAGACCTTCTTGGCGATGCCGATCTGGCTTGGATGCAGGGACCAGGCGCCGGCGCATCCCATGAGAAAGGCGTTTCGGAATTGCGCTTCGCAGGCCAGCGGATCGGAGAAATCACCGAACGGGCCGTAAAAAGGCTTGATGCCGGCAGCCGCGCACGCGTCCACCATCTTGCCCAGCGTGTAGTGCCACAGGTCCTGCTGGAAGCTTTCACGCGCTGTACCCTCTGCCGCGTCCGCCAGCACCCTGTAGTCGGGATGGCCGCCGCCGACGCGCGTCGTCTTCATCGCGCGCGAGGCGGCAAGGTCCGCCGGCCCGAGGCTCATGCCGTGCATCCGCGGAGAGGCCGACGCGATCGCCTCGACGTTATTCACGCCCTCGGCGGTTTCGAGAATGGCATGGATGAGGATCGGCTTTTTCACCGCATGTTTGGCTTCGAGCTGCGCCAGCAATTGATCGAGGTAATGGACGTCCCACGGGCCATCGACTTTCGGCAACATGACCACGTCGAGCTTGTTGCCGGCGGCCGCGACGATCTGGGTAACATCATCGAGCACCCAAGGTGAATTGAGTGCATTGATGCGCGTCCACAACCCGACCTGTCCGTAGTCGCAGGCATTGGCCATCGCGATGAAGCCGTCGCGCGCTGCCTCCTTGGCATCGGCGGGCACCGCGTCCTCGAGGTTGCCAAGCACCACATCGACCTGACTGATGAGGTCGGGCACCTTCAGGCGCATCTTCTCCACGTGTGGCGGCACGAAATGGATCATGCGCTCGATGCGCACCGGCAACTCGCGCAGCGGCGCTGGCGCGCCGATGGCGAGTGGCTTGAAGAACTGGCGCGGCAGCTTCATGGCGGGTTCCCGACCCTCAAGAATTCCGGCTCTGGCGTTTAATGGAAGGCAAGGTTTACGCCAAGCGCTCTTGGCGGGGAGCCATGCAGCAGGCCGAATTGACCCCAGGGAATCGGGCGGCTAGGCAGCGGTTCCTTTCCGAGCGGGCTCCCGCCCTATGATCGATGTCCTCAATCTCGCGTTGCCTTATTTTGGCTTGATCTTTTTGGGCTACGGCTGCGGGCGATTTAAACAAATTCCTGAAACCGGCCTCGCGTGGATGAACTTCTTTCTCATCTACGTCGCCTTGCCCTGTTTGTTCTACCGCATCCTGGCAAAGACGCCGCTCGACGAACTCAACAATGCACCGTTCGTCGTCGGCACGACGCTCGCGACCTATGCGGCTTTTGCCATCGGCTTCGGAGTGGGGGCCGTGCTCCTTCGGCAGAATGCGCTCTCGACCATGACGGCACTGGCGGCCGCTTACGGCAATGTCGGCTATATGGGGCCGGGGCTCGCCATCGCGACGCTCGGCGCGCAGGCGACCGTGCCGGTCGCGCTCATTTTCTGTTTCGACAACATCCTCGTCTTCTCGCTCGTGCCATTCTTCATGGCGCTCAGCGGCACCGACAAGAAAGGCGTCGGCGCGGTGGCGATCGAGGTCCTGCGCCGGATCGTGCTGCATCCGTTCATCATTGCCACATTGCTCGGCGTCCTTTCCGCGGCGCTGCGGTTCGAGCCGCCGGTCGCACTCGATCGCCTGATGCAATTTCTGCAGAACGCTGCCGCGCCCTGCGCGCTGTTCGTTCTCGGCGTGACGGTCGCGCTGCGTCCACTGCGAACAATTCCGTGGGAAGTGCCGGCCGTCCTCTCGATCAAGCTCGTCCTGCACCCGCTGATCGTTTTGCTCCTGCTGTCGCTGCTCGGACCTTTCAATCGCGTGTGGGTCTATACAGCCGTTCTGATGGCGGCGTTGCCGCCAGCGCTGAATGTCTTCGTCATGGCGCGCCAATATGACAGCTGGGTCGAACAGGCATCGGCATCGGTGCTGGTGGGGACGCTTGCCTCGGTTGTCACGCTGACCACGGTGATGTGGCTCGTCAAAACGGATGCGCTGCCGGTGACATTGTTCTGACCGGCGGGCTGCGTGCTAGGCTTGGCGGATGCAACCTCTCGCCGGCCTTCGTGTCCTCGATTTCACGACATTGTTGCCTGGGCCACTCGCCACCTTGATGCTTGCGGAAGCGGGTGCGGAGGTGACCAAGATCGAGCGCCCCGGCGGGGAGGATATGCGCCATTTCGCTCCGCGCTGGGGCGAAAGCAGTGCGGCTTTCGCACTTCTGAACCGAGGCAAGCAAAGCCTCGCAATTGATCTGAAATCTCAGGAAGGTCGGGCACGCCTTCAACCATTGCTTCAACGGGCTGACATTCTGGTTGAACAATTCCGCCCCGGCGTCATGGAGCGGTTCGGCCTTGGCTATGATGCGGTGCGGGCCGTCAATCCGCGCATCGTCTATTGTTCGATCTCTGGCTACGGTCAGAGCGGCGCTCGCGCGGGCGAAGCGGGCCACGATCTCAACTACATCGGCAATACGGGTCTGCTCGCATTGCAGCCGGGCCCGACCGACCATCCCGTGGTGCCACCGGCGTTGGTCGCAGACATTGCCGGTGGCAGCTTTCCAGCCATGATCAATATCCTGCTGGCGCTGCGGCATCGTGACCTCACGGGCGAGGGTTGCCGCCTCGATATCGCGATGGCGGACGCGATGTTCACGTTTGCCTGGCACGCCCTCGCCGAAGGATTGGGCGGAGGAAAATTCCCCGAGAGCGGCCGCGGGCTGCTGACCGGAGGCTCGCCGCGCTATCAGCTTTACCCAACCAGGGACGGAAGGCTGATCGCCTGCGGCGCCTTGGAGCAGCATTTCTGGGAACGGTTTGCGAAGACTATCGATCTCGACGCGGGACTGGCCGATGATCGTGCCGATCCTCAATCAACGCGCAAAGCGGTCGCGGATATCATTCGGGCCAAAACCGCCGATCAATGGAGGCCCATTTTCGCCGCTGCCGATTGCTGCGTGACGGTCGTGACGTCGCTCGAGGACGCGATCCGCGACCCGCATTTCGTTGCGCGCGGATTGTTTGCATATCACGTCGCAAATGAGCACGGTGCGACGATGCCCGCCTTGCCGCTGCCGATTGCGCCGCAATTCCGCACTGACGAGACGGTCAGACCTGCGCCGCGTCTCGACGATTGAGCGGCCGCGCAATCGTGTCAGACGTGAACCGCTTCGCCGCGCATCAGGCGAGGCTGGCTCACCGCCGGGGCAATCCCTTCGCGCATGAGCGTGCGCCGCAGCGGCCCGATCGCGTTCATCATGAAAAAGCCGAGCCCGCGTAATGCCTGCAATGGCAGAAAGCTCGACAGCAGCGTGCGGTTCAGAAGGTCGACGGTGAACGTGCGCGTCATCACATCGGCGCGCCGCCCGTGCTCATAGTGCGCGAGTAATTCGGGGCCGCCGATATCGTCTCCACGGCTGCGCGCATCGCAAACGAGTTCCGCAAGAAGCGCGACGTCGCGAAGCCCGAGATTGAGACCCTGCGCGCCGATCGGCGGCACCCGGTGCGCGGCTTCTCCGGCGAGCGCGATGCGTCGCGCGCCGAAGGTTCGCGCCGTCTCGACCGCGAGCGGGAAAAATCCGCGGCCAGGCTCGACCTCGACACGCCCAAGAATGGAATGCGAGCGCCGTTCGATCTCTGCGCCGAGCGCAGCGTCATCGAGCGCCCGCAATTCTTCGCCTTCGACGGGATCGACCACGCAGACAATACTGGAGCGTTGGTCCGGCAGCGGCACCAGCGTGAACGGGCCGCTCTCGGTGTGAAATTCGGTCGAGACGTCGCGATGCGGCCGGCTGTGTTTGATGTTGAAGGTGAGGGCGGCTTGCGGATAGTTCCATCCGCTCGTCTCGATACCCGCGGCCGCGCGGCTCAGGGAGTTTCGTCCGTCGGCTCCGACGGCAAGATCGGCTGACACGCTCCCATCATTTTTCAGATGCGCGGTGACAGCGTCGTGTCCGATGTCGATCGCCGCCGCTTCGTCCTCGATCCATTGCAAGTGCGGGAGGGCCGACGCCATTATCTCAAGCGCTGCGATAAGATGGCGGTTTTCGATGTTTTCTCCGAACGCATCGAGGCCGATTTCATGCGCCTCGAAACGCCCCTCGGGCGCGCGAATGAGGCGTGCGGTGTCGTCGACGATGCGAAGCGTCCGCAGCGGAGCGGCGTGCCCGCGTGCGATCGGCCAGACGCCCAGCGTTTCGAGCGCGGTCACCGAACTCGCGAGCAGCGCAGTGGTGCGGTTGTCGGCGGCCGCCCGCCGGGCGACGAGGACAGTCTCGAGTCCGGCGCCCGCGAGCGCGATCGCGGCCGTCAGCCCGACCGGGCCCGCGCCCACGACCATGACCTGCGCCCTTGTCGCGTCATGAAGCCGGTCCGGTTGCGCCATGGCTTGCACCTAATTCAACCAGTCAGACATGTAACGCGCGAGAGCCTGCCTGGCGACCGGTTCCGGGCTGGAAACCATGGTCGAGGCTCGCAATTCCGTTTAACCCGCCCTTGAGCTAGGAGAGGGGCGAAACCGGGGTTTGGCTCCCTTGACCGATCAGCGCGCCTTCACCCACCTGTCGCCGGCCGCCGCCCAGCTCGGCACCGCCGCGGCACGCCCGCGGGTGATCGGCATCCTCTGCATTGTCCTCCTGACCGGGCTCGGCTGGCTCTACCTCGGTCTGATGATCGGGGGATCGGTCTCCCGCGGCGGCGATCTTCTTGGCCTGGTCCAGGCCCTGTGCCGTCCCCTAGGCGACCGTGGTTTCGGCATGCCCCTCGCGGGATCGTGGTCCGCGCCGGATGTCGCGCTCCTCTGGGCCATGTGGGCCGCGATGAGCCTTGCAATGATGCTGCCGAGTGCCGCGCCGATGATCCTGACCTATGCCGAAATTGCCGAAACGGCAGCCCGCAAGCATGAGCCGGTCGTATCGCCGGTCGCGCTCGCTGCAGGCTACGCCGCAATCTGGCTCGGCTTCGCCGTTCTTGCGACCGCCCTGCAGATCGCGCTGACCAAAATTGCGCTTGTCGATGCGGCCATGGCGCCGGCGAGCCGCATTCTTTCCGCGGCGCTGTTCGTTGTCGCCGGGCTCTATCAATTTTCCTCGCTCAAGCAGGCCTGTCTGAAGGCCTGCCAGCGCCCGTTTCCGTTTTTCTTTGCCAACTGGCAAACGCGCACCCGCGGGGTGTTCAAACTCGGATTGCAGCAAGGCGTGCATTGTCTCGGCTGCTGCTGGGCAATGATGCTTCTGATGTTCGCGATCGGCGTCATGAACATTCTCTGGATGGCGGCGCTGGCGATCGTTATGACGATCGAGAAGATGACGGCGACGCGGCGTTTCAGTCACGCAATCGGCGCCGTACTGATCGCGATCGGAGTGGGGATGTACGCCTTCGAGGCGCTCGCCGCGATGAAATGGTTGTGAGATGGAGTAAGCGTTCGTGGAACAATGGTCGATCAAGGGTGAATTCGCGCTGTCGTGCTCGTGCGATGTGTTTTGCCCCTGCGTTCTCTCGCTCGGCAATCATCCGCCGACGGAAGGCCATTGCCAGACCTGGGCGGCGCTGCGCATCGACGAGGGTCGTTTCGGCGACAATGACCTCGCCGGCGTCAAGGCCGGCCTGATGATCGAGATTCCCGGCTTGATGTCGCGCGGCAACTGGACTGCCGCGCTGTTCGTCGACGAAAAGGCGTCGATCTATGCCGTGAAGGGACTCACGCGCATCTTCTCGGGCAAGGTCGGCGGCTCGACGCACCTGCTGTCGATTCTCGTCGGATCGTTTCTCGGCGTGCGGCAAGTTCCGATCAGCTACGAAGTCCGGGACCAGACGCGCCTGATTACGATCGACAAGATCGTCGACGGCGCCATCACGCCGCTGCGCGGCAAGGAGAAGGGCGGCAACGTCGTGATCCGCAACAGCGAATACTGGATCGCGCCTGACGTGACCGTGGCGCGTGCCGACAAGTCTCGCTTCCGCGCCTTCGGTCGCAACTGGAATTTCGCCGGCAAGTCTGCCGAAATCTGCCAGATCGACTGGGGCAACCAATAAGGCGAAGCATGCGCGGCGTGAACCGATCGGCGCGCCAGCGCGACATTCCGCTTGCGGCGCGACTGCGCGCGTTTTCCGTCCACGTCTTCACAGCATGCGGCGCCGGATGCGCCTTGCTCGCGCTCGTCGCCGCCTCGCGCGCGGACTGGACGACGACGTTCGTGTGGCTCGGATTGGCGCTCGCGATCGACGGGATCGACGGATCGTTTGCGCGGCAATGGAAGGTTGCGGAAACGCTGCCGCGCTGGTCGGGCGACATTCTGGATTTCGTCGTCGATTTCACGACATACGTATTCGTGCCGGCCTATGTGCTGGCCGTCAGTGGTCTGCTGCCGTCCGCGCTTTCGATCCCGCTGGCGCTGGCGATCCTCATTTCGAGCGCCATCTACTTCGCCGACCGAGACATGAAAACCGCAGATAACGGTTTTCGTGGCTTCCCGGCCTTGTGGAACGGCGTTGCCTTTCATCTGTTTCTGCTCGATCTGTCGCCGTGGATCGGAGCAGCGATCGTCGCGATCCTGATCGGGCTGACATTTGCACCGTGGCAGGTCATTCATCCGGTACGGGTCCGGCGGTTCCGGGCGCTGAACCTCGCAGTGCTCCTGCTATGGTCTGCGCTCGCGCTCTATGCGCTCGCCTGCAATCTGAATCCGGGACTCTTCGCCGCATGGCTCTGCGCCGCGAGCGCGCTCTACCTTCTGTCGATTGGCCTGATTCCATCCGGAAAGTGAGAGCCTGCCGAAATGCTCGACATGCTGTTCGATCCTCATGCGTGGTTTGCGCTGGTCACGCTGACCGCGCTCGAAGTCGTTCTCGGTATCGACAATCTCGTTTTCATCTCGGTTCTGGTCTCGCGCCTCCCTGCGGACAAATCCGAACGCGTGCGCAAGGTCGGGCTTTTCTTCGCCTTCGTATTTCGCATTCTCTTGCTGCTCGGCCTGACATGGCTGATGGGCCTGACTCGGCCGGTGATCGAGGTCTACGCGATTGCGCTGTCCTGGCGCGATATCATTCTCATTGGCGGCGGCCTGTTTCTTATCGCCAAGGCCACGCATGAAATTCACGCCGAGGTGGAAGGGCAGGATGAAGCCGCGGCCGGCGCTCCGATCAATGTGGCGCGTGCCACGTCGCTCATCGTCGGGCAATTGATCCTGATCGATCTGGTCTTTTCTCTCGATTCCATCATCACCGCCATCGGGCTCGTGGACGACATCGAAATCATGGTGATCGCCATCGTCATCGCCATGCTGCTGATGTATTTCGCCTCCGGCGTCGTAAGTGTCTTTATCCGCGAACACCCGACGACCAAGATGCTTGCGCTCGCCTTCCTGTTCATGATCGGCGTGGCGCTCGTTGCCGATGCATTCGACTTCCACATCCCGCGCGGATACATTTATTCCGCCATGGCATTCTCCGCCGCGGTCGAATTCTTCAATGTCATTGCGCGCCGCAACCGGCGCAGGAAATCAGGCTAGTTTCAGATGGCTCCCGTTCTTCTCGTTACTGGCGCGAGCCGCGGCATCGGCGCTGCAATCGCGCGGCTTGCCGGCAGCCACGGCTACGCAGTCGGCGTCAACTACAAGGGCAACAAGGCGGCTGCCGAGGTGGTCGTTGCCGATATCGTCAAAGGCGGCGGCAAGGCTGTCGCGCTGCAGGGCGACATGAGCCGGGAAGCGGACGTCGAGCGCGTATTCAAGGAGCTTGATGCTTCGCTCGGGACGCTGACGCATCTTGTCTATAACTGCGGCGTGGTCGGCACGCCGTCGCGCGTGGAGGCGGTCGAAACGAGCACGCTGCGCGAGGTAATCGATCTCAACGTGCTCGGCGCCTTCTTCGCGATGCGGCTTGCCATCCCGCGCATGTCGAAGCGGAAGAGCGGGGCAGGCGGTTCGGTCGTGTTGATTTCGTCGATTGGCGCGGCCCGCGGCGGGCCGGGCGAATACGTCTGGTACGCGGCGTCCAAAGGCGCCGTGAATTCGATGACATTCGGACTCGCTAAGGAACTGGCGGACGACGGCATCCGCGTGAACGCGGTTGCGCCCGGCCTGATCGATACCGAAATTCACGCGCCTGGCCGGCTCGATCGCCTGACCCCGCTGGTGCCGATGAAACGCGCCGGCACGGCAGAGGAGATCGCGGAGTCAGTGATCTGGCTTCTGTCGGATGCGGCTTCCTACGTCACCGGCGCCATCCTGAACGTCACCGGGGGCCGCTAGGGCGACTCCGCGGATTTTCGAGACGGGCAGCAGCCCATCACGTTCATGGCAGATGCGCGAGCGATGGCTTGCGTCTGCGCCGACCGCGCCTATGATCCGCGGCGCATTTTGCTCTTTTGATTTCGCGGCGCGCGACGTTGCGCCCAACGTGCGATAGGAGAGTTGCATGGTCGCGGCAGTGAGGGTTCACAAGACGGGCGGTCCTGAGGTTCTCACCTACGAAGACATCGATGTTCCCCCGCCCGGCGCCGGGCAAATCCGCGTCAAGCAGCACGCCTGCGGCCTCAACTACATCGACACATATTTTCGCAGCGGGCTTTATCCCGCACCGAATGGCCTGCCTCTCGTCATCGGCAACGAGGGGGCGGGTGAGGTGGTCGCCGTCGGTTCTGGCGTCACGGACATCAAGGTTGGCGACCGCGTCGGCTATGTCGCGATCGGCTCCTATGCCGCCGAGCGCATCCTGCCCGCCGACCGCGCTGTTAAGCTCCCGGACAGCATCTCGTTCGAACAGGCCGCCGGCATGATGCTCAAGGGGATGACGGCGCAATATCTCCTGCGCCGGACGTTCCGCGTCGAAAAGGGTCAGACGGTCCTCATGCACGCTGCGGCTGGCGGCGTCGGGCTCATTCTCTGCCAATGGGCCAATGCGCTCGGCGCCACCGTGATCGGCACGGTTGGCTCGAAGGAAAAGGCCGAACTCGCCAAGGCCAATGGGTGCCATCACACGATCCTTTATCGCAGCGAGGACTTTGCCGCGCGCGTCAAGGAGATCACTGGCGGCAAGCTGTGCGACGTCGTCTACGACGGTATCGGCAAGGCAACGTTTCCAGCTTCGCTCGACTGCATTCGTCCGCTCGGCATGTTCGTCAGCTTCGGCAGTTCGTCCGGACCGATCGAGGCGTTCAATATCAACATCCTGCAGCAGAAGGGTTCGCTGTTCGCGACCCGCCCGACGCTCAACACCTACACCGCCAAGCGCGAAGAT
>CAZSAW010000377.1:0-9348 GCA_964604745.1 uncultured Hyphomicrobiales bacterium
CGGCAAGGCGCTGCTTGTCAATCTCGCGCAGCATTGCGCGCGCGAAGGCTACGCGCGGCTGGAATGGGCCGTGCTTGACTGGAACACGCCGTCAATCGACTTCTACAAGTCGCTCGGCGCTGTTTTGATGAACGAGTGGACGATCTGCCGTGTGACCGGCGATGCGTTGGTGGCCTTGGCAAATCGGGGCGCCGCATGATCGAGATCATGCTCGTTGCTGCGATGGCCGAGAACGGTGTCATCGGACGCGACAATGCGTTGCCATGGCGCCTGAAATCCGATCTGCAATATTTCCGCAAGGTAACTCTGAACAAGCCGGTGGTAATGGGGCGCAAGACCTATCTCTCGGTCGGCAAGCCGCTTGCGGACCGCACGAACATTGTCATCACGCGGGATTCGGATTTTGCCGCGCCCGGCATTCTTGTGGCGCCCGACCTTTTGCGCGCCTTGCAGGCGGCGCGCGGAGACGCCCTGCGGCGCGGCGCGACAAGCATTGCCGTCATTGGCGGCGCCGACGTTTTCCAGCAGACGATCGCGACGGCGGACCGGCTGGTGTTGACGATCGTGCATGCCAAGCCCGAGGGGGACACGTTCTTTCCGGCGATCGATCCGGCCTTGTGGAAAGAGACGGAGCGGCGCGAACAGCCGAAAGGGCCGCAGGACGACGCGGCCTTTACCATTCTCACCTATGTGCGCGTGAAAGCCGCATGAGGCTGCGTTGTAAGCGCACCGCGCAACCCCTATAAACCCGCCGGGAAAGACATATCTGCGACCGGCGCCAAGTTCTGGCGCTACAGGGAGAATTTCATGCCGTGGAGCAATCAGGGTGGGGGACCCTGGGGATCGGGGCCGAAGGGTCCTTGGGGGCAGGGGCCGCAGTCCAGCGGACCGACGCCGCCTGACCTCGAAGATCTGCTGCGGCGTTCGCAGGACCGGCTGCGCAATTTCCTGCCGGGCGGCAATCTGGGTGGCCGCGGCTTCGCGCTGCTCGTGCTTGGCGGCCTCGTCCTGTGGGGACTCTCCGGCTTCTTCCGGGTGGATTATGACGAGCTTGGCGTCGTCTTGCGTTTTGGTAAGCACGTGCGCGACGCGCAGCCGGGCCTGAATTATCACCTTCCGTATCCGATCGAGACGGCGTTGACCCCGAAGGTCACCGTGGTCAAGCGCACCGACATCGGCATGCGCCTTGTCGAGGATGCGCGCCGCGGCACAACGATGCGAAACGTGCCGGAAGAAAGCCTGATGCTGACGGGCGACGAAAACATCGTCGACGTCGATTTTTCCGTCTTCTACGTGGTGAAGCCGAACGGCGTCGCCGATTATCTGTTCCAGATCCAGAATCCGGATTCGACCGTGAAAGCGGTGGCCGAAAGCGCCATGCGCGAGATCATCGGCCGCTCCACCATTCAGCCGATCCTCACCGGCGCGCGCCAGAATATCGAGCAGGCCGTGCACGAACTGATGCAGAAGACGCTCGACCGCTACAACGCCGGCATCCAGATCACGCAGGTCCAGATGCAGAAGGTCGATCCGCCCTCGCAGGTGATCGACGCCTTCCGCGACGTGCAGGCCGCGCGTGCCGACCTCGAGCGTGCGCAGAACGAAGCGCAGACTTACGCCAACCGCGTCGTACCGGAAGCGCGCGGCCGTTCGGCGCAGATCACGCAGGCCGCGGAAGCGTATCGTGAGCAGACTGTCGCCGAGGCGACCGGTCAAACTGCGCGCTTTCTGAAAATCTATGAAGAGTACAAGCGTGCTCCCGACGTGACGCGGCAGCGTCTCTATCTCGAGACGATGGAGCGCATCCTCGGCAGCACGGACAAGATCATCCTCGATTCGAATGCGCAGGGCGCGAATGGCGTCGTACCCTATCTGCCGTTGCCGGAATTGGCGCCGCGGCAGACGCCGCAGCCGCAACAGCAGCGGCCGCGCACGGGAGGCAATCAATGAGATTCGGTATCGCCGGCGGCATTTTCGCGGTTCTCGTGATCGCCGTATTGATTATCGGTTATTCTTCGGTGTTCACCGTCTATCAGGCGCGGCAGGGTCTTGTCGTTCGCCTTGGCCAGCCCGTGCGCGTGGTCACCGAACCTGGCCTCAATTTCAAGATGCCGCTCATCGACAGCGTCATTTATGTCGACAAGCGCATTCTCGATCTTGAAAATCCGGCGCAGGAAGTGATCGCATCCGACCAGAAGCGTCTGGTGGTCGACGCATTCGCGCGTTACCGCATTCAGGACGCGCTGAAATTCTTCCAGACGGTCGGCTCGATCGAGGGCGCCAATTCCCGGCTCGCGACACTGCTCAATTCGGCGCTGCGCCGTGTGCTTGGCGAGGCGACGCTGACCGAAGTCGTGCGCGACGAACGCGAGCAATTGATGGCGCGCGTCCGCGATCAACTCGATCAGGAGGCGAAAGGCTTCGGCATTTCGGTGGTCGACGTACGGATCCGCCGCGCCGATCTGCCCGAGCAGAACAGCCAGGCGGTCTATCAGCGCATGCAGACCGAGCGTCAGCGCGAGGCCGCCGAATTCCGTGCGCAGGGCACGCAGCGTGCGCAGGAAATTCGCTCGCGCGCCGATCGTGACGTGACCGTGATCGTCGCCGAAGCCACATCCAAGGCCGAGCAGATCCGCGGCGATGGCGATGCCACGCGCAACCGCATTTTCGCCGACGCCTTCAACAGGGACCGCGATTTCTTCGCCTTCTATCGGTCCATGCAGGCCTATGAGGCGGGCCTGAAGGCGCACGACACGCGCATGGTGCTGCGACCCGATTCGGAATTCTTCCGCTTTTTCGGCGATCCGAGCGGCAAGGCGTTCGGGCCGGGTGCCAAGGCGCAGGCACCGCAAGTGCAGACGCCGGCGACCCAGGGCGCGTCCGGCGGCCAGCCCTGATAGCCAAAGGATCGGGCACGGCCGATGCTGGATTTCGTGGTCGCGCTCGGTTTGGTTTTTGTGCTTGAAGGCCTCGTCTTCGCGGCCTTTCCCGAGCAGGCGAAACGCGCCATGGAAAACGTCGTGCAGACGCCGTCCACCATGCTGCGGATGGTCGGTTTGGCGTCCGCGATTCTTGGTCTTGTTCTCATCTGGCTTATTCGCGGATAGCGCCCTGCGCCGTTGCGGAAGCCGCTTTTCCGCCTAAATCCACACGCTAGTTCGCGCTGTTTCGCCGCGCTTGCGCTCGCCTGACGGCGGGGGCAGTGTCGGCGATAACCCTTGTTTCATGGAGATTTGACGCTCATGCCCGGCCTTCTCGTCTCAACGCTTGCTCGTCTGCGCCGCCCGGCTCTGGCCGCGGCTTTGGCTGCGACGGTCGCAGTGCCGGCGCTGCCGGATTTGGCCGCAGCCCGCGGTCCGGACGCCATTTCCGACGTGTCGGAAAATGTCATTGACGCTGTCGTCAATATCTCCACGTCGCAGACGCTCGATTCCAAGTCTGGCGGCGCCATGCCGCAACTGCCGCCGGGTTCTCCGTTCGAAGAATTCTTCGAGGAGTTCTTCAAGAACCGGCGCGGTCAGGGAGACCGCGGAGGCGACAATCAGCGCGGCGAGCGCTCGCCGCGGCGCGTCAATTCGCTTGGCTCGGGTTTTGTCATCGACGCGTCCGGCCTCGTGGTGACGAACAACCACGTCATTTCCGAAGCCGACGAAGTGAATGTCATTCTCAACGATGGCACGCGTCTGAAGGCGGAAATCGTCGGCCGCGATCAGAAAACCGATCTGGCGCTTCTGCGCGTCAAGCCGGAAAAGCCGCTGAAGGCGGTGAAGTTCGGCGACTCCGACAAGCTGCGCCTCGGCGAATGGGTCATTGCCATCGGCAATCCCTTCAGCCTCGGTGGGACGGTCACGGCCGGCATCGTCTCGGCGCGCAACCGCGACATCAATTCGGGACCGTATGACAACTATATCCAGACCGACGCGGCGATTAATCGCGGCAATTCGGGCGGCCCGCTGTTCAACCTCGAGGGCGAAGTGATCGGCGTGAACACCGCGATCATCTCGCCCTCCGGCGGCTCAATCGGCATCGGCTTTGCCGTGCCGTCCAAGACCGTCGTGCCTGTCATCGATCAGCTGCGCCAGTTCGGCGAGACGCGCCGTGGCTGGCTCGGCGTGCGCATCCAGCAGATCAACGACGAGATCGCCGAGAGTCTTGGGCTGAAAGGCACGCGTGGCGCGCTCATCGCCGGCGTCGACGAAAAGGGCCCGGCCAAGCCCGCAGGGATCGAGCCGGGCGACGTAGTCGTCAAGTTCGACGGCAAGGAGATCAAGGAAATGCGCGACCTGCCGCGCATCGTCGCCGATACGCCTGTGGGCAAGGACGTCGAGGTCATCGTCGTCCGCAAGGGCAAGGAAGAGACCAAGACGGTAAAGCTCGGCCGGCTCGAGGACGGTGAAAAGCCGCAACCGGCTTCGGCCAAGAAGGATGCGCCTGTCGAAAAGGACAAGACGGTCGTCAAGAAGTCGCTCGGGCTTGATCTCGCCACCCTCAGCGAGGACCTGCGCAAGCGTTACAAGATCAAGGATTCGGTCAAGGGCGTTGTCATCACGGCGGTCGATGCGTCGTCCAACGCCGCGGAGAAGCGCCTGTCGGCGGGCGACGTCATCGTCGAGCTTGCGCAAGAGTCCATCGCCAATGCGGACGATTTCCAGAAGAAGGTCGACAAGCTGAAGAAGGAAGGCAAGAAGACCGCGCTTCTTCTCGTTGCAAACCCGGAAGGCGAAGTCCGTTTCGTCGCGCTGAGCCTGCAATAAGCGTCTGTCGGTTTTCACCTGAAAAGATGCCCCGCGAAAGTGGGGCATTCTTTTTGCGGTCGCCTACATCTTTGCGAATTCGTTCCGCCTGTAGCCCTGAATATAAAGAAGCGCCGTGAGATCGCCGTGGTCGATGCGCGCCTGCGCGGCTTCGGCGACCTTCGGCTTGGCATGAAACGCCACACCGAGCCCCGCCGCGACGATCATGGCGAGATCATTGGCTCCATCGCCGACGGCGAGTGTTTCCTCCGGCGCCAGGTGAAGTTTGGTGGTCAGAGCCCACAGCGTCTCAACCTTGCCCTCCCTGCCGAGGATGGGCTCCTGGACCGCGCCGAGCAGTCGTCCATCGCTTCCGACCAGCAGCGTGTTCGCGCGCGTTTCGTCGAAGCCGATCAGCCGCGCGATTTCGGCGGTGAACAGCGTGAAGCCGCCCGACACGAGGCAGGTATAGGCGCCGCTGGCACGCATCGTGCCGATGAGCAGGTGCGCCCCCGGCGTGATCGAAATCCTTTTGGTGATGACTTCCTCGATGACCGCGACCGGCAACCCTTTCAACAGCTCGACACGCTCGCGCAGCGCAGGCTCGAATGCGATCTCGCCGCGCATCGCGCGTTCGGTGATCGCCGCGACGTGCCCTTTCAGCCCGACATAGTCCGCCAATTCGTCGATGCATTCCTGCCCGATCATGGTGGAATCCATGTCGGCGATCAGGAGCTTCTTGCGCCGCTTTGCGAGCGGTTGAACGACGATATCGATAGATGCGGCAGCCAGTGCGTTGCGGATACTCTCGGTCAATTCGCGTTGGTCGGAGCCTTCAGCCGGGGTAAAGGGAATGTCCGCGGCAATGCCGGGGTCGAGCCAGTCGGGTACGGCAGCGGCTGGAAGAAGTTTGCGCGCATGCTCGACGGCTTGCGCGGGAAGAGGCGCGCCGACGAGGGTTGCAACATGGGTGGATGGATGGGCCATCGGTGAGCAAGCTTGCAAAACGCGCGGTGCTTATCGCAGGGCCGACCGCCAGCGGCAAGTCGGCGCTTGCGCTTGACTTGGCGGAGACGATCGGTGGCACGATCGTCAATGCCGACTCCATGCAGGTCTACCGGAATTTGCGCATCATCACCGCAAGGCCCACGCCTGACGACGAGGCAAGGGTGCCGCATCGGTTGTACGGGCATGTGGACGAGGCGGAAAATTATTCGGTAGGACGCTGGTACGCCGACGTGAAGAATGTGCTCGACGAAGTGAGCGCCTCCGGTCGCATTCCGATTTTCGCCGGCGGCACGGGCTTGTATTTCCGCGCCCTGACCGGCGGACTTGCCGCCATTCCGCCGGTTGCGCCGGGCATCCGCGCAGCGTTACGGGACCGTCTCGCAAGCGAGGGCATCGAGCCGCTGTATCGCGAGTTGCAGCAACGCGATTCGGCGACGGCTGGCCGCCTCATGCCGCGCGACCGGTCGCGCATTCTGCGGGCGCTGGAAGTCATGGAAGCAACAGGGCGCTCGATGACGGACTGGCACCGGGAAGGCTTGCCCCCGCTGATTGCAATTGAGTCTGCGGCGCGGATTTTTCTCGACGTCGATCGCGCCGAACTCAAGCGGCGCATATCCTCGCGCTTCGATGCGATGTTGCAGGCGGGTGCGGTGGAGGAAGTGCGCGCGCTCGATGCGCGTGGCTTGCCGGAACATCTGCCTGCCATGAAGGCGCATGGGGTGCCATGGCTGCGACGCTACCTGCACGGGGAGATGTCCCTCGAAGAGGCGGACGAGGGTGCGAAGATGGACACGCGCCGCTACACAAAACGTCAGGCGACCTGGTTCCGTAACCAGATGCCGGACTGGGAATGGCTCCATGCTGCAACTGCCCGCGAGCACATTCTCAAACTTGTGCCGTCGTCATCCGTCGAGTAGCGGACATGTGAGGCGGGGCGTGCATGCCTGCATCGCGGTCCAGTCCTTTGCGGTCAGGACCGATCGGGCGTAGTTGAAGAAGTGGCGGCCACTTACGCTTGGGAAACCATGGCGAGCCGGTCGCTTGACGCCGCGCGGTCTTCCGCCTATGGTCCCGCGCAAGCTTTGGTCCGGAGAGAGCCGTGTCGCGCAATTTTGTTTCGCTTATTATCGTAGGAAAGCGCACCGTCCAGAGGTGAGCGATCACCCATGGAGTGGCGGTGCGCTGTCAGGGTCCTTCGGGGCCCTTTTTGATTCCCGATATCAGCGATCGAACGAACAGCGACGAAACGAACAAGTGTGGAGCAGACGATGACGAAGGAAATGACCGGCGCCGAGATGGTCCTGGCTGCACTCGCCGATCAGGGCGTTCAGCACATTTTCGGTTATCCCGGCGGAGCCGTGCTGCCGATCTACGACGCGCTGTTTCAACAGGACAAGGTGCGCCACGTCCTCGTCCGTCACGAGCAGGGCGCGGTTCACGCCGCCGAAGGCTATGCCCGCTCGACCGGAAAGGTCGGCTGCGTTCTCGTCACCTCCGGGCCGGGCGCTACCAATGCGGTGACGGGTCTTACCGACGCGTTGATGGATTCAATTCCGATTGTGTGCGTCACCGGCCAGGTGCCGACCCACCTGATCGGCAACGATGCATTCCAGGAGTGCGACACCGTCGGCATCACGCGGCCGTGCACCAAGCACAACTATCTCGTCAAAAGCGTCAACGACCTGCCACGCATCCTGCACGAAGCATTTCATATCGCGTCGAGCGGCCGGCCCGGCCCGGTCGTTGTCGATATCCCGAAGGACGTTCAGTTCGCCACAGGCGTCTACTCCACGCCGTCGTCCTTCGAGCACAAGGGCTATCGTCCCAAGCTCAAAGGCGACATGGAGAAGATCAAGGCCGCGGTCGAATTGATGGCGCGCGCCAAGCGCCCGGTTTTCTACACCGGCGGCGGCATCATCAATTCCGGCAAGGAGGCAAGCCATCTCCTGCGGGAGCTCGTCAAGCTCACCGGCTTTCCCATCACCTCGACTCTGATGGGGCTCGGCGCTTTCCCGGCGGCCGATCCGCAATGGCTCGGCATGCTCGGCATGCACGGGACATACGAGGCGAACTGGGCGATGCACGATTGCGATGTCATGATCTGCGTCGGGGCTCGCTTCGACGATCGCATCACCGGACGGCTCGATGCCTTCTCTCCCGGATCGAAAAAGATCCACGTCGATATCGATGCCTCCTCGATCAACAAGAACGTCAAGGTGGACATTGGCATCGTGGGCGATTGCGCGCACGTGCTCGAGGACATGACGCGACTGTGGCGCACGTCGTCGACGCAGGCCGACAAGAAGGCGCTCGCGGATTGGTGGAAGCAGATCGAAAAATGGCGCGGCAAGAAGTCGCTCAGCTTCCGCAACTCGAACGAGATCATCAAGCCGCAATACGCGCTGCAGCGGCTCTACGATCTGACCAAGGACAAGGACACCTACATCACGACCGAGGTCGGCCAGCATCAGATGTGGGCGGCACAATTCTATCGGTTTCAGGAGCCCAATCGCTGGATGACCTCAGGCGGTCTTGGCACGATGGGTTATGGCCTGCCGGCCGCGGTCGGCGTGCAGATGGCGCATCCTGGCGCGCTCGTCATCGATATCGCCGGCGAGGCGTCGGTGCTCATGACCATGCAGGAAATGTCGACGGCCGTGCAATACCGGCTGCCGATCAAGATCTTCATCCTCAACAATCAATACATGGGCATGGTGCGGCAATGGCAGGAATTGCTGCATGGTGGACGTTATGCGGAGAGCTACACCCATTCGCTGCCGGATTTCGTCAGGCTTGCGGAGGCCTATCATGCGGTCGGCATCCGCTGCGACAAGCCGGGTGATCTCGATCATGCCATCCGCGATATGATCAAGGTGGATAGGCCTGTGATTTTCGACTGCGTTGTCGACCAAAATGAAAATTGCTTCCCGATGATTCCGTCCGGCCGTGCGCATAACGAGATGCTGCTCGGCGAGTCGGCAGAAAGTATCGAGGAGGCGATCACGGAAGAAGGCAAGGTGATGGTCTAGCGCCTTGCTCTCGCCCCGTCGGGCTCCCTTGAGTACTGACTGCCATTCGATCGAATCTCATGAGTATGACGCGTATGCATGGTGCTGTTGTTGAACGCACAAGCTTGGTCACGAGCGACCAGGCTTGGCTGTGCGTTGCGATTTTGCTCGGCGTTTTGGCGAACGCCAGCGGCCTCTTCATACCTGTTCTTGAGCCGGACAGCGCCAATCAGGCAGTCATCGCGAAGACGATGGCTCAGAACCATGACTTCGTGAACCTGTTCTTCCGCAACGATGATTGGCTCGACAAGCCGCATCTGCCGTTCTGGATTTCGGCGGCATCGTTCAGTCTCCTCGGCTTTTCTGCGTGGGCTTACAAACTGCCCGCACTGATCCTCATTCTGGCAACTGCGGTCTATACCTACGCGTTTGCGAAAGCGCTCTATGGTCCGCGAGTCGCCGTCGTTGCGGCGATCATGCTTCTCACGGCGCAGCACATCATCATTGCCAGCAGTGATGTGCGGTCGGAGCCATACATGCTGCCGTTCATCATCGGTGCTGTTTATCATTTCTATCGAACGAGCACCGGCCGCGGAAAT
>CAZSAW010000378.1:0-10043 GCA_964604745.1 uncultured Hyphomicrobiales bacterium
ATGGCTTACGCCTTCGCCCGCAAGGAGCGCGCCGCCGGCAATCCATGGGGCGCGGGCGCAACCACGCTGGAGTGGACGCTGTCCTCGCCCCCGCCGTTCCACCAGTTCGGGGTGCTGCCCCGGATCAAGTGATGTTGAAGCCATCCGGCGGACTGTCCACGCGGCGGCTCCGCCGGGATCGCTTCAGACCCTCGTCAGCCTGACGCTTCGGCGTTCCGGATTGATGAAAGGGTTTCTGCCTTACACGAGCAACGAATGTCGACAACCGATACTGCCGAGATTGCCCGCCCGATAGCCTTTGCCGGCCCAGAGCCGAGCATTGCCGGCGTGGGAGACTATCTCGCGCTGTTGAAGCCGCGGGTCATGTCGCTCGTCATATTCACCGCGCTCGTCGGATTGGTGATCGCGCCGGGCCATCTGCATCCGGTCATCGGCTTCACCGCGCTTCTTTGTATCGCTGTCGGCGCGGGCGCGGCCGGCGCGCTGAACATGTGGTACGACGCCGATCTCGACCGGCACATGGCGCGAACGGCGACAAGGCCCATCCCGGCTGGACGCGTGACGCCGAGCGAAGCACTTGCCTTTGGTTCCACGCTCGCTGTCGGTTCCGTCGTCGTGATGGGCGTGCTCGTCAACTGGCTCGCCGCCGGATTGCTCGCTTTCACGATCCTGTTCTACGCCGTCGTGTACACGATGTGGCTCAAGCGCCTCACGCCGCAGAACATCGTCATCGGTGGTGCGGCTGGTGCCTTCCCGCCCATGATCGGCTGGGCCGCAGCGACCGGTGGGATCGGGCTGGAATCGATCCTTCTCTTCCTCATCATCTTCTTTTGGACACCACCGCATTTCTGGGCTCTCGCACTCCTGCGCAGCGACGATTACGCGCGCGCCGGCGTGCCGATGCTGCCCGTCGTGTCGGGACCGGCGGAGACGCGCCGCCAGATTCTGATCTACACGCTCATGATGCTGCCGACCGGCGCCTCGCCGTGGCTGTTTGGCCATGCCGGCCTCGCCTATGGCGCCATCGCGGTCGTCCTCGGCGCACTTTTCATCGTGTTCTCGCTGCGTCTTTATCGGGCCCGCGAAGGCGCCGCGAGCGACCAGGCGGCAAAACAGCTCTTCGCGTTTTCTGTGCTTTATCTTTTTGTGCTGTTTGCCGTTTTGCTGGTTGTGCAGGGCATCGGCCTGCCGTCGTTTCCGTCTTTGACATGACGCGCGCCATGGCAAACGAACCCGAAGATGGCGTCGTTCTCACCGAGCAGCAGAAGCGCGCCCGCCGCGCCCGCTCGATTGCGATCGCCGTGGCGCTCGGGGCGCTTGCGGTCCTGTTCTATATCGTCACCCTGGTGAAAGGCCCCGGGGTTTTGGTTCGTCCACTTTAGGCGCGCGATCGAGATGAACGCAGGCCACGATCATCAGAACGGACAACCCGTGCGGCGCCGGGACCTCATCGTCGCCGGCGCGTGCGGCGTCGGCGTCGGAGTGATGGTCGCGATGTCTTACGCGGCTGTGCCACTCTACAATTGGTTCTGCCGCGCGACCGGTTTCAACGGTACGACGCAGGTTGCAACGTCCGTGCCGACCACCACGCTCGATCGCGTCGTCACCGTGCGCTTCGACGCCAATGTCAGCGGCGGCCTGCCCTGGAAATTCGAACCCGAAGTCAATTCGATCGACGTCAAGCTCGGGGAAGTCGTCACGGTCAACTACAAGGTGACGAATTTCGCGGCGCGGCCGACGGTCGGTCAGGCGGCCTACAACGTCACCCCGCTCGCCTACGGCTCATACTTCCAGAAGATCAACTGCTTCTGCTTCACCGAGCAGAGCATGAAGCCTGGCGAGACGCGCGAAATGGCTGTCGTCTTCTATGTTGACCCGGCGCAGGCCAAGGATTCCGACGCGGGCCCGCACGACACGATCACGCTTTCCTACACCTTCTATCCCGTGCGCGACGCGCAGCCGCCGGTCCTCGGCAGCACGCAGAGCGTCCGGCCCAACAAAAATGGCACTTGACGAAGCCGCGCGGATATTGCGGTTTCAGCACTGACAACGGAGACGACCACGATGGCGGAAGCCCAAAAGGTGCAGCACGATTATCATCTCGTCGACCCGAGCCCGTGGCCGGCGGTGGGTTCGCTGTCCGCATTCATAATGGCCGTCGGTGCTATTTTCTGGATGCATCACTCCTTTGCTGCAGCGCCTGTGATTTTCGGCGCCGGCGCGATCGGCGTGCTCTATACGATGCTGTCCTGGTGGCGTGACGTGGTGCGCGAAGCGGAACGGGGCGGCTACCACACGCGCGTGGTGCAAATCTCCCATCGCTACGGGATGATCCTGTTCATCGCTTCCGAAGTGATGTTCTTCGTCGCGTGGTTCTGGGCCTATTTCAATGTCGCGCTGTTTCCCGCCGACGCGCATCACTTTGCGCGCACGGAATTGATCGGTGGCGTCTGGCCGCCGAAGGACATCGCAACGTTCGATCCCTGGCACCTGCCGCTTCTCAACACGTTGATCCTGCTCACCTCGGGCACCACGGTCACCTGGGCGCACCATGCGCTGCTCGAAGGCGACCGCAATGGCCTAAAGCAAGGCCTGTGGCTGACGATTCTGCTCGGCCTCACCTTCACCTGCGTGCAAGCCTACGAATACGGCCACGCCGCGTTCGCCTTCAAAGGCAACATCTACGGCGCGACCTTCTTCATGGCGACGGGCTTCCACGGCGCGCACGTCATCATCGGCTCGATCTTCCTGATCGTGTGTCTCATCCGCGCCTATGCCGGCCACTTCACGCCGAAGCAGCATCTCGGCTTCGAATTCGCCGCCTGGTATTGGCACTTCGTCGACGTGGTGTGGCTGTTCCTGTTCGCCTGCATCTATGTGTGGGGCTCGGGCGGCGAACATGCCGCCGCAGCCGCAGGCGGGCATTGACCCCCTTTAACTTTCATCAAGCGCGCAAAAAAAGGGCGGCCGAAGCCGCCCTTTTTCATTGGCAGACCTGTCTGCCGCTTGCCCCAACCACGATGCGATCTTACTTCGATCGTCAGGATTTCGAATGACCGAGCCCGTCCCATCTCCGATTATTGCCGGCCTGACCGGCCGCTGTCCGCGCTGCGGCAAGGGTGCCCTGTTTCGCGGCTTCCTCACCCTGCGGCCACGCTGCGATCATTGCGGCCTTGACTATAGCTTCGCCGATTCCGGCGACGGGCCGGCGATCTTCGTTATTCTGCTCGCAGGCTTTGTCGTCGTCTTCGCCGCGCTGATCGTTGAATTCATGTATCAGCCGCCATTCTGGGTGCATGCCCTGCTCTGGGGCCCGCTCATCATTGTGGCGACGCTCGGACCATTGCGTCCGATGAAGGGGCTGCTGATCGCGCTGCAATTTCATCACAAGGCGGCGGAAGGCCGGACCGAGAGCCGGGACAAGGCGTGAGAGCGCGCGCCATTCGTGCACTTGTCGTTCCTGCCATTTTCACCGCTCTGGGTGTCGCGATTTTGGCCGGGCTCGGTGTATGGCAGATCGAGCGGAAGGCCTGGAAGGAAGATCTGATTGCACGTCTGACAGAACGCCTCATGGCCGCGCCGCATGCGTTGCCGGCGCGGCAGGAATGGCCGGGCCTCGACGCGACCGACGATGAATTCCGCCGTGTCTCGCTGACGGCCGAATTTCTGAGCGGACAGGACGCCCTCGTCTACACCTGCGGCTCGACCCTGCGCAGCGATGTCTCCGGGCAAGGCTATTGGGTGTTCACACCAGCGCGAGTCGGAAACGGCATCGTCGCCGTCAATCGCGGCTTCGTCCCACAGGGGCAACAGAAGGCAATCAACGCTCCTGTCGGCTCTGTGACCATCACCGGCTATCTGCGCTGGCCCGAGACGCGCGGCTGGTTCGCGGCGCAGGACGATCCCGACCACAATCTCTGGTTCGTGCGCGACCCGGCTGCGATCGCGGCGGCAAAATCGTGGGGGCCGATCGCGCCGTTCTACATCGACATGGAAGGCCCGGTGCCGTCCGCTGGCCTGCCGCGTCCCGGCCCGCTCACCGTGAAACTGCCAAATAATCATCTAGGCTACGCCATCACGTGGTTTGGGTTGGCGGCGTCCCTAGTGGTCGTGTTCCTGGCTTTCGCCTGGAAGCGCCCGCGAACCTCCTGAGCGGTCCTGCATTCCTTGTGAAAGCCGGCCGGAGCCATTACTGTCCGGACACGGTTTTTCCGCCTTGCTGGCGGATAATTCCAAGCTATATCAAAGGCTTATATGCCACCGGCGCAGGTCCGGCGGCCCCCGATGAGGACCGATCGTGCGTTATGTTTCCACCCGGGGCGAAGCCCCGTCGCTCGGCTTCATCGACGCAACGCTGGCGGGTCTCGCTCGCGACGGTGGTCTCTACTTGCCCGAGAGCTGGCCGAAACTCTCCTCTCAGCAGATCGCCGGACTGGCCGGCCGGCCCTACGCGGAGGCCGCCGTCGAGGTGATCCGTCCTTTCGTCGGCGACACGATCTCTGTCGCGGACCTGTCGCGCATCGCGCGCGAGGCTTATGCCACATTCCGGCATCCTGCCGTCGCACCGATCTCGCAGCTCAACAGCAGCCTGTTTGTGCTGGAGCTGTTCCACGGCCCGACGCTCGCGTTCAAGGATCTGGCGATGCAGTTCCTGGCGCGGTTGATGGATCACGCGCTCGAGCAACGCGGCGACCGCGCGACGATCGTCGTTGCCACATCGGGCGATACGGGCGGCGCCGCGGTCGAAGCCTTCCGCGGACGCGCGCGCATCGATGTGATCGTTCTGTTTCCGGAAGGCCGGATCTCCGATGTGCAGCGGCGCATGATGACGACCGCGCAAGACGATAATGTCCACGCGGTCGCTGTGAAGGGCACGTTCGACGATTGCCAGGCGCTGGTGAAAGGCATGTTCAACCATCATGCCTTCGCCGATCGCGTTCGGCTTGCAGGCGTGAATTCCATCAACTGGGCCCGTATCGTCGCGCAGGCGGTCTATTACTTCACCGCGGCGGTGGCACTTGGCGCACCGCATCGCAAAATCGCTTTCACCGTCCCGACCGGAAATTTCGGCGACGTGTTCGCGGGCTATGTCGCACAGCAAATGGGACTGCCGATCGACCGGCTCGTCGTCGCGACAAACGTCAACGACATTCTGGTGCGGACACTGGCGACCGGCGTCTACGAGGTGCGCGAGGTGACGGCGACGACTTCGCCGTCCATGGACATTCAGGTGTCCTCGAATTTCGAGCGGCTTCTGTTCGAGGCCTATCAGCGCGATGCTTCGTCAGTGCGGGCATCGATGGCTTCGCTTGCGCAATCGCGCCGCTTCGCCATCTCGCCTGACGCTCTGGCGAATATCCGCGCCTCGTTTTCCGCCGATCGGGCCGGCGACGAGGAGGCCGCAGCAACCATCCGCACGACCTTGCGCGAGGCGGACGAATTCGTCGATCCGCACACAGCGGTCGGCATTGCCGTCGCCGAAAAGGAGGAAGCGCGCGATCCGGCGACGCCGATGGTTGTCCTGTCCACCGCGCATGCTGCGAAATTCCCGCACGCGGTGGAATCCGCCTGCGGCCTGCGCCCGCTGCTACCGGAATGGCTCGGCGATCTCGAGGAGCGGGCCGAGCGCATGACGCCGATGCCGGTCGATCAAAGTCAGGTTGAGAAGTTTGTTCTTGCGGCGAGCAGAGCCGCGCGTGGAGGAGCTGCAGCATGAGCGTCGAGATCGCCCGTTTGCCGTCCGGTCTGACCGTCGTCACCGATGCGATGCCGCATCTTGAAACCGCGTCTCTCGGCGTCTGGGTCGGCGCCGGCAGCCGCGATGAAGCCACCGACGAGCATGGCATTTCGCATCTCCTCGAACATATGGCCTTCAAGGGCACGACCCGGCGGACCGCGCGCCAGATCGCCGAGGAGATCGAAGCCGTCGGCGGGGACCTCAACGCAGCCACGAGCGTCGAGACCACCGCCTATTACGCTCGCGTACTCAAGGCCGACGTTCCGCTGGCGCTCGATGTCCTGTCCGACATTCTCTCCAATCCGTCCTTCGATCCCGAAGAGCTCGCACGCGAGCAGAACGTGATCGTCCAGGAAATCGGCGCCACGGAAGATACGCCAGACGACATCGTGTTCGAGCATCTGCAGGCAACCGCATTTCCCAATCAGCCGGTCGGCCGCTCCATCCTCGGCACGCGCGAGACTGTTTGCGCATTCAATCCCGGACGGCTGCGCGCCTATTTGTCCCGCAACTATCGCGCCCCCGACATGGTTGTGGCGGCGACCGGCGCGGTGGACCACCAGAGGGTTCTGGCGGAAGTCGAGCGCCGGTTCGCTGCTTTTGCCGGACCGGAAGCGCCGCGACCGGAGCCTGCACGCTTTCGCGGCGGCGCCCATATCGAGACACGCGCGCTCGAACAGGCACATATCGCACTCGCGCTCGAAGGCGTCGCACAGCGCGATGACACGCTGTTCAGCCTGCAGGTCTTCAGCAACATTCTTGGCGGGGGGATGTCGTCGCGTCTGTTTCAGGAAGTGCGTGA
Organism: uncultured Hyphomicrobiales bacterium; assembly: GCA_964604745.1. Lineage (GTDB taxonomy): Bacteria > Pseudomonadota > Alphaproteobacteria > Rhizobiales > Xanthobacteraceae > Pseudorhodoplanes. Next base: position 6,540 of record CAZSAW010000378.1, read on the forward strand.
AGCGCGCGGCCTCTGCTACTCGATCTACAGCTTCCACATGCCCTATTCCGACACGGGCTTTTTCGGTCTCTACGCAGGGACTGATGCCGCCGACGTGCCCGAACTCATGCGGGTGGTGACGGATCAGATCGCGAGCGCCGCTGAAACCATCAATGACGTCGAGCTTGCCCGCTCCAAGGCGCAAATGAAGGCCGGCCTCCTCATGGCGCTGGAAAGCTCAAGCGCCCGTGCGGAGCAGCTCGCGCGCCAGATCATCGCTTATGGTCGGCCCATTCCGTTGACGGAAATCGTCGCCAAGATCGACGCCGTGACTGTGGAAAGTGCACGTGCCGCGGGGCGCGCGCTGATCGCGCGCGGCCGCCCGGCTATTTCGGCCCTGGGACCGGGGCCGGGACTTGAGAGTGCGGCGACAATTGCGCAAGGTCTCTTCCGCAAGGCGGCATGACATGCTGCAGTCGCACCGGTCTGCAAGGCCGCTCCCATTCGCGTTCTAAGCCAGCCATGGCTCTTTTCCGCACCAGTCAGATGGCCGAACCGCTGCCGCTGATCCGCGGCGATGGCGTCATCTTGCGCGCGCCGCAGATGTCGGACTTTGCGCAATGGGCGGCGCTACGCGAGTTGAGCCGCGATTTCCTCACGCCTTGGGAGCCGATCTGGCCAGCAGACGATCTTACCCGGAGCGCGTTTCGCCGCCGATTGAAACGCTATGCCGAGGATCTGCGCGGCGATCAGGCCTATCCTTTCTTCGTTCTGACACATGACAACCGCCTCCTCGGCGGTCTCACGCTGACGAATGTCCGCCGCGGCGTCGCCCAGACAGGGAGCATCGGATATTGGATCGGCGCGCCTTTCGCGCATCGCGGATACATGACGGCGGCCCTGCGGGCGCTCATTCCGTTTTCGTTCGACGTCCTGCGGCTGCATCGCCTTGAAGCCGCCTGTATTCCGACCAATACGCCCTCGATGCGGCTATTGGAAAAAACCGGCTTTCAGCGCGAGGGGCTGGCGCGCGAATACCTGTGCATCAACGGGCTCTGGCAGGACCATCTCCTCTATGCGCGCCTGTCCGGCGATCGGGCTTAACCATGCATTCGCTGCCTTGGGAAATCCCGATTTGGGCTGCTATAAAAATAGGCCGTCGCATCGCGACGATGCTGCGAGAATAGTGATGTCGAGTGCCGGTCAAAGCCAAGGGACGATTGCGCCGAAGGTGGCAGCGGGCGCGCTGCTGCTCGTGCTTCTTGCGGGTTGCTCCTCGGTGGGCGACAGCTACGGCTCCGCCTCGACGAGTACATCAAGCTCCCCGTCCTTTACCGATCGCTTCACGCAGATGTTGTCTGGCGGAACGACCGCCTCCGCCAGCGCGACGCCTGCAGATGATCAGCAAACGCTTTATTGCCCATCCGTGGACGTGCGGTCGGGAGCTTCGACGCTGTCGGTGGCGGCAACCGGCAAGGACGCCGCCACCGGGGTCATGCAGCTTCGCTATCAGGGCACGCTTGGACAGACCGCACGCGAATGTTCATCGGCGGCCGGAAATCTGAGTATCAAAGTCGGCGTCCAGGGTCGCCTGATCCTCGGTCCCGCCGGGACACCAGGCCAGATCGAAGTCCCGCTGCGCTACGCACTTGTGCAAGAAGGGCCGGAGCCCAAGACAATCTGGACGAAGCTTTATCGCTTCCCGGTCATGCTTGAAGAAGGCCAGGCGAGCGTACCGTTCACGCATATCGAAGAGGACATGATCGTGCCGATGCCGAAGCGCGCGGATTTAGAATCCTACGTCGTTTACATCGGCTTCGATATGCTGGCGCGACCGGAACCGGCCAAGAAACCTGCGCCCGCGAAGAAGCGCTAGCGATCACCAGCCGCGCAGCGCGGTCACTGTGCTCTTGAGCGCGCGCATGTCCGTGATCACCGCCTGCGCGCCGGCCTGCGTCAATTGCCAGCCAAGTCCGGGACCGGCGTGGCTGCCTCCCACAAATCCGATCGCGCGCATGCCCGCGGACTGAGCCGCCGCAACACCTGCCGCGGAATCCTCGACTACGATACAGTCGCCCGGCGACACACCGGCTTTCTGCGCAACGTGCAGAAAGAGATCCGGGGCCGGCTTGCCGGCACGGACATCGCTTGCGGAAAAAAGATTCGGCTCGAAGAATTCGATCAGGCCCGTGGTCCGCAGCGCCACGCGCACCCGCTCCATCGGCGACGACGAGGCAACGCATTTGCGGCCGCGCAGCCAGGGCAGCGCATCCTTGACGTGCGGAATGACGCGCAGTTCGCTGTGAAACCGGCGCATGGTTGCCATCGCCACCATGGACGGAAAATTGCCCGGCAGCTTCTGGCCGGTGGCGGCCTCGATTTCGGTGAACATGTCGGCGGGCCGCCGGCCCGTAAAATAGCGTGCGACGAGGTCCGGGGTGACCCGGATGCCCACCCGCTGCAATTCCTCGGCAGCAACTGTCGCCGCGATCGGCTCGCTGTCCACGAGCACGCCGTTGCAATCAAAAATAATCACAAGAGGCCCCTTCTCGGCCCGCGACCGGGCCACCCCTGTCCACTCGTGATTCGCGCGACAACAATAAGAAAAAGCCTGGCGGCGCGACAGCACGTGCTATCGCCCGCTCGGCGCCGTCAACAGGATACCGTTCGGGAGAGGCAATCGGGGGCGAGCCAGAGGAAGGGCCGCCTCGCCCAGCCGATCAGTTCAGCTTTTGCTTGATGTCGTCGATGCCGCGGTTGATCAGGGCTTCGGCGACCGCGCCCTTGGTGCTCTGCGCCAGCACGCGCTCGGCGGCGGCGACAGCCGCCTCGCTCGCGGCGTTGCGGACGTCTGCAAGCGCTTGCGCCTCGGCTTGAGCGATTTTCGTCTCGGCCATCTTGGTGCGGCGCGCGACGAATTCCTGCAGCTTGGCGTCGGCTTCGCCCGCGAGCCGTTCGGCTTCCGCCTTGGCGCCGGCGATAATGCCCTCGGCCTCCTGCTGCGCCTCGGACTGCTTGCGCTGGTATTCGGCAAGCAGCTGGGCGGCCTCCTCCCGCAGGCGGCGCGCCTCATCGAGTTCGCTCTTGATGCGGTCACGCCGCTTGTCGAGCGACTGAAGGAAGGTGCGATGGACGCCCAGATAGCCCAACACGGCGACAAACAGGACAAAGGCGACTGCGACCCAGAATTCAGCGTCGAATTCCATCACCGCCTCCTCATCCCTTGAGCACGTCGGCGACGGCGTCGCTGACAGCTTTTTCGCTCGGCGCCTTGCCGATGAGCTGCTGCACGATGGCAGCGGCTGCATCGGTGGCGATGGATTTCACATTCGCCATCGCGGCCGTCTTGGTGGCGGAAATCGTCTTTTCCGCCGCCTCGAGCTTCTTGTTGAGGTCGTCCTCGGTGACTTTCCGCCGCGCATCGGCCTCCGCCAGCATCTTGTCGCGCGCCTTACCGGCAATGCCTTGCGCATTGGCGCGAGCGTCGGCGAGCACCTTCTGATAGGCGGCGGTGGCGGCTTCCGA
>CAZSAW010000379.1:0-8831 GCA_964604745.1 uncultured Hyphomicrobiales bacterium
GCGGCGATGAGCAAAAATCAGCCCTTCACAAGAACGGGTCCGGTACCCTGCGGCCGCTCGCCCTCGCTCATGATGCCGAGGCGCTTTGCAACTTCGGTATAGGCCTCGAGCAGGCCGCCGAGATCGCGGCGGAAGCGGTCCTTGTCGAGCTTCTCGTTCGACTTGATGTCCCACAGCCTGCAGGAATCCGGTGAAATCTCGTCGGCGACGACGATGCGCATCACGTCGTTTTCCCACAGCCGGCCGCATTCCATCTTGAAATCGACGAGGCGGATGCCGACGCCGAGGAAAAGGCCCGACAGGAAGTCGTTGACGCGGATCGCCAGCGCCATGATGTCGTCGATCTCCTGCGGCGTCGCCCAGCCGAAGGCGGTGATGTGCTCTTCCGACACCATCGGATCGCCGAGTTGATCGTTTTTGTAATAAAATTCGATGATGGAACGCGGCAATTGTGTGCCTTCCTCGATGCCGAGGCGCTGCGCGAGCGAACCCGCGGCAACGTTGCGCACGACGACTTCGAGCGGAATGATTTCCACCTCGCGAATCAGCTGCTCGCGCATGTTGAGGCGACGGATGAAGTGCGTCGGAACACCGATGTCGTTCAGATTCTGAAAGACATATTCGGAGATCCGGTTGTTGAGCACGCCCTTGCCTTCAATCACCTCGTGTTTCTTGGCGTTGAAAGCGGTTGCGTCGTCCTTGAAATGCTGAATCAGCGTTCCAGGCTCCGGGCCCTCATAAAGGACTTTCGCCTTACCTTCATAAATGCGGCGTCGGCGGCTCATCGGAATGTACCGTGGTTTGTGGATGTCCATTAGGTGCCGTGGCTCCTTCGTGATTTTCGATGTCCGCGGCGGAAGCGGCGCTCGCGACTCACTTACAGCCCATCGAGCGATCCGCGTCCGGGCAACCTAGCCGATCGGGTCCGGCGATACAATCCGCCCTGCGACCCTGCATCCACTGCAACTTTGGCTCTCGCTTCACCTTGTCCTGTTGCCTTGACGGGCGGGGATCGGTATGCAATGCGCGCACAACCACCCAAATTGTGAAGAAATTGGGAATCGTACGAGGGTCCCATGACGACGTTCGACAAGCGCGAAGAAGGCTTCGAGAAGAAATTCGCGCATGACGAAGAATTGAAATTCAAGGCTTATGCCCGTCGCAACAAGCTGCTCGGTCTTTGGGCCGCAGGTGTGCTCGGCAAAAGCGGACCCGACGCTGAGGCTTACGCCAAGGAAGTCGTGCTGGCCGATTTCGAAGAAGCCGGCGACAACGACGTGCTGCGCAAGGTCGTGAAGGATCTTGCGGGAAAAAATGTCACCGAGCAGGACATCCGCAAAAAGATGAACGAGATGCTCGCGCAAGCGGTGGCGCAGATTCAGTCGCAGTGACGCGTCGCGTGGCGGCCCGCGCCGCCTTTTGGCTGATGAATTATTCTGCCCGTTGATGTCGGCGCATTGTCGCCGAAGCGACAAGCCCGATACGAAGGGATTTCCAATGAGCGCTGCCGCCGCCTTCTCCCTCGCGCGCCGGCTGCGAGCGGGCGAAACCGTCTTTTCCGGCTGGTGCAGCCTCGGCGCGCCCGTCGTCGCCGAACTGGTCGCACGCGAGGGCTTTGTCGCCGTCAATCTCGATCAGCAGCACGGGCTGTTCGACATGGCTTCGACGGCGCAGGGCATCGCCTCGGTGCGCGCCGCAGGCGCCGCGCCGACGGTGCGCATTCCCCTCTACGACTGGGCGGTGGCAAGCCGCGTGCTCGATCTCGGCGCCGAAGGCGTGATTGCACCGATGATCAACACGCCGGCCGATGCCAAGGCATTCGTCGCCGCGACAAAATTTCCTCCGATCGGCGACCGTTCCTGGGGACCGACGCGCGCGATGTCGCTTGCCGGCATATCCGACCCCAAAGTCTATCTGCAGACGGCAAATGCGGAGGTCGTGACGATTGCCATGATCGAGACGCGTATCGCGCTCGACAATGTCGAGGCCATCGCCGCAATGCCCGGCATCGACGCATTGTTTGTCGGACCGTCCGATCTGTCGGTCACCCTGAGCAATGGTCAGATACTCGATCCGCTGTCCGCGCAGGTCGAGCGCGAGCTCGATCGGGTGATCGAGTTGGCCGGCAGGCACAAGAAGACTGCAGGCGCCTATTGCGCCGATGCGAAGCGCGCTCTCGCGCTGGCCAATCGTGGCTTCAAATATCTCGCCGTCGGCAACGACCTCGTTTTCCTGCGCGCCGGCACGGCCGCACAGGTGGCCGCCCTCAAGAGCTAGTTTTCGCCGCGGCCGCGCCGCGCATCGCAAGCGCCAGCGCATCGGCCAGCCGGTCGAGCACCGCACCGGCGTTCTGCTCGATTTCCTTCGCGGTGAAAGAGAAGGTCGTGTAGCCGCGCGCGACGAGCCAGTCGCGCCGCTGCGCGCGCAATGCGCCCGCCTCCCCGCTTTCCTCTCCCGGTTCGATCTCAATTACCGCGCGGTGCGTGAACGATACGAGATCGACAATGTGCGGACCAACGGGCGTCTGCCGTTTGAAACCGGCAAGGGTGAAGCGCGCGTCATGCGTGACGGCGTGCCACAGCGCACGCTCGGCGTCGGTCGGGTTACGGCGCAGAAGGCGCGACAGGCCGCGCGGCGGAGCGCGATCGGGCGCTACACTTTCGGCGAGCGCGCTGCGCAGCATTTCGGATTCCTTGGCGTTCAACACGCCGCCACGCGCCGGACCTTTCCGCCCCTGCGCGATCGCCATGATGATGCCATGTAGTGTACGGATGTCCTGCTGCGTCGGCTCCATGCGATGGAAAATGTTGCGCATGTTGGTGATCATCGTGTCGCGCTTTTCCTCGGGGCGGAAATATTCGATTCGCTCCAGCTCCTTCTCCAGATCCTGAAAGAACGCGAGCACTTGCTCCTTCGGCGCGGGCGGCGATTTCTGCGGCATGCCGAAGGGAAGCGCGCCCGCGCTGGCGAGTTTGAACCATTCATAACCGAGGATAACGACAGCCTGCGACAAATTGAGCGAGGCGAAGGCCGGATTGACCGGCAAGGTGACGATGCGGTCGGCGAGACCGATCTCGTCGTTCTCAAGCCCGTTGCGTTCACGCCCGAACACGAACGCGACGGTCTCGCCGCCCGCGACGCGTGGCGCTGCCTCGCGCGCGGCCGTGTCGGCGCCAATAACGGATTTCGCCTGATCGTGTGCGCGTGCTGTCGCCGCCAGCACGAAATGGCAATCGGCGATCGCGTCATGCAATGTCTCGAACACCTGCGCCTGTTCGAGGATACGATCAGCGCCGGAGGCGAGGATCGCGGCTTCCCGGCTTGGCCATGCGCAGCGCGGCTTGACGAGGCGCAGGCGCGCGAGGCCGAAATTCGCCATCGCCCGCGCCGCCGCGCCGATATTCTCGCCGAGCTGTGTCTCGACGAGGACGACGATTGGCGCCGGGGCCGCCGCCCAATCCTTGCTGCTGTCGGTGCCTGCGCCCGGCATGGTCCGTACTTCCGCGAGTTGTCCTGCCGGGGCATACATGCGACGAATTCCAGTCCAAGGCCATAGTGCTGGAAGATTCCATTCACTCCGCGAGCCGGCGCGTGATCCCTGTCGTTGTCATCAGCCTCGCGCGCGCCGCCGAACGGCGCGCCGCTGTCGAAAGAAACCTCGGCGCGCTCGGGGTTCCCTTTCGATTCTTTGATGCGGTCGACGGCGCCGTCATGTGCCCGCAGGCAAAGGCCGCGCTCGACCCGCGCCCCTATGCCGGACACAAGGGCCGCGCGCTGCTGCCCGGAGAGATCGGCTGCGCGGCAAGCTATCAGGCGGTTCTGCGCGATTTCCTCGACGGCCCCGAGCCAATGATTTGTATTGCCGAGGACGACGCCGTGTTCACAGCCGATGCGCGGCCCTTTCTCGATGCGCGAAGGCTGGTGGAACTGATGCCTTTTGGCGTTCTTCGTCTCTTCGCGGACGCGCCGCGCCAGGCGGGCTTTTCACGCATTGTCTGGAAAAGCGGGTCTCACGCGGTTCACGCGCCGCTACGCGTCGGCTTCTTCACGCTCTGCCAGATTTTCACGCGGACGGGCGCCGAGCAGGTGCTGACGGCGCTCGTGCCCCTCTCCGCGCCACTCGACAATCTGGTCTATCGCGATAACGGCGTCTGGGGTCTGCGCGTGCTGGAGCTGCGTCCCCCTGTCGTGTTTGCCCGTGCAACGCCAAGCACCATCCGGGCGGACGATTGCGCAAAGCCAACGCCGGCACGTCCTGATCCGCGCGCGTGGCTTGGCCGCAAATGGTCGCTGCTCGCGAGACGCCTGCGTGCCCCGGCCAATTACCTGCTGAGCTGGGGCGCGAGAGGGCTTCTCCGGCTGCGGCCCTATCGCTGATTTTCTGACGGCTCGGAGCCGTCAGCGAGCGCACAGCGTCTCCGCCGAAAGCACGCTTTTCTTGCCGCCGTCCGGGTGATATGCAGCGCCCGCACCATGCCGGCGCACGCCCCCAGCGCCTGCCTTTTTTCATCGCAGTTTCGGTCGGCACAATCCCAAGGCTTCAATCATGGCCAAAATCAAAGTGAAGAACCCCGTCGTCGAAATGGACGGCGACGAGATGACCCGCATTATCTGGAAGCTCATCAAGGACAAGCTGATCCATCCCTATCTCGACGTCGAGCTGCTCTACTACGACCTGAGCGTGGAGCACCGCGACGCGACCAACGACCAGGTCACGATCGATTCCGCGGAAATGACGAAGAAGGTCGGTGTCGCCGTGAAATGCGCGACGATCACGCCGGACGAGGGCCGCGTGAAGGAATTTGGCCTGAAGGAGATGTGGAAATCGCCGAACGGCACGATCCGCAACATCCTCGGCGGCACGATCTTTCGCGAGCCGATCATCTGCAAGAACGTGCCGCGCCTTGTTCCCGGCTGGACGCAGCCGATCATCATCGGCCGCCATGCCTACGGCGACCAGTATCGCGCCACCGATTTCAAATTCCCCGGCAAGGGCAAGATCACGCTCAAATTCCAGGGCGAAGATGGAAAGGTCGTCGAGCAGGAAGTGTTCAAGTCGCCGGGGTCCGGCGTCGTCATGGCGATGTACAACCTCGACGATTCGATTCGCGACTTCGCGCGCGCCTCGATGAACTATGCGCTCAGTCGCGGCTATCCGCTCTATCTTTCAACCAAGAACACAATTCTCAAGGTCTATGACGGCCGTTTCAAGGACATCTTCCAGGAGACGTTCGAGAAGGAATTCAAGGCCGAGTTCGACAAGAAGAAGCTCACCTACGAGCACCGCCTGATCGACGACATGGTGGCGGCGGCGCTGAAATGGTCCGGCGGCTATGTCTGGGCTTGCAAGAACTATGACGGCGACGTGCAGTCCGACACGGTCGCGCAGGGTTTCGGCTCGCTCGGGCTGATGACCTCGGTATTGCTCACGCCGGACGGCAAGGTGGTGGAAGCCGAAGCCGCGCACGGTACGGTGACACGCCACTATCGCCAGCATCAGCAGGGCAAGGAAACGTCGACCAACTCGATCGCCTCGATCTTTGCCTGGACACGCGGATTGCAGCATCGCGCCAAGCTCGACAACACGCCGGAACTGGCGAAATTTGCCAGCACTCTGGAGAAAGTCTGCGTCGACACGGTCGAGGCCGGCTTCATGACCAAGGATCTCGCCCTTCTCGTCGGTGCCGATCAGAAATGGCTCTCGACCGAAGGCTTCCTCGACAAGATCGATGCCAATCTGAAAAGTGTGATGACGGCGTAACACCGCGCCTGTTCGTTTGCGACGCAATGGCCGGGCTGCGCCCCGGCCATTTCGATTCAACACAGAGCTGGCAGCGAAGATGGCCGTTCAGCTCTTGGCCGCCGCAGCCCTGCTCGCCTTGCGCACCTGTTCCATCTCCACCATGCGCGCGTCGGCGATGCGCCGGTCGGCCACATCGTCCGGAAAATCGAGATTCTCGAGAAGTCGTCCGGCAAGTTGCAGACTTGCCTCGACCGTCTCGGGAACGGCGCCGGTCGCGCCGAGGCGCATCAGCCGCGCCGCGTGTTCGCCGTCCTTGGCGCGAGCGATCACGCAGGTCGACGGCCTGATCTGTCGGATTGCCGCGACCATGCGTTCGGCGCCTTCCGCGCTGCTCAATGTCACGACGAAGGCACGCGCACGCTTCGCGCCCGCACGTTCGATAAGCTCATTGCGGCTGGCGTCGCCGAAATAGACCAGCCGGCCCTGCTCGCGATATTCGGTGACGACCTCGCCATTGGTGTCGAGCGCCACCCATGGCACGTTCTCGCTGTCGAGCACGCGCGCCACGGTTTGTCCGACGCGGCCGAACCCGCCGATCACCACGTGATCGCGCAGTTCGGCGACGCTGTCCTCGGCGATGTTGTGCTGCTGATCGTATGGCTCGAACTCGCGCGCGAGGCGGCGGGCCAGCATGGCGAGAAGCGGCGTCACCATCATGCTGAGCCCGGCAACGGCAATCGCCGATGTCGCGATGTCGGGCGGCAGGAGCCCCTTCCCGCGCGCAAGGCCGATCACGATGAAGGCGAACTCGCCGGCCTGCGCGAGCAGCAGCGCGACTTCCGCCGCGATCGCTTGTGGCACGCGGAACAGCCGCGCGGCGGCATAGAGAACGGCCGCCTTCACCGCGATCAACGCCACAAGGGACGCAACTACCGGCACGATATTCTCCCACACGACCTTCAGGTCGATCGACATGCCGACCGTGACGAAGAAGATGCCGAGCAGTAGTCCCTTGAACGGGTCAAGATCGACTTCGATCTGGTGCCGATACTCGCTGTCGCTGAGAAGAAGCCCGGCGAGGAACGCGCCGAGCGCCACCGACAGGCCGGACATCCCGGTCGCCGCGGAAATGCCGACGACGATGACGAGCGTGATCGCCATGATGAGTTCGCGGCTGCCGGTGCGGGCCGCCGACCGCATCAGCGGCGTCACCACGTAACGGCCAACCACCATGATGGCGACGACCGCGCCCAATGCCTCGGCGAACGGCAGGAGCAACTCGACCACACCGTGTTCGCCGGCCGTGCGCGCTTCGAGGATGCCGATAATGAAAAGGACCGGCACCACCATCAGGTCCTGGAAGAGCAGAACGGAGAGCGACACGCGGCCGACCGCGGCCGCTGCGCGGTGCTGATCGATCAGAAGCTGCATCACGATCGCGGTGGACGAGAGCGCAAAGCACATGCCGAGGATGATCCCGGCCGGCGGCGCGATGCCGCTCGCGCGCACCAGCGTCCCGATCGCGAACGTCGCGCCCAGCACCTGCAGCGCGCCGACACCGAGCACATAGCGGCGCAATTGCCAGAGCCGCGGCACCGACAACTCCATGCCAAGCAGAAAAAGAAGAAAGACGATGCCGAGCTCGGCGAGCGGCTCCCCGCGCGCGGGATCATCGAAGGTGATGTAGCGGATGAGAGGAAAGCACTCGGCAAGAAGACCGAGACCGTAGGGTCCAAGCGCGAGCCCGATCAGCAGGAAGCCGAGCACGGTGCCGAGGCGGAGCCGGTGCAGCAGCGGCACGATTATGCCGGCGGCAACCAGAAATACGAGGATGCCTCTCAATCCTTCCGTGTGCAGCAAGACGTGTGCTCTTTCCCTGTCGTCGGAGACAAGGGTTCTTAGCCTGATTCACGCCGCCAAGAGCACGTTTTCCTCTGTCGCCAATGCCGCATCCGGCTCGCCGTGCGCGCCGGTGAAAGCGACGCTGAATTCAACGATCGCGCTTTGGCTTTCGTCCGGCCGCGCCAGTCTCGTCGTCCTCGAGTTCTTCGGTGACGATGTCGCCCGCGGGCGTGATGAGATCGTGGCCGAGCCGGTCCCGCACCGCCTCGCGCAAGCGCTCGGCGATGCGCGGCTGGCGGTCCATCAAGGCGCGCAGGTCGCGCGCATCGAGAACGAGGAGGCTCGTGCGCTGCCTCGCCCGGATCGTGGCCGAGCGTCGCGCCTGGCGGAGCGCGGCAATCTCGCCGAAGAAATGGCCGACGCCGAGGCGTTTCGTCTCGCCGTCGCGGTCAAATTCCACCTCGCCGCGGGCGATGAAATACATCGAATGAGCGCGGTCGCCGCGCCGCGTGACGATGGCACCCGCCTCGACCGTTTCCGCGCGCAAGAGGCGCATCACGTCGGCGATCTCGGCCGCCGTGAGGCCGGCAAACAAGGGTACGCGTGCGACCATGCCCCAGGTGACGATGAAGTCGCGGCGATGGATCTGCTCGGAAAACGCGGTCGCGACGATGCCGACCGGCAGCGCGATCATGGCAAGCCCGACCATCACGGTGAGTGCAGCGAGAATCTTGCCCAGTCCCGTGACGGGTACAACGTCGCCATAGCCGATGGTGCCGAGCGTGACCACGGCCCACCACATCGCGTCGGGAATGGTGCCGAGCTTGTCGGGCTGGACGTGACGTTCGATCATGTACATCAGCGTGCCGGCAATGACCGTCGCGCCGGCGAGAATGAGAACGCAGCCGCCGAGCGCGCGCCGTTCCTCGTACAGCGCGTCGATCAGCGAGCGCATGCCGGGCGAATAGCGCGCAAGCTTCACGAACCGGAAGACGCGGAAGACGAGAATCGCCCGCAACTCGTCGGGCAGAACGAAGGCGAACCAGAATGGCAGCACGCTGACGAGGTCGACGATGCCCGCGGCGCTGCGCGCGTAGCGCCAGCGCGCCTGCAACGGCCGCAGATGCTTGTAGGGTTCGTGTTCGCAGGCGACGTAAAGACGCAGCACGTATTCGAGCGTGAACACGACGAGCGACACCATCTCGATGCCGGCGAACAGGGCGTGATAGCGCGCATCGAGATCCGG
>CAZSAW010000380.1:0-9034 GCA_964604745.1 uncultured Hyphomicrobiales bacterium
TGCTTAATCCGGCGAAATATTGGATCGACGACCGGCCGACAGCCAAGGCCGCCGCGCGACAACTGAACCGGATCATGAAAAGCTCCTCCTCCGATGACATCCGGCTTGCCTGCGCCGGCGCAGCGGGGTGAAAGGTTCAAAGGCCCGGAAATCCTTCGGCATTCAGACGGGGCTCCCCAGCGTGCGCATCGGCGTCGATCTCGGCGGCACGAAAATCGAGGCAATCGCCTTGGGCGACGATGGCCGCGAGCGTCTACGCCGCCGCGTGCCGACGCCGGCTGGCGACTACACCGCGACGCTGAATGCGATCGCGGATCTCGTGTCCTTCATCGAGAAGGAGCTTGGGCAAACCGGCACTGTCGGCGTCGCTTCTCCCGGCGCTATTTCTCCCGCGACAGGGCTGCTGAAAAATTCCAACAGCGTCGTTCTCAACGGCAAACCGCTCGATGAGGATCTCGCGCGTCTGCTGAAGCGGCCGGTGCGATTGGAAAATGACGCCAATTGCTTCGCCGTCTCCGAAGCCGTGGATGGCGCGGGCGCCGGCGCGCATGTCGTCTTCGGCGCGATCCTCGGCACCGGCGTGGGGGGCGGCATCGCCATCGACGGCAAGGCGCTGACCGGCGCGCATCGCATCGCCGGCGAGTGGGGACACAATCCCCTGCCCTGGCCGCGCGACGACGAGCGACCGGGACCTGCCTGCTATTGCGGCAAGCGCGGCTGCATCGAGACCTTTCTTTCCGGTCCGGGACTCGTCCGCGACTACGCCGCGCGCGCAGGCGGAAAGGTGCCTGCGAGTACCGACGACGTCGTGCGCCGACACGCCGACGGGGATACCATCGCGCGCGCCTGCCTCGCCGATTATCACGACCGCGTGGCCCGCGCGCTCGCGGGCGTCATCAATGTGCTCGACCCCGACGTGATCGTGCTTGGCGGCGGCCTGTCGAACATGGACGACCGTTATCCCTCGGTCGCCTCGCGCATCGGTGCCTACGTCTTTTCGGATCGTGCTGAAACGCCGATCGTCAAGGCGCGGCACGGGGACTCCTCGGGCGTGCGCGGGGCAGCATGGCTGTGGGGCCGCTGAATGCCGAACTGAAACGGGCCGACGCTTCCCTAACTTGCCAAAAAACAGGCGAGGCCTTACAGGACGTTCAATGTAGCGTGGCGTGGGCGGCATTGCCCGAAAGCCACCGTAACGACGGGCCCATGATGACCCATTCCGGCGTGTACCGCGTCGCCAGTGCTGACATCGTGTTCGAGTCCTTCGACGGCGATTCCGTCGTTCTCGATCTCGCCACCGGCCGCTATTTCGGTTTTTCGGATTCCGGAAGCTGCATCTGGGAAGCGCTGTCGTCGGGCATATCGCGCGCTAACCTGCTCGGCCTGAAGACAAAGTCCGGCGCCGTATCATCCGAAGACCTCGAAGCCTTCGTCGATCGGCTGCTCGAATTGAAACTTCTCGCGCATTCAGCGGATTCGCCCGCCGCCACGATTTCCTCCGACCTCGCCGATCGCCTCGCGATGGCTGCCGAGCCGCTCAAGGTGGACGTCTATGATGACCTCGCCGATCTCGTCATGGTCGATCCCATTCACGACGTGGACGAACCGGCAGGCTGGCCGGCCGTCAAGGCCAAGTAAGCCGCGTGCGATGGACGCGCCGTGACCGCGCGCGTCACTCTCGCCACTCTTCCGGCCTATGCGCGCTCGATGCTCGCAGCGGCGGCCGCACATGCAGGCCGCTTTCCTGAAACGCATACGTTCTGCCTTCCGGGCTTGCGCGTCATCGCCGAGCTGGACCATGGCATACTTGCAGACGCGGTCGCGGAAACGTTCCTGCAGGCCGGCGCCGGCGAAAACGTCACCGGTGGCCATCATGAAGCGAGGTTCTTCGTCGGTCATCCAAGGCTGAGCGCGAATTTCGCTCCGGCCCGATGGGGCGAAGAGATATTTCACCCGCACCAGTTTGCCTCGTGCCTCGCGGAGCATGGATTGCGCGGCGACTACCTGCACGAGCAGCGCTGCTGGCAATTTTACGACACGAGTTCGCGGATTGGCGTGCAGCTGATGACATCGCGCGATGGCTTTCCGCCGTGGGAGCCAGGGGCGCCGCTACGCCCGTTCCTGCATTGGGAATACGCGGCGCGGGGGATGCGCCTGACGCATGCGGGCACATTGGGCCGCGATGGTGTCGGCGTCCTCCTCGCCGGAGGCGGCGGAAGCGGCAAGTCCGGCACGGTTGTTGCCGGCATGCTGAACGGCCTCGACAGTGTCGGCGACGATTATGTGCTGGTCGATTTTCACAACGGCGTAACGGCGTTTCCGCTGTTTGCAACACTGAAGCAGGACCCCGCAGGCTTTGCCCGGCTCCGCCTTGCCGAGAAACTGCCGGGCCCTCGGCCGCTGAACTGGCAGGGAAAACACCAATTCCGCATCCGCGACATCACATCACGTCCCACGCCCGCCAAATTAAGCATCCGCGCTCTGATGGTTCCCGCCGTGACCGGCGGGACGAAGACAACCATTACGCCGCTTCCACGCAGGCAGGCGATGATGGCGCTTGCGCCGTCGGGGATCGCCCAGATGCCGGGTGAGCGCAAGGGTGGGTTTCGTTTCTTCGGCAGGATGACACGGCTTCTACCGTGCTATGCTCTCTCGCTTGGCACGCAGGCAGACGAGATCGCCACGGTGATCGGGGAATTTCTGGAACGGGGGGCCGATGAAAGTCAGCGTGATCATGCCGGTGTTCAATCGCGAGCGGCTGATCGTTCCGGCGCTGAGATCGCTGATCCGCCAGTGTGACGAGGCGGATCTGGACATCATTGTCGTCGATGACGGCTCGACCGACGGTACCGCCAATGTCGTACGCGCGATGATGGGTGCTGCGCCCATCCGCCTTATTCAGCAAGCCAATCTGGGCGTGACGCGTGCGCGCAATACCGGCTTGCGCGCACTCTTGCCGAATACGGCATTTGTCTCGTTTACCGACTCCGACGACGTCTCCCCGCCCGGCCGATTCAAGACCGACCTCGCCCGCTTTGAGGCCGATCCGGAAATCGAATTCACATACTCCTATCTCCGCATGGTCGATCAGATCGACGATGAAACGCTCGAGCCAACGCCCGGATGCGATGACGCCATTTTTCGCGGTGTGCATCTTGCCGCCGGCATTTTCCGGCGCGGTCTGATCGAGCGCATCGGCTTCTTTGACGAAGAGCTGGCACAGTCGGAGGATATTGATTTTATCTATCGCATCTTTGAGCAGCGCGCGCGCTACGCTTTTCCCGATACCGTTGCCGTCTATTACCGACGCCATGCCGACAGTCTGACGCGCGACGTTCAAAACGCGCGCCGCGAATTCCTCAAGGCGATGCAGAAAGCAATGCGGCGCAAGAAGCACGATCCAAGCCTCGGCAGCATTGCTGGCCTGATCGATGTGATCAAACCCTACAAGGTACGACCGGCCTGAACGCATGTCATACGCTGTCGTCATTCCCGCTTATAACGCGCACGCGACGATCGTTGCCGCGATCCATTCCGTTCTCGCGCAAACGGCGCGCGCGGATGATATCGTCGTCGTCGACGATGGCTCGACCGATGGAACGAGCGCAGCCATCGAAGCTGCGCGCCTGCCTGTCCGCCTCCTGCGGCAGGACAATGCCGGGCCCGGAAGTGCGACCACGAAGGGCATTCTTGCGGTGTCTGCGCCACTGATCGCCACTCTCGATGCCGATGACCTGTGGCTTCCCGAAAAAATTGCCCGCCAGCTCGCGCATCTTGATGCACACCCATTGACCGCCGCTGTTTTCACGCAGTGGTGCACGTTTCGCGGTGATCCGGCGCGATGCGAGGGCGCAGCGCAGCCCGGCTGGTCGCGTTCGACCATGGTGATCCGGCGCGAGGCCGCACTCAGCGTCGGCGCCATCATCGACCCGCTCGGCGGCCGCGGTGACATGATCGACTGGATCGCGCGCGCCCGGGATGCCGGGTTTACCCTCGATATGCTCGATGACGTGCTCACGCTTCGCCGTATCCGGCGCGGTAGCCTTTCCTATGGTCGCGATCCGGCACGCGACCGCGGCTATCTTGAAGTCGCGCGCCGCGCGATGCAGCGCCGCGCCGCAAGGACTCCGTAACGCGGCATGGCGATCCTGCGCCGCATCGGCCGCCGCTTTCCCGATTACGGTTGGTCCTGGCCCACAGGCGGCCTTGATCAGTTGCTCAAGGCTGCCCTTCTTGCCGACGAGGACGCCGCACGGCGCAATGCCACCGCATGGCTCGACCGTCACGATATCGACAAGGTGGATTTCCGCGAGCATCGGCTGCTGGCCGCGATCGCCGACCGTTTCGGCAAGACGCTGAGCGCACACGCGGCCTATCCCCGGCTCGCCGGGTTGCAGAGGATGTTGTGGACCAAGTCGCGCATGGCGATGCGCGAGGCCGAACCCGCCCTCGCCGCGATGACGGCGGAAAGCTGCGCAGTGATGTTGCTGAAGGGCGCCGGCCGCCTCGCCGTCGATCCGAGCGCACAGCGCGGGCGCGTCGCCCACGACATCGACGTGCTGGTGAAGCCTGCCTCGCTTCTCGCTGCCTTCGACATCCTGCGCGCTCAAGGGTGGCAGATCGCCACGGGTGTCAGTCCGCAATACCTGCGCCCCCGCCTTCTCGCTTTGCGTTCGGTGAATTTCTTCAAGGGCACGTTCGGCGATTTCGATCTGCATCAGGCCGCCTATGACTGGTCGCAGGCGAGCGAGGCGGACGACGAGGCCCTCTGGCGGCGCGCGGTGCCGGCGCAATTTGCGAGCGTGCCGGTGCTTGCGCCGTCGCCCGCCGACCGCATGGCAATGGCCATCGGTCATGGCGGGCTCGATGCGCATACCCACAGCGACTGGCTGGTCGATTGCGCGGTGGCGACACGGACCGGCGAAGTCGATTGGGCCGTGCTCGCCGACGTGATCGGCCGGCGCGGGCTGGCGGTGCCGGCGGCGATCGCGCTCTCCTATCTTGCGAACGAGATCGGGGTGGCGGTGCCCGCGCCGGCGCTCGCGGATATCGTCGCGGCGGCCGACCGCGCCGGCCTTGCCCGCTGGTCGGGCGTGCTGCAGGCAAAGCCGCGCACCGATTTCGGGCCGCTGATCTGGCTGTCGCGCGGGCTCGCCAAGCAATTGCGCCTCAAGCGCAAGAGCGCGCAGCGCGCAAGACATCTGCCGGACATCGTCTGGCGGGGCCGCAGCGCAAAGACCAGCGCCACGCCGCTCAACCCCGATTTTGCGCTCACGCACACACTCACGCTGCCTGACGCATTGCCTGCAGCGCCGGCGCTCGACCTGACCTTGCTGCTCGACCTGCCGCCGGCGCGGCGGCGCGTCGAGATGGAGATCAATTGCGGCGAGCGCCATCTCGTGCGCCTGCGCAAGCGCATCCTCTCCGCCGGCGGGGGCACGCGCATACTGCGCTTTGGCGGAACGCTGCACCTGCAGCCGGGCGAGCGCACGCTGACGATCGAGGCGCGGCCGTCGCGCCAGTTCCGCGAATGGGACAACGCGGAGACGATCGCGACCTACGGCGCGGTGCCGTTCCGGGTGATCGCCGCGGATTTTTCCGGCTAGCGCTTCACCGACGTCATGAAGCCGATGCCGGCGCCCGCGGCGTCGGTGACGATGGCGAGCCGCCCGACATCGGGCACCTCGAACACCTCGCGCATCAGCCGCCCGCCCGCGACGGCAACCGCCTTGGCGCGCGCATCGGCGTCATCGACCTCGATATAGCCGAACCAGTGCGAGGGCACGTGCGCGGGCACATCCGGCAGCGCGTCGGTCATCTCGAACAGGCCGGCGACCGGAACGCCACCGCTCTGCGCCACCCAATAGGGTTTGCCGTTCGGCATCGCTGTCCGCTCATAGCGCCAGCCGAGCAATGCGGCATAGAAGGCCTTGGCCTTTTCGACGTCGCGCGCGAGAAGCTCGTTCCAGACGAAATGCCCGTGCGGCTTCATCCTCTTCATCCCTTCACGATGCGGACGAGAATGGCGATGAGGTCGCCCGCGAGCAGCACGAGCGTCGCCGTCCCCTGCACCGCGAAGGCGGGGAAGCGCTTGTCCACGCCCACGCGATACAGCGCGAGATACCAGACGCGCGCCCCGATCCACACGAGCCCGATCAGCGCCGCGCCGATATCGCTGACGTAATAGGCGAACAGCCACAGCGGCGGCAGGAACACCGGCGCCCATTCCACCGCATTCATGTGCGCGCGATAGACGCGCTCGAAATCCTCGTTGCCGTAGGTCTTCGGCAGCGCCACGCCGAACTGGCGGTGCGCGGCGGCGACCTGCAGGCCGAGATAGACGTAGAGGATGGCGATGAGGAGCGTGACGAGAGCGGTGTAATGCATCGGCGCCTCTTGCGTGCCTATTTCACACCCAGCAGCTCAACGTCGAAGATGAGCGTCGCGTTCGGCGGAATGAGGCCGCCGCCGGCGCCGCGCGCACCATAGCCGAGTGCGGCGGGGATGATGAGCGTGCGCTTGCCGCCGACCTTCATCGACGCGACGCCTTCGTCCCAGCCCTTGATCACGCGCCCGGTGCCGATGGGAAATTCGAACGGCTGGCCGCGATCGACGGAGGAATCGAATTTCTTGCCCTTGGCGCCGTTCTCGTAGAGCCAGCCGGTGTAATGCATCACGCAGGTCTGCCCGGTTTTCGGCGCGGCGCCGGTGCCGACCTTCGTATCGATGATCTGCAGCCCGGAGGCGGTGGTGACGGGTTTCGGCTGCGCGTCGGCATTGTCGGTCATGGCGATGGGTCCAAGGCTGAGGGAAGCGGCGAGAGCGAGAAAGGTCCGGCGGGAGGCGTGCATCGGGGCTCCTTGAATGATGGCGCGGGAGCTTGTGGCGCGGATGCGTGGGCATTTCAAGGCAGGCGCGGGCGCCAATGTCTTGCCTCTTCCGTCATGGCCGGACTTGGCCCCTTGAAGACGGGCGTGAACGCCCTTTTGCCCGGCCATCCACGCCTTGCTTCCAATTCCCTGAAGGCGTGGATGCCCGCGACAAAGGCGGGCAAAGCGACGCCGTTCTTCGAACGGCGATGCACGGGCATGACGAAACAACAAGGTCCACCTCGCAACAGGCATGCGTCATCCTCCCTCGTTTTTTGGAAGGCGCGGGCGCGCCCGAAGTCCCGTGACAGCTCCTTCACGCGGAGCCTGAACGCCCTCATGCGCTTTGTTAAGCGCCGCATATCGGAACCATCCGACATGCGGTGTGAGGGAATGGAGCGCCGCCAGGCGCATCCAACCAGAGGCCGCATCCTCATCGGACGCGGCGCGGGTGTCTTGCGAAACACCCGCACGCCTCGCGGCGCTCCATCGGCGGCGTTCTTTCAGCGCCGGGCCGCGCTTTCGCCGGGGGATTTCGTCCCCGGTCGTCAGCCAAGCTCCTGGCGGGGGTCCCTAGTAACCCCGGGCGGAGCCCCGGCGCCGCCCGAGTGCAGGGTTACGAGCCCCGCCCGCAGGCGCCGCACCCTGCTCCGTCATCTGGCACGTCTCCGGAAGACGCCCTCGATGAGCAAGGTGGAGTGGACTATATTCCTATTACAGACAACGTCAAGCATTCCTCTGCACTGATAAAGCCCTCAAAGCTAAGTCGACGATGATCTTCGCTACCGCCGCCGCCAACAAGGCCCAAGCACAATATGACAACAACCAATTTAGCGGATGCAAGAAGTGACTGGGAGGAAAGGTCACGTAAACATAGTACACAAGCCCAAATGCCATGACTGAAAGTAGCGAAACGATCCAGATAGCGCTTCGCCACATGAACACGCACCAAGTTGCCAACAACCCGATTAGCGCAGGAACCGCCAAAAACCACAGCAGGTCGCGATAGATAAGAGGTTGATACAAAGAAATCCGATACCAACCTACTATCAATGCTGCTGCGGGCACCTGACCAATCGCAATCGACAGCACAGCGGTGAGTATCTCGCGCAACATCGATAGGCTCATGGCACTTCGCGCAGTTTCTAACCTCAACTTCAAAATATTTTACACGAAAAAAAGTTCTCTGGAATTTCGACCGGAGAATAAGTGGCCGCAAGAAAACAAACCTTCCCAGCCGGACCGTCAAGAATAATTGGCTGTTCGACAATAAATACAAAAGGCCGATCTGCCCTAATCGGAAACTCACGCTTCACTGCATACTCATTGCGTTCCAGCGGAATTGGCGCAAAAGCAAATTCCTTTGTAGCGGGAACGATATTTTCTGACCCTGCGGCCTTTGCCATTGCATATGCGAAAGGCGCTACAATTTTTGGGACAAGTTTCGAATCGCTCCGTGAAATGCCGATTTCGATTTGGACCATCTTGCCGTCAGACGATCCGCTCGATGTCGCCGTCACTTCAGCTCCCGACCCACTATATTCTGAGCCGATCCAAGGAAAATCTTTGATCTGATCCACATTCAAGCGCGGAGGAGAAACCTGCGCTAACATAGAAGGCTTGCTAGCGTCGGCGTATTTTTTGCGAAACAAAGCGCCCAGAGCATCTTTTTGAAACGCGAAAGATTTCTCAGCACTGGACAAAAATGCAAATAATTCTGTTTCTTTAATTGCCGGCGGCGTTCCTGGCGGGCTCGTGCGTACAACAGACTGTCGACCAGTAGCCGATAGTACCGCGTCACGGTCTCCACGCCCTGTTGTCGACTTATATGCTTCCAAACGTTCTATCGACCAACCAACCATTGGCCAGTAGAATTTTTCTACTGGCTCCTTCGCCTTATTCTCTACTTCGTACCTTATGCAGTAGTTGGATGACGCGACGTTCGGTAACTGCGGCGCAAATCCGGAGTAGATTTCTACAGGGTAAGTATTGCCGCGAAACGAGAATACCGCCAATTCACCACGAACATTTGATTCACCGACTTTGAGTCCTTGCTTCGGCTTCTCACACAACGTTCTTGCTTCTGCGGAATGCGAATAAAGCGATATCGCAACGAGAGCGATTACAATACTCCGTATCATCATGGCAACCCTCCTCGGCAAACT
>CAZSAW010000381.1:0-5199 GCA_964604745.1 uncultured Hyphomicrobiales bacterium
CGCTTCTTCAGGAAAGACAGAAGCCAGAACGGTACGCCGAACGATGCGGCGAAGCCGAGGGCGACAGCCGGGAGAATTCCGAAGCCGGCCGAAAATACCATGACGAAGACAAACAGCCCCAGCCCGGCGGCGATGATGTAAAACTGGCGAGGCGACCAGGCCAAGCCAGCCTGTTCGAGGCGCACCGGCAAGGGCGGCCGTTTGCTCTTCTTCTGCCTCAGCTCCAGCTGTTTGAGGGTTTCTTCCACCTGCTCGCGCCGCGAGCGGTGCGCCTGGCGGGCGCCGCGGGCCGCGACGGGCTCTGCACGCGCCACGCTTTCCTTTCGTCGTTCGGCTTTCCTCTCGCCGGAGAGGATTGGATAGATGAACACCCAGGCCAGGCCGCCGATTGCGACTGCCACCAGGAAAAACAGGGCGAGTGTCTGAATTTTCACAGGGACCTCGCCGTCTATGTCTTCATCGGTTCGTCGACTTCCGCTGCGTCGAGCGCGGCGGCAAGACGTCGTTCCTCGCCGTAATAGCGTGCCCGATCCCAGAAGCGCGGGCGACCAATTCCGGTCGAGCGATGGCGGCCGATCAGGTTGCCGTTGGCGTCCTCGCCCATCATCTCGTAGACGAACAGGTCCTGCGTGATGATAACGTCGCCTTCCATGCCGAGCACTTCGGTGATGTGGGTGATACGGCGCGAGCCGTCGCGCAGACGCGCAGCCTGGACAACCACATCGACCGAAGAGCAGATCATTTCGCGGATCGTGCGCGAGGGCAGTGAATAGCCGCCCATGGTGATCATGGATTCGATACGCGAGAGAGCCTCGCGCGGAGAATTGGCGTGGAGCGTTCCCAACGAGCCGTCGTGACCGGTATTCATCGCCTGTAGCAGATCGAATGCTTCGGGTCCGCGCACTTCGCCGACGATGATGCGTTCAGGCCGCATGCGCAGACAGTTCTTGACGAGATCGCGCATGGTGATCTGGCCTTCGCCTTCGAGGTTTGGCGGGCGCGTTTCCAGGCGCACGACGTGCGGCTGCTGCAGTTGCAGTTCCGCCGCGTCCTCGCAGGTGATGATGCGCTCGTCGTCGTCGATATAGCGGGTCAGGCAGTTCAAGAGTGTCGTCTTGCCGGAACCGGTTCCGCCGGAAATGATGGTATTCACCCGGCAGCGGCCGACGATCTGAAGGATCTCGGCGCCTTGCGGCGTGATCGTGCCGAATTTCACAAGCTGTTCGAGAGTCAGCTTGTCCTTCTTGAACTTGCGGATCGTGAGCGCAGGACCGTCGATTGCGAGCGGAGGCACAATGGCGTTAACGCGCGAGCCATCCGGCAAGCGCGCGTCGCAGATCGGTGAGGATTCGTCGACACGGCGGCCGATCTGACTGACGATGCGCTGGCAGATGTTGAGAAGCTGCTGATTGTCGCGAAAGCGAATGCCGGTCTTGTGGATTTTGCCCGCGACTTCGATATAGACCGTGCCGGATCCGTTGACCATGATGTCGGCGATATCATCGCGCGCAAGCAGCGGCT
Source organism: uncultured Hyphomicrobiales bacterium (assembly GCA_964604745.1). Classification (GTDB taxonomy): domain Bacteria; phylum Pseudomonadota; class Alphaproteobacteria; order Rhizobiales; family Xanthobacteraceae; genus Pseudorhodoplanes. The sequence goes on from CAZSAW010000381.1 coordinate 1,522, forward strand.
CGAGCGGGCCATAGCCGAGAACGTCGTTGCAGATGTCGTCGAGCAGTTCTTCCTGCTCCGAGATCGACATCACGATGTTCTTGATCGCGATGATCTCGTTGACGATGTCGCGAATTTCCTCGCGCGCGGAATCCGCGTCGAGACGCGCGAGTTGCGCCAGATCGATGGCTTCGATCAGCGCGCCGAAGATCGATCCCTTGACCTCGTAATAGGTTTCCGAACGGCGCGTGTCCGTGACCTGGATCGGCGCGACATTCTTGGGGCCGGCATTGACCGGGCCTGTCGGCGGCGTGACCAGGGGTGCGCCGAGGCCGGCTGACGGCAAGGGCGCACGACCGGTATCCGGCGGAGGGGGAGGTGCCGGCGTGGGCGCCGCGCTCGGCGCGGGATCGAGAGTTGCCGTGGCGACGCCGCCGGGGCCGGTAATACTACGCTTTCCGAACACGTACTCGTTCCTTCTGGCGTCAGCCTTGCCGTTTCGTCAGCTTTTCGATCAGCGGCGTCAGCAATCCGGTCCGCGGCCGCTTGGCCTCGACGCGACCGGTGAGCAATTGGGCCAGATTTCTGAAGATTTCCGCCGTCTTATGGTTGGCGGACACCTCGGCAATCATCTGCCCGTTATTCGCGGCGGTGCCGAAAATTTGCGGATCGAAGGGAACGATCGCGGCCGGCTTGTCTTCCAGCGCTTTGGCGAAATCGGAAACCTTGATTTCGGGCCGCTTGGGAATGCCGACCTGATTGAGCATGTAGAACGGCCGATGATCGTTGGTGCGCGTCGTGCGCAAAAGATCGATCAGGTTCTTGGTGTTGCGAAGGTTCGCCAGGTCGGGCGCGGCAACGACAAGAATATCGTCAGCCCCCATTAGCGCGCGACGCGTCCACCCCGTCCATTGATGCGGCAGATCGAGCACGATGCAAGGCACCGTCGAACGTAGCGAATCGAAAATGGAGTCGAACGCCTCTTCGCCGAAGTCGTAGACGCGCTCCAGCGTCGCCGGCGCCGCGAGCAGGCTCAGATTGTCCGAGCATTTCGAGAGCAAGCGGTCGATGAACGCGGTGTCGATGCGCTCTGGCGAGAAGACGGCGTCGGCGATGCCCTGCGGCGGATCCTGATTGTAATCGAGGCCTGCGGTGCCGAACGGCAGATCGAGATCGGTTACGACCGCATCGAGGCTGAGGTCGCCAGCGATCGCCCAGCCGACGTTGTGGGCAATCGTCGAGGCGCCCACGCCTCCCTTTGCACCAACGACAGCGAGAACGCGGCCCACCGGCTTCGCGTCAGGCGAGGAGAACAGGCCGCAAATCGAGCGCACGGTATCGAGCGTCGCTACGGGTGCAATGAGATAGTCGCTCACGCCGCGGCGTACGAGATCGCGGTAGAGCAGGACATCGTTGTGGCGACCGATCACGATAACGCGAGTGCCCGGATCGCAGAGATCGGCAAGCGAGTCGAGCCCTTTGACGATTTCCGGCGGCCGCGATTCGAATTCGATTATGATGACATTCGGCGTGGGCGCGTTGCGATAAGCTTCGAGGGCTGCGGTGAGACCGCCCATCTGGATTTTCAGGTGCGCCTTGACCAGACGGCGATCCTCGCCGGCTGCCTGAATGGCAGCCGCCGTTTCGACGGATTCGCAGAAGGCCTGGATCGAAATGCGCGGCGCCGGCGCGATGTGCTCGGCGCGGGACGGCGGCTCCGCCGCTGCCGCATTGTCCAATTCAGCAGTTTGCAATGCGCTTTTCATCATTTGCCCACGTCGCTGATCTTGGCCTTGTCCGGATTGCGGTAGTTGGTCGAGGTGTCTTCGCCGCGCCGATACTTGTCCATGACGAACGTGCGTCGCGGCGTATAGCTTGAAGCCTCACCGCGCGGCTGCACGAGATCGGCGGGATTTTCGACCATCGCCGCGAGGTTGCGCTGGCTGGCGCAGCCGAGATTCCAGTAAGGCTTGTTTTCGTTATAGGCGCGGTCCATCGAAGGGCCGAGGTCATTCGGCCACAGGCCGCACGGCCCCGCTTCGGCGACGAGCTTGGGATATTTGATCCTGATCGTTGCCAGCTTGTCGGGGCTGGCTGGCTGATAGGGCGTCACCATCACGCCCTGCGGGGGAATCCCGGCCGCAAGCAAAATCGAGCGGATTTCCGGGACGGTATCGCGCGCCGCGAACTGATTCTGCGTTCCGACCGGGACCTCGACGAGGACGCCGCCATTGCCTTCGCGCTTCCAGGTCTGCGCGAACGCCATCACGTCGGCGCGCTGGTCTGGCGCGAGCCCGCCCCGATTCTTGCCGACGAAGATGTTGACGACCCGCTCACCCTCCCGAATGGCGATCGGATGGCGCTTGCGATAGTCGGTCGGGATGTCTTCTGCGGGCTTGGCCGTGTTGAAGCATCCGGCCAAGGCCACCGCCAGACCGATCACAGCGCCGGCGCGGAGCGCGATCGCATCCAGGCCACGGCGTTCCGCAGTGGCACGAGGATTATTAGTCATCGATCGTCTCTCCATGGCCCTTGAACTCAGTCGAGAATGAAGCCGACATTGCCGTAATAGGATTTCTTCGCTTCGGGACGAATGTTCGTGCCGTACAGCCGGTTGAGACGGCCGAGCAGAATGGCGGACGGATCCGAACTGTCTGCGAAGCCATCATCCGGCCGCGAGAGATCCTTCTGCGCGACCGCGCGCACGACATACGGCGTCACCAGGATCATCAACTCGGTCTGCCGGTTGATGTAGTCGCGGCTCTTGAACAGCGAGCCCAGAATCGGCAACTGCATCATGCCGGGAAGACCGTTGATCGCCTGCTTCGTCTGTTCCTGAATCATGCCGGCGAGAGCGAGCGCGCCACCCGACGGGATTTCCACGACGGTGTCGGCCCGGCGCGTGCGGATGGACGGAATGGTCAGCGTCTGGCTCGTTCCCGGCACGCCGAGGGTGATCGCGTTGTCGGTGGAAAGGTCGGAGGCTTCCGTCATCACCTTCAGGCTGATGCGGCCCTCCGCCAGAACGATCGGGGTAAAGGTCAGGCTGATGCCGAACTTCTTGAAATCGACCTGCTGTTGACAAACGGGGGGCGATCGCGTCGTGTCGCAGCTCAGCCCGTTGGGAACAGGAAACTCGCCGCCGGCGACAAATGTCGCCGTCTCGCCTGAGATCGCCGTCAGGCTCGGCTCGGCGAGCGTGCGAATGACGCCCGCACGGTCCATCGCCTTGATAGTGGCGGAAACGCCCTTGAACGAAGGCGTAATCGATGCATTCGGCGTCAGCGACTGGCCATAGGCGGAGAACGGATTGCTCGTGTTGAAATCGAGAACCGCCGATCCGTAGCCGAGGCTGCCGGACAGATCGATACCGAGCTGCTTGATCACGTCGCGCTGCACCTCGGCGACCGTGACTTTGATCATCACCTGGTCCCGGCCGCGCACGGTAATGGCGTTCACCACCTTGCTGCCGTCGTTGGTGACCGGGCTCGAACCGACGCCAATGAGCCGCGTCGCCACGTCAAAAGCCTGCTGCGCTTCCGCCTGGCTCGAGGCTGTCCCGGTGAGGATGATCCCATCGTTGCCGAGTGCTTCGACGCGGATATCCGCATCGGGAACGACCTGTTTGACGGCGGCGCGAATGCCGTTGAGGTCGCGTTTCACCGCAAGGTCGAAGCCGGCAATCTGCTTGCCTTCGGC
>CAZSAW010000382.1:0-2053 GCA_964604745.1 uncultured Hyphomicrobiales bacterium
CGTGGCTGTTCAAGTGGGAGTCGATCGCGCCCACGAATATCTCAACATCCGGGTGTGCGGCGCTGACGGCTTTAAGTCCCTCTGGCGCAGCCAGCAGCGAGATCATCCTCATGCGGCGTGCCCCCAGTCCGCGCAGCCGCGTGAACGCCGCGATCGCGGAATGGCCGGTGGCCAGCATCGGGTCGAGCACGATGACAAGGCGCGCGCCAAGGTCGCTCGGCGTCTTGCAGTAATACTCGATCGCCTCCAGCGACTTCTTGTCCCGGTAGAGCCCGATATAGCCCACGTCCGCGAAAGGCACGATCAGCAGCATCGCGTCGAGCAGACCGACACCGGCCCGCAAGATCGGAACGAAGCACAAGTTCTTGTCCTTCAGGAACGGCGCCTGCATCCGCTGGAGAGGCGTTTCGATCTCGACAAGCTCGATCGGCAGATCGCGGGTCGCTTCGAAAAGAAGCAGCGGCCCCATCTCCCGAACCAGCGTCCGGAATTCGCCGATGGTGGTTTCTTTCCGGCGAAGCAGGCTCAGCTTGTGCTGGACGAGAGGATGATCGACCACCTTGATCGGCATATGAAAATCCGTGAGTCAGATTGAATATTCGGCGGCCCGCCGCGAGTTGAGGTCATCTCAATTTGTCGCCGGCAGCAAAAAGCCCCGGCATGAAAGATGCCGGGGCTTTGCCAGGCGACTCGAGACATTCAGCCTGGCTTTGCACCAAGAGGCTCCGGAGGACTGGCCGCCCCGAGGCAGCACTACGCAGCCTTCACCTCGATCTTTTTCGCCGGCTTCTGCGCCTCCGGCCTCTTGGGCAGCGTGATCGTCAGCACGCCCTTCTTGAAGCTGGCCTCGATCTTGTCGCCGTCGACGCCCTCAGGCAGGCCAAAGGTCCGCTGGAACGATCCGAAGCGACGCTCGCTGAGATAGAAGTCCTTCTTCTTTTCTTCTTTCTCCTCCTTCCGCTCGCCCTTGATGGTGAGCTGGCCATTGGCGACGTGAACGTCGACGTTCTTCTCGTCCATGCCCGGAAGATCGGCGGTGATCTCGTAGGCATTGTCCTTCTCGACGACATCGACCGCCGGTGCGCCAACGAACTTCATCTCGCGGCGCCAGAACGGCTCGATATCGAATGCGGAGCGACGGAACGGATTGCGCCACATGTCGGTGCCGAAATCTTCGAACAGCCGATCGATCTCGCGATGGAGCGTTTCGAACGGACGCCACGCTTGCGGCGCGGCGGCGCCTTCTTCTCGCTTAACAGGCAGTTTGGTTGCTGCTTCAGCCATTGTAAGACCTCCATTGTTAGACGGTATGGCCGGATGCGATGACGGGTCTTTTTAAACATCCGAAATTGGATAGCCTTGAGGCAGATCAATTCAGTTTTTTCCGCAATGGTCAGTGTTGCTGACGCAAGTCACGAATGGAGAAGCACAGGACGCGCAGAGCTTGCAGGAGGCTTGATCATGAATTCGCTGACATCAGACACGGACGCGACACTCACCAGTTCAGATGAGCTGCGAGCCGTCGTTGGAAATCTCGATGACGGAAAAGTGATGGAGATCCTGAATTTGCAGCCGACGAAAGTGGAATTGGAGGAGGCCGCCATCTGGGCCTCGGGCGACGGTGACGTGCTCGGCAAGAGCGGTCATCCGATGAGCCAAAAGGTGGCGGAGATCGTTGAAATACTTACTTTGGGCGAGGATGACCCATCGCCTGAGCGATGACATTGCTGAGGCGTTGAACGATGAGCGATGACGTCAGCCCGCTACTGACTGACCTCTACCAGCTCAACATGATGCAGGCATACCTGGATCATGGGCAGACCAACACGGCCGTCTTTGAATTCTTCGTCCGCAGGCTGCCACGCCGGCGCGGTTTCTTGATAGCAGCCGGGCTCGAGCAAGCGCTCGACTTCCTCGAAAGCTTTGGCTTTTCCGATGAAGACATCGCCTGGCTCGATCAAACCGGCCGCTTCCGCCGGAACCTGATCGAGCGGCTTCCCCGGTTCCGCTTCACCGGCGATGTGCACGCCATGCCCGAAGGCACGGTCTTCTT
>CAZSAW010000383.1:0-3703 GCA_964604745.1 uncultured Hyphomicrobiales bacterium
GCCATTCTTTCAGGTCCGGCCGGGGGCGTGGTCGGCATGGCGGCGACCGGGCGCGAGGCTGGGTTCCGACAGCTTATCGGCTTCGACATGGGCGGCACGTCCACCGACGTCTCGCACTTTGCCGGCGAATATGAGCGGGCCTTCGAGACGGAGGTCGCCGGCGTGCGCATGCGCGCGCCGATGATGCTCATTCACACCGTCGCCGCCGGCGGCGGCTCGATCCTGCATTTCGACGGCGCGCGCTTTCGCGTCGGCCCGGATTCCGCCGGCGCAAATCCCGGCCCGAAATGCTACCGGCGCGGCGGCCCGCTCGCGGTCACCGACGCCAACGTCATGGTCGGCAAGCTCATTCCCGATTTCTTTCCAAAAATCTTCGGTCCGCGTCAGGATCAGGCGCTCGACGACGCAGCCGTGCGCGCGGCGTTTGCCGCGCTTGCGCGCGACGTCGGCAAGACGCCGGAGGAAGTGGCCGACGGTTTCATCAAGATCGCCGTCGAGAACATGGCGAATGCAATCAAAAAGATTTCCGTGCAGCGCGGTTACGACGTCACCGAATACGCGCTGAACTGCTTCGGCGGCGCCGGCGGCCAGCATGCCTGCCTCGTCGCCGATGCGCTCGGCATGACGAAGGTCCTCATCCATCCATTCTCCTCGCTTCTTTCGGCCTATGGCATGGGACTCGCGGACATCCGCGCCACGCGCCAGCAGGCCATCGAGGAACCGCTCGGAACCAAGGCGCTGGCGACGCTGAACAAGCACGGTGCGCGGCTCGGCAAGGAGGTGAAGGACGAAGTCGCGCAGCAAGGCGTCCCGGCGAAGGCAATTGCTGTCGTCATCCGTGCTCATATCCGCTACGCGGGCACCGACACGGCGCTGGTCGTGAAGGCCGGTTCGCTCGCGGCGATGAAATCCGCCTTCGAGAAGGCCCACAAGGCGCAGTTCGGCTTCATCGACCGCAAGAAAGACCTCGTGATCGAGGCGGTCTCGGTCGAGGCGATCGGAGGCGGCGCGAAATTCCGCGAGCGCAAACACCGCAGAAGCCGGGGCAAACTCCCCTCACCCGCTCGCCGAACGCAATTCTTTTCGACCGGCCAGTGGCACAAGGCCGGTGTTTATACACGCGATCAGCTCAAGCCCGGGCACAAGGTGAAGGGCCCGGCGATCGTCATCGAGCCGCACCAAACAATCGTCGTCGAGCCCGGCTGGCAGGCGGAGCTGACGGCAAAGAACCACCTCGTGCTGGCGCGCGTGGTGAGGCTCAAGCGTACCAGCGCGATCGGCACCAGGGCCGATCCGATCATGCTCGAAGTGTTCAACAACCTGTTCATGTCGATCGCCGAGCAGATGGGCGTCGCGCTGCAGAACACCGCCTATTCGGTCAACATCAAGGAGCGGCTTGACTTCTCCTGTGCTGTGTTCGCTTCCGACGGCACGCTCGTCGCCAACGCCCCGCACATGCCGGTGCATCTTGGCTCGATGGACCGATCCGTGGAGACGATCATCCGCGAGAACAGAGGCAAGATCAAACCGGGCGACGTCTATGTTATTAACGCGCCCTATAACGGCGGTACGCATCTGCCCGACATCACCGTCTGCACCCCGGTCTTCGATGACAGGAAGCGCAAGATCCTGTTCTGGGTCGCCTCGCGCGGCCATCATGCCGACGTCGGCGGCATCTCGCCCGGCTCGATGTCACCAAATGCGATCAATATCGAGCAGGAAGGCGTCCTGTTCGACAACTTCAAGCTGGTGGATCGCGGACGCTTCCGCGAGAAGGAGCTGACTGACGCGCTGCTCGGCGCGACATATCCGGCGCGCAATCCGGTCCAGAACATCAATGACATGAAGGCGCAGATCGCAGCCAATGAAAAGGGCGTGCAGGAATTGCGCAAGATGGTCGCGCATTTTACCCAGCCCGTGGTCGACGCCTACATGAAGCACGTGCAGGACAATGCGGCCGAAAGCGTGCGGCGCGTGATCGACCGCCTGCACGATTGCGCGTTTTCCTACGAGATGGATCAGGGCACCGTGATCAAGGTGAAGATCACGGTGGACAAGAAGAAGCGCGAGGCGACCGTCGATTTCACCGGCACCTCGCCGCAGCAGCCGACGAATTTCAACGCGCCCGAACCGGTGACGCGCGCCGCCGTGCTTTACGTCTTCCGCGTGATGGTCGACGACGACATCCCGATGAATGCCGGATGCCTGCGGCCGATCAACATCATCATCCCGAAGCACTCACTCCTCTCGCCGGAATATCCGGCCGCCGTCGTCGCCGGCAATGTCGAGACATCGCAGGCCGTGACGAATTGTCTGTTCGGCGCGCTCGAGGCGCTGGCCGGCGCACAGGGCACGATGAACAACCTGAATTTCGGCAACAAGAAATATCAGTATTACGAGACGATCTGTTCAGGCTCGCCGGCGGGTCCGGGCTTCAACGGCACTGACGCCGTACACACACACATGACCAATACCCGCCTCACCGATCCGGAAGTGCTCGAATTCCGCTACCCGGTCGTGCTGGAGGACTTCCACATCCGCAAAGGCTCGGGCGGAAAGGGAAAGTGGCACGCGGGCGACGGCATCCGCCGCACCATCCGCTTTCTGGAAAAGATGGAATGCACGATCCTGTCCGGCCATCGCCGCGTGCCGCCATTCGGACTGGCGGGGGGCGAACCGGGTCAGGTCGGCGAGAATTCGGTTCGGCGCAAGGACGGTTCGATCGACAAGCTGCAAGGCTGCGACGAAACCGTGATCGACGCCGGCGAAGCGGTCATCATCCAGACGCCTACGGCGGGCGGTTGCGGCAAGCCGTAAAGCCAAGGCCGGCTTAGTGTGCCGCCAGCACCGCGTGAGCGCGTGCCGGGCGCAGCCTGCTCTTGCGGCGAGAATGCCGTCGTTTCGCTGCACGTTTCGGCTCTTCGATAAAGACGAACATTTCCGCGCGCGGCGCGACCGTCACGATTTCCGCCTCGATCGCGGCCAATTGGGTTTCCCAACGCGCCATCAGCCATCGTGACTTGGCGAGAACGGCGCGCGCGGCCTCGACATGCTGCCAGCCGAGGTCGACCTCGCGCCGGCACTGCGCGATGATCGGGCGCGAAAGCGCTTCGAGGGTACTCCACTCACTCGGCATCGGACGGCAACGCCTTTGACGGCGTGCCGTTCCGACGACGGGGATGCGACGAGAAAAGAAATCAGGCTTGCTGGATCGCCGACAGCATCCAGGCACCGCCCGGCGTGCGACGGAACGTCCAGAGTTCGGTAATTTCCTGCGGGTTGTCGTCGCCCTCGACCGTGCGGCCGGACTGACGATCGACAACGCGGTCGATCAGCGAGAAGCGCATGGCGACGGTCGCATAGTCCGCCTGCCCTTCGCTCCACGCCTCGGCCAGATCGCCTTGCAGGAGCTTCACGTCGGCGATGGTGTTGAGGACGCCGCGGCTCGCGTTGCGCGCAAGATCCTCGGAGAAATAGGACACCATCTCCGGCGTCGCGCGCGTGCGCAGCGCCGGCAGATCCTCGGCACTGTAGGCAGCCTGGATTTCACCGAGCAGGTGCTCGAAAGCGTCGTAATCCGCCGGCGTGATCGTGACGTTCGGCCGGGCGAACCCGCTTCCGCCAAGCGCCGGACGCGGCGCGGGCGCATCGCCCATGTCGCGCAGGTTCGGACCGGCGGCCATGGCCGGCTGGTTGCGCCGCT
>CAZSAW010000384.1:0-3509 GCA_964604745.1 uncultured Hyphomicrobiales bacterium
CGTTTGCCGAACCGCTTTCGGTGTGCCTGCATGCGGTGACGCGCGCCGGATCTCTGCACGGCAAGCGCGTGCTGGTTACGGGTTGCGGGCCGATCGGTTGCCTGACCATTGTTGCAACGCGGCACGCGGGCGCCGCCGAGATCGTCGCGACCGACGTCGCTGCAGCAGGCCTTGCCATGGCAGCGCGCGTCGGCGCCGATCGCGCGATCAATGTCGGATCGGATGCAGCGACGCTTGCGCCCTATTCCGCCGACAAAGGCTATTTCGACGTCGTCTTTGAATGCTCGGGTAATGGCGCAGCCCTCGTGCCCGCGCTCCAGGCCGTCCGCGCCGGCGGCACCATCGTTCAGGTCGGTCTGGCCGGCGGCGAAGTTCCTGTGCCGATCAACATGATCGTCGCCAAGGAGATCAAGCTCGCAGGCACGTTTCGCTTCGACGCCGAATTCGGCTGGGCCGTCGACTTGATCTCGCGCAGGGCCGTCGATGTCTCGCCACTCCTCACCGAGACGATGCCGTTGGAGCGCGCGGTCGAAGCATTCGAGCTTGCGGCGGACCGTTCCCGCGCCATGAAGGTGCAACTGAGTTTCGCCGGTTAGCCTCGATACCTCCCGCGCCCGATCGCCAGCGTGGGAACCAGCAAATTTCGGTTGCCAGAACATGCAAGGCCCCTTCCTTCCGGATCGGGTCACGCCCTACAATTCGGCACAACACGTCACGGACACGTCACCGCCCGGTGTTAGCGGAGCCGTGCAATCTGGGGCGAGCACCAAGGGAGGAATGCATGTCTGTTCGCACAATCACCATGGCTGCGGCTTTTGCCGCCATGACGGCAGTCGCGACACCCGCACACGCCGTCATCGAGATCCAGTGGTGGCACGCGATGACCGGCGCCAACAACGACGTCATCGTCAAGCTGGCGGACGAGTTCAACGCTTCGCAAAGCGAATACAAGGTCGTTCCGACCTACAAGGGCAGCTACCCGGATACGATGAATGCCGGCATCGCCGCGTTCCGCGCCGGCAACGCGCCGCATATCATGCAGGTGATCGAGGTCGGCACCGCGACGATGATGGCGGCGACCGGTGCGGTGAAGCCGGTCCATATTCTCATGAAGGAAGCCGGCGAGAAATTCGATCCGCAGGCGTATCTGCCGGCGATTACCGGGTATTACTCGACGGCAAAGGGCGAGATGCTTTCATTCCCGTTCAATTCGTCCTCGATGGTGATGTGGTTGAACAAGGATGCCTTCGCCAAAGCGGGGCTCGATGCTTCGAGCCCGCCGAAGACGTGGCCGGAAGTATTCGACGCCGCGAAAAAGCTGAAAGCCGCCGGATATAACAATTGCGCGCTTTCTACGGCCTGGGTGACGTGGGCGCATATCGAGCAATTCTCGGCCTGGCACAACCTGCCGATCGGCACCGAGGCGAACGGTCTCGGCGGCTTCAACACGGAATTGAACTTCAATTCCCCGCTGCACGTGAAGCATCTCCAGACTCTCGTTGATCTGCAAAAAGATAAGACCTTCGACTATTCCGGCCGCACCAATACCGGTGAAGGGCGTTTCACCTCCGGCGAATGTCCGATCTTTCTCACCTCGTCCGCCTTTTATGGAAACGTGAAGGCGAATGCGAAATTCGCCTTCACCAATGCGCCGATGCCGTACTATCCCGAAGCCAAGGGCGCGCCGCAGAATTCGATTATCGGCGGCGCTTCTCTGTGGGTGATGGGCGGCAAGAAGCCGGAGGAATACAAGGGAGTAGCGAAATTCTTCGCCTTCCTCTCCGACACCGATCGGCAAGTCGCGATCCACAAGGCGTCCGGCTACCTGCCGATCACGAAGGCGGCGTACGCGAAGACGAAGGAATCCGGCTATTACAAGCAAACGCCGGAACTCGAGACTCCGCTGCTCGAATTGACGAATAAGGAGCCGACCGAGAATTCCCGCGGCCTTCGTTTCGGCAACATGGTGCAGTTGCGCGACGTCTGGTCGGAGGAAATCGAAGCCGCGCTCGCCGGCAAGAAATCCGCCAAGGAAGCGCTTGATGCGGCAGTCTCGCGCGGCAACGCCATGCTGCGGCAGTTCGAACGGACAGTCGCAAAATAGGTCCTTCGGGGCGAGGCCTTGAAGCCTCGCCCCGACGTTTTCCGGCGCATCGCCGTCAGGACGCATGCAAAAGCGCGGCGTTTTCAATCACCGTTTCCTGCCCTACCTGCTGCTGGCGCCTCAGGTCGCGATCACCATCGCCTTCTTCTACTGGCCGGCGAGCCAGGCCGTGTGGCAGTCATTCCTGCTACAGGACGCGTTCGGGCTTGCGACCACATTCGTCTGGTTCGAAAACTACGTCGAATTGTTCAAACAGCCGGACTATTACAATACGATCGCGAATACGCTGTTCTTCTCCGCGGCGGTGAGCCTGCTTTCGCTGTCGGCTGCGCTGCTTCTTGCGGTGATGGCGGACAAACCGCTGCGCGCGGCACCCGTTTATCGCACGCTTCTCATCTGGCCTTATGCCGTTGCACCCGCCGTTGCCGGCGTATTGTGGATGTTCATGCTGCATCCCTCATTGGGTGTGATCGCGCGCGGGCTCAAGGCGCTCGGCCTAGACTGGAATCCGTTGCTCAACGGCAATCACGCGATGATCATGGTGATCCTCGCCGCGGCGTGGAAACAGATTTCCTACAATTTCCTGTTTTTTCTTGCAGGCCTGCAGGCCATTCCCAAAAGCATCATCGAGGCCGCGGCGATCGATGGCGCGCGCCCGATCCGTCGTTTCTGGACAATTGTCTTTCCTCTTCTCTCGCCGACGACGTTTTTCCTGTTCGTTGTCAACATCGTTTACGCCTTTTTCGACACGTTCGGCATCATCGATGCCATGACCGGCGGCGGGCCGGCCAAGGCGACCGAGACGCTCGTGTTCAAGGTCTATGCCGACGGCCGTCTCGGCGGCGATCTCGGCGGCTCGGCCGCGCAATCGGTGATCCTGATGGCGATCGTGATCGCGCTGACCGCGATCCAGTTCCGTTACGTCGAGCGCAGGGTCAACTACTGATGGTCGAGCGCCAGCATATCGGCAATCTCCTGCCGCACGCGATCCTCTGGATCGGCATCGCCATCGTCGCCTTCCCCGTCTATCTCGCCTTCATCGGCTCCACGCACGAAGCGTCCGTCATCGCGAACGGCCAGATGCCGATCACGCCCGGCCCGCATCTGGTCGAGAATTACTATCGGACGCTCTTCGTCGGCACGAGCGGGACGACGCGCGAACCTGTCGGCACGATGATCATCAATTCGTTCGTCATGGCCATGGCCATCGCCTGCGGCAAAATCGCGATCTCGATCCTGTCGGCCTACGCGATCGTGTACTTCCGCTTTCCGCTGAGCATGACCGCGTTCTGGATCTTTTTCGTCACGCTGAGGCTGCCGGTCGAGGTGCGCATCTATCCGACCTACAAGGTGGCCTCCGACCTGCACCTGCTCGACACCTATGCCGGCCTCGCGCTGCCGCTGA
>CAZSAW010000385.1:0-8010 GCA_964604745.1 uncultured Hyphomicrobiales bacterium
CACCTTTCAGAAGCTTCTCGCGGCGACCACGGACAGGCTCCAGCGCAAGGTCATGCTTGCCTCGAAAGTGGAGGACATGATCAACACGGTGGTGCGGCAGGTCGCGTTCTACAGTTTCGAGCGCGCCGTGCATCTCGAGCGCAAGAACGGAGAATTGACCGGCGAGCGCATCTGCGACCTGTGGCTGCAGGTGCAGCGGGAGAGCCTGGGGCCGGCCATCGAGCTGAAGCCGGGCTATGAGACCTTCTGGGCCTATATCCCGCACTTCATTCATTCGCCCTTCTATGTCTACGCCTATGCCTTCGGCGATTGCCTGGTGAATTCGCTCTACGCCGTTTATCAGAAGGCCGATCCCGGTTTCGCCGAGCGCTATCTCGATATGCTCGCTGCCGGCGGCACCAAGCATCATTCCGAATTGCTCAAGCCCTTCGGTCTCGACGCGCGCGACCCGAGCTTCTGGCAGACTGGGTTGTCGATGATCGAGGGAATGATCGGGGAACTGGAGCGGCTGGAGCGTGCGTAAAACATCTGTTGAACGGATGGCAAATCAGATATACATTTTGAACGCTGGAGGATCTGATGAATAAGCCCGTTCGCAAGGCCGATGCCGAGGGTACTTTTGTCCAGGTTAGAAAGATCGGCAATTCCTTGGGGTTGCTGCTGTCAAAGGAACTCTTGGCGCGCCTTAAGCTGCAAGAAGGCGATGTGCTGCATGTTATCGAGCAGACGGAGCGCGGGCTGAAACTCAGCCCCTATGATCCGAAGCACGCAGAAGCGATGAAGATTGCCCGCCGCTCATTCCGCAAATACGCCGATACGTATAAGGCCCTTGCGAAGTGACTGAGCCGCAATGGCTCGGTCTCGATATCATCCTTGACGTTCATGCCGAACAACTTGCGCTGTTTGGCGGTGCCGACGGCGTGCGCGATCGCGGCCTTGTCGAATCGGCGCTAGCGCGACCTCTCAACAAATTTGCTTATGGCGAAACCGGTCTTGCTGCATTAGCCGCAGCGTACGCGTTTGGCCTCGCACGCAACCACCCTTTTGCAGATGGGAATAAACGAGCAGCCTTCGCCTCCATCATCGTTTTTCTCGGCCTGAATGGGATTGATCTGGATGTCCCGCCGGAACAGGCGACAGCTGTCATACTGGCTCTCGCGGCGGGCGAAGTCAGCGAAGAATCGCTTGCACGCTGGATTCACGACAGTTCGCTGACGTCCGTGCGGAAGAAGTCTGAAAAATCAAAAGTCCGCAAGAAGGCCGGCACGAAAAAGACGAGGCGAAAGTAAGTCGCGGCACTCGCTTTTCGCCGGAAGGTAATTACGTCCGACCGATGACGATCGAAGACCGCGAAGCCAATCGTTTCTCCGCGCGGGCCGCTCGCTATGCGCGGGTCGGCACCAATGTAGGCGGCGTTGCCGCCCGGATGGCAGGCGCGCGCTTTCTCGGATTGGGCTTTGACCGCGAGGCAAATGCGGCGGCACTCGGCGCGGCGCTCGGCGGGCTGAAAGGCCCGATCATGAAGGTGGCGCAGCTTCTCGCCACCATCCCCGAAGCGATCCCGCCCGAATACACGATCGAACTCGCCAAGCTGCAGAGCGAAGCCCCTCCCATGGGCTGGGCTTTCGTCAAGCGCCGCATGAGCGCGGAACTTGGGTCCGACTGGCAGACGAAATTTTCCTCCTTCGAGCATCATTCCGCGGCGGCTGCGTCGCTCGGCCAAGTGCATAAGGCACGCGCACTCGACGGATCGGAATTGGCGTGCAAGCTGCAATATCCCGACATGCAGTCGGCGGTCGAAGCCGATCTCAATCAACTGCAGATGCTGTTTGCGCTCTATCGCCGGCTCGAGCCGGCGATCGACCCGACCGAGATCGGACGCGAAATATCGGACCGCATTCGCGAGGAGCTCGATTATGCGCGTGAGGCGAAGCACGTCGCGCTCTATCAGCGCATGCTCGCCGGCACCGATCTGATCCGCGTTCCCCGCGTGTGGCCCGCGCTGTCGACGAAGCGTCTGCTCACGCTCGACTGGCTCGAGGGCAAGCGCCTGCTCGCGCACAAGGAGGCAAGCCTTTCCGTGCGCAATCGATTGGCGACGGCCATGTTCACCGCTTGGTGGTTTCCGTTCAGCCGTTTTGGCGTCATCCACGGCGATCCGCATCTCGGCAATTACACGGCGTTCGAAAACGCGGGCGAGCCTGGCGGAATCAATCTTCTCGATTACGGCTGCATCCGCATCTTTTCGCCTCGTTTTGTCGGCGGCGTGGTCGATCTCTATCACGGGCTGCGCACCAGTGACGACGAGCGGGTCGTGCACGCCTACGAGACCTGGGGTTTCAAGGGACTGCGGCGCGATCTGATCGATGTCCTCAACATCTGGGCACGCTTCATCTACGGGCCGCTGCTCGACGATCGCGTGCGCACCATCGCCGATGGCGTGAAACCTTCGGAATACGGACGGCGCGAAGCCTTCCGCGTGCATCAGGCGCTGAAGCCGAAGGGCCCGGTGACGATTCCGCGCGAATTTGTCTTCATGGACCGCGCCGCCATCGGGCTCGGCGGCGTGTTTCTGCATCTGAATGCCGAGCTGAATTTCTATCGGCTGTTCAATGAGGCGATCGCAGACTTTTCCGTCGCCGACGTGACGGCGCGCCAGACAGCGGCGCTCGGCGACGTCGGCCTCATCTGACAAGAGTGGCGCTGATCTCGGACGGCGGAGGCAGCGGTGTGAGATCGAAGCGGCGCCAGTTCGCTTTTGCGACCGCTTGTATCAAGCGGCGCGTCGTGAGCGGTCGACTCGATGCGCCCTGCGATCTTGCAAATGTGTGACGCAGCGGAGCCCATCCGCAATAGAGTGCGCGCCAGAGGCGCACACCGCGCCGCAGCCGCGTCCCGCGTGCATCGAGCGCCGCATAGATCGCGATTTTCGGCAAACGGGGCAGATAGGCGCGAACCAGACGTCTGCTTTCCTGATCGGCTGCGTCATTCGAATCCCGACTCAGCGGACCTGTTCCGACCGGCCGCGTATGGCGAACGGCGACTGCGTCGATCATCGCCGTCTTGAAGCGCGGTTCTTCAATCCAGCGCGGCCAGAGGAATTCCATGCCCCAGCCGTAGCGGCATTGCGCGAAGACGGGAAGAACCCTGCGCAACAATGCGCGACTGAAGGCCGGGACCATCACCTCGACGAAATTCGTCCAGCGCAACCGGCACGCGCGATTTTGCAGCGTAAGCAGATGCGAGACGTGGCTGTCCCACGTCAGGCTGGGCTGGGCGAGATCGAGCCCATGGTGTTCCATCATGTCGAACAGGCGATTAATGGTTTCGGGCGTCGCGTCGATGTCATCGTCCGGCAACCAGAACCAGTCATAACGCTGCAGCGTTTCCGGGTAGGCTGTGAAAAAAGCATGCAGGCCGTCCCATTTGCCGCCCTTGGCGACATGACGCACCGTTGCGTCGGCGAACATCGACGGATCGTCGCCGTAATAGCTCACCATCAGGTCGAATGTCGGCTGCTCTCGTCCCGACAGCCAGCGCGGATGCAGCGATTGATCGCCCGCCCGCACAACGACAAGGCGACGGCGCGGTTTTGTGTCGGCGGCATGCGCGGGCATCCGGAAAACGGCGAATGGCCTCCATTCGGTGGTGAAATCCTAACGACAGACGTCGCGGCCGGGCAATGCGGCATAATCCGCAGCGTCCACGGGTTGCACGGTCCCCCGTGCGGGCGCGATTCGGCATACGTTTCCACATGCGCGGGGCGGCGGCAGGCGCAATTGCCCTTCCGCCACAATTGCGCTAACCCCTGCCGGGGTCAAAACTCAGCGGATCGAAGAGGGTCGCAATGGCCGATCACGGCGAAGTTCAATATTCCACAGCAGAGGGCAACGACTATCCCACCCACGAGGCGACGTATGCGTTCTTCCTCAAGCTCGTGAAGTGGAACGTCATCATCCTCGCCATCATTCTCCTCCTGATGGCCTATTTCCTGGTCTGAGGTTCGCCGGCGGCGAAGACCGACGGTGACATTGCCAGAGCGGCAAGGCTTCCATGAAGATCGCAATTGGCGCTGAGACCGGCGACCCGCGGGTGGCCGCCACCCCCGAGACCGTCAAGAAGATGATCGGCCTCGGTGCCGAGGTCGCGGTCGAGAAGGGCGCGGGACTTGGCTCGGGAATTCCCGACGAGGACTTTGCGGCAGCCGGCGCGACCGTCACGCAGGGCGTGGTCAAGGACGCCGACATCATCCTTCGTGTGCGCCGCCCCGCTCCGGAGGAACTCAAAGGCTGCAAGAAGGGTGCACTCGTCATCGCCATCATGGACCCGTACGGCAACGATGCCGCGCTCAAGGCGCTCGCCGATGCCGGGGTCGTCGCCTTCGCCATGGAATTGATGCCGCGCATCACGCGCGCGCAGTCGATGGACGTTCTCTCGAGCCAGGCCAATCTCGCCGGCTATCGCGCAGTGATCGATGCTGCGGCTGAATATGGCCGCGCGCTGCCGATGATGATGACGGCGGCTGGCACCGTGCCGGCGGCGAAAATTTTCGTGATGGGCGTCGGCGTGGCCGGTCTGCAGGCCATCGCCACCGCGCGCCGCCTCGGCGGCGTCGTCACCGCGACAGACGTGCGCCCGGCGGTGAAGGAGCAGGTGCAGAGCCTCGGCGCCAAGTTCATCGCCGTCGAGGACGATGAATTCAAGCAGGCCGAGACCGCCGGCGGCTACGCCAAGGAAATGTCGAAAGAGTATCAGGCCAAGCAGGCTGCTCTCGTCGCCGACCACATCAAGAAGCAGGACATCGTCATCACCACGGCTCTCATTCCGGGCCGTCCTGCGCCCCGCCTTGTCACCAAGGACATGGTCGCCTCCATGCGTCCGGGTTCGGTGCTCGTCGATCTCGCGGTCGAGCGGGGCGGCAATGTCGAGGGCGTGCAGTCGGGCAAGGTCACGGACGTCAACGGCGTCAAGATCGTCGGTTATGCGAATGTGCCCGGCCGCCTCGCGGCGTCAGCTTCCGCGCTTTATGCCAAGAACCTTTTGACCTTCCTCGAAACCATGATCGACAAGAAAGAGAAGAAGCTTGCGATCAACTGGGACGACGAGATCATCAAGGGCACCGCGCTGACGCGCGACGGCGCCGTGATCCATCCGAATTTCAAGCCCAAGACGGCTGCCTAGGAGACCGCCCATGCATGACGTCGCACAGGCCGTCGATCCCTTCGTGTTTCGATTGTCGATTTTCGTGCTTGCCGTCTTTGTCGGCTATTACGTCGTCTGGTCGGTGACGCCCGCCTTGCACACGCCGCTGATGTCGGTGACCAATGCCATTTCGTCCGTGATCGTGGTCGGCGCGCTGCTTGCGGTCGGTGTCGCGCTTGTCGCCAACGATGCGGGGCCTATCTGGGCGCGCGTCCTCGGCTTCGTCGCGCTGATCTTTGCCTCGATCAACATTTTCGGCGGCTTCTTGGTCACGCAGCGCATGCTCGCGATGTACCAGAAGAAAAAGAAGTGACGGCGGCGATGATCTCCAGCGCGATTCCCACCATCGTCATGGCCGGGTGCCGGCCCGAGCGGGATCACCGGGACGAGCCCGGTGATGACATCGGAGTGTGTGGAGCACACGAGTCATGAGCGCCAATATCGCCGCCCTTCTTTATCTCGTCGCCGGCGTCCTCTTCATCCTCGCGCTACGCGGGCTATCGAGCCCGGTGACCAGCCGTCAAGGCAACCTGTTCGGCATGATCGGCATGGCGATCGCGATCGGCACGACGCTCGCCGCGCATCCGCCGGCGGACGCAGTTTCGGTCATCCTCGTCATCGGGGGCATCGCCATTGGCGGGGGCATCGGCGCCGTGATCGCGCGCAAGGTGCCGATGACCTCGATGCCGGAACTGGTCGCGGCGTTCCATTCGCTCGTCGGCATGGCGGCAGTGCTGGTCGCGGCCGGGGCGTTTTACGCTCCGGAAGCGTTCGATATCGGCACGTCCGGGCATATCCATACCCAGAGCCTGATCGAGATGTCGCTCGGCGTCGCCATCGGCGCCATCACCTTCACCGGCTCGGTGATCGCGTTCCTCAAGCTGTCGGGACGCATGAGTGGCGCGCCGATCATGTTGCCGGCGCGCCATTACATCAACATCGCGCTTGCGCTCGCCATCATCTTCTTCATCTACGGGCTTTGCGTCTCGCAGAGCCAGATGGACTTCTGGATCCTGACCGCGCTTGCGCTCGCCTTCGGCGTGCTCATCATCATTCCGATCGGCGGCGCCGACATGCCGGTCGTGATCTCGATGCTGAATTCATATTCGGGATGGGCCGCGGCCGGCATCGGTTTCACGCTTGGCAATTCGGCGCTGATCATCACCGGCGCGCTCGTCGGTTCCTCCGGCGCGATCCTCTCCTACATCATGTGCGCCGGCATGAACCGCAGTTTCATCTCCGTCATCCTCGGCGGATTTGGCGGGGAGGTGGCGGCGGCGGGCGGAGCGGCGGAGCAGCGGCCGGTCAAGCTCGGCTCGGCCGAGGATGCCGCCTACATCATGAAGAACGCCTCGAAGGTCATCATCGTGCCGGGCTACGGCATGGCGGTGGCGCAGGCGCAGCACGCGCTGCGCGAGATGGCCGACCACCTCAAGAAAGAGGGCGTCGAGGTGAAATACGCCATCCATCCGGTTGCGGGCCGCATGCCCGGCCACATGAACGTGCTGCTGGCCGAAGCGAACGTACCCTACGATGAAGTGTTCGAACTGGAAGACATCAACTCCGAATTCGCCCAGGCCGATGTCGCCTTCGTCATCGGTGCCAACGACGTGACCAACCCGGCGGCGGAAGAAGACAAGTCTTCTCCCATCTACGGCATGCCGGTCCTGCAGGTGTGGAAGGCGGGCACGGTGATGTTCATCAAGCGCTCGCTCGCCTCCGGTTACGCCGGCATCGACAACCCGCTCTTCTATCGCGACAATACGATGATGCTTCTCGGAGATGCCAAGAAGATGACCGAGGCCATCGTCAAGGCGATGTAGCGGTGTCGTTGACTTAATTTTTCATTTAGTCTTGGCTGGGCTCGTCCCGGCCGTCTCGATTTCTTGGGCAGCGCTGTGCCATTCTCACCGGATCGCCGCGACGCGGCGAGGACACCGGGATTGCTCATGCGCCGGATATCTCTCCTTATCTGTCTCGTCGTCCTGTCCTGTACCGGCGGCACTGCTTTGGCTCAATCCTGCCGCCTGCCGCAGAAGCCGATGGTCGAGGCGCAACTCATGTTCGGCCGCAACATCGGCGGCAAGCTCGGCGTCACGGAAAGCCGCTGGACGAAATTTCTCAACGACGAGATCGTGTCGCGTTTTCCCAACGGCCTGACGGTGATCGATGCGGCGGGTCAGTGGCGGGAGCCTGCGCACAAGCGACTCATCCGCGAGCCGAGCAAGATGGTCATGATCCTGAGCGCCGAAGACCGACTGCAGGAGAAAATCGACGGCATTGTCGAGGCGTACAAGCGCCGCTTTCGTCAGGATTCGGTCGGCGTCGTTATCCGCCCGGCCTGCGTTTCGTTTTGACAAGGGCGGCGGCGCACGATTGTATCCCGCAGTGCGATTCTTGTTCACCCGGCGGGAGCCGGGCCCGCGTATTGGCAACCACACCGATTGCGACAAAGGAGCATGCAATGGCGGACAACAAGAAGAAGCGAGGCAAGGCGGACCGCTCGCTGATTTCGTTGAGCGAGCCTCACGAGGTCAGATATTGGTCGAAGAAATTCAAGGTGACCCCGGCCAAGCTGAAATATGCCGTGAAGAAGGTCGGGCATTCGGCCAAGAAGGTCGAAGCCTACATCAAGATGCAAAAGCACAAGGCGGCAGACCGGTCGCGCATCGCGGTGAGCCAAGCCTACGAAGTGCGCTATTGGGCGAAGAAGCTCAAGGTCACGCCGGCCAAGCTGAAATCCGCAGTGAAGGCGGTCGGCCATTCGGCAAAGAAGGTCACGGCCTATCTCACCGGCGCCAAGCCTGC
>CAZSAW010000386.1:0-17230 GCA_964604745.1 uncultured Hyphomicrobiales bacterium
GCGCGCGCCGCTACCCCAAACCAGCATGGCGTCCTCCGAAATAGCCAACCACGCTGCGATAAAGGATAAAAAGCGCCACCGACAGCACGACATTGATGAGTGCTATGACGCAGGCGGTCGTGTAATCGCCTTCCTGGATTGCCTTGTCGTAGACCAGCAGCGGGAGGGTAATGACGCCCTTCGCGCCGATAAACAGCACGATGCCGAATTCGTTGACCGTCAAAAGCAGGCACAGGCTGCCGCCGGCCAGCAACGCCGGCAACGCGGCCGGAAGGATAATTTCGCGCACAATGCGCCAGGGACGTGCGCCCAGGCTGCTCGCCACCTCGATCTGGCTTGTCTCGATGAGAGAAAACGCGGCGAGCAACGGCCGCAGAACGAACGGCGTGTACACCGTAACCTCAGCCAGAATCACGCCCCAAATGGAATAGACGAAATCGATCGGCGGGAGTTGAAAGCCGAACCACTCCATGAGCAGACCGTTCAGCACACCGGCCGAACCATAGATGAACGTAAAAGCCAGAGCCATCAAGAATGTCGGTAGGGCAATGAAGGTGTCTATGAAGCGGGCAATTTCACGCGACCCGGGGAATGGCACAAAGGACAGGACGAGGCCGATCACAAACCCAAGCAACAGACAGCCCACTGTTGAGGCAACGGCGATCTCAATCGTGTGCCAGAGCGCGTCATGAAAAATCTTGGTGCGCAACACGGCAGCGAAATAACTGAACGAGGCAGTGGCCCCCTCCCCAGTCGCGGCCTGCTGCACCATCAGTGCAAGCGGATAAAAAAACAGAAGCGCGAGTACGGCGAGCGGCGGTACGATCCAAAGCCAACGGAGCGACAGAGCCGTCGCCCGAGGTCTGACGTCGATCGCTGCGTCAGCCATGACCTTCCACTCCGTCGGAAATTAACGTCGCGTCGTCCGGATCAAATGTGAGATCGAGCTTCGTCCCCGGTTCAGGCCCCTGACGGAGCGGCTTGGTCACCATACGCAACACCGTGCCGTAACAGTCCACGGTGATTGCGTGGTGATCGCCGTGCCATTGCACACTCTGTACAGTTCCGCTGAAGCGGTTGCCATGATTGCTATTTTCGACGAGATGCAGCGCATGCGGCCTGACGCAGACGTAGCTCTCCCTACCCGCTGAGATGTCGGGATCGCTGCTGACCTGCAATGTCGCACCGGCGAAGAGTACGTTTGCGCGGCCATTCGCCACGTCTTGCACGCTGACTGGCAGCAGATTGGCGCGACCCAAAAACTCCGCAGTGAACCGGTTTGGCGGCCGCAGATAAAGCCCACGCGACGAGCCGAGCGCACTCAAGCGGCCGTTATGCATCAATGCAATACGATTGGCGAGCGTGAGCGCCTCACTCTGGTCGTGCGTCACATAGAGCACAGTGAGGTTCGGCAAATCTCGGTGCAGCTTCGCCAACTCGTCCACCATCGTGCGGCGAATCTGCGCATCGAGCGCCGACAAAGGCTCATCAAGCAGCAACACTCTCGGCTGGATCGCCAGCGCACGCGCGATCGCAACACGCTGCTGCTGGCCACCCGACAATTCACGCGGATAGCGGCGCTTGTAATTTGCCATGCCGACAAGGCGCAGACATTCATCGACTCGGCCGGCAATCGTGTCGCGCGCTGCCTTGTGCGCACGCAGACCGAAGGCGACATTGTCCTCAACCCGCATATGCGGGAAAAGAGCGTAATTCTGGACGACCATACCGATGCCGCGGTCATAGGGCGGCACGTCCGTCACATCGATTTTTCCGATGCGAACGCGCCCTTTGATCGGGCGCACGAACCCTGCCACAGCACGAAGTGCTGTTGTCTTGCCTGACCCGGAAGGACCAAGCAGAGCCATGATCTCGCCGCTGCGTATTTCCAGCGAGAAATCGCTGAGCACAACGGTGCCGCGATAGGCAACGGTCACCGACTCAAACGTAATTCCCTCACCAGATGCAGCCAATGGCGCGGCTGTAACCGCGCCATTGGCCACCCCGTTCGACGTCATTTCAGCTGCCGGTTACTTCATGCCATTTGGCGACGTCATCCTTCAGATCCTTCAGGACCTGCGCCCAATCCGGAGTCCAAACCGTGACGCCTTCCATCATCTTGTGGAAGCTCTTGTAGTTGTCGTCGTTCGGCGTCACGTCCTTGCGGACAGGCAAGCCGTTGGCAAGCGATGTCAGGCTGGACTGCGCTTCCTTCGACAGGAGGAAGTCAATCAGCTTCTGGCCGTTGGCGGCATTCGGCGCACCTTTGACCAGACCGACATAATACGGAAGCGCGAATGTCGTGCGCTTTCCGTCCGGACCGGCCGGCCAGAAGATCGCGACATTCGGATTGTCACGGATCTGCGCGATGTTCATCTGCATGTCGCCGTTGGCAACGTGCAGTTCGCCCTTGTTGACAAGCGCGGTGAGTTTGCCGGTCGAGGACGACGGACCGACGTTGTTTGCCTGAAGCGACTTCAGAAATTCAAATCCTTTTTCCTTGCTGCCGAAGGCGTGGAAGGCAGCAATCATCACCGCCGTCCCATCGCCGGCCTGGCCCGGTGTCGAATACTGGATCTTGCCTTTGAACTTGGGATCGAGCAGGTCGGCATAGGTCTTCGGCGGATCTTTCAGGACCGACTTGTTGTAGATGAAGTTCTGATAATTGTAGCAGAGCGCGATGTACTGGGCGGTCTGCTGGTCGGAGTTAATCTGATCGGCGCCGGCCGGCTTATAGTTCTGCAGCAAGCCGTCCGCCTGCGCCTTCATGATGAAGGGCGGCAGGGTAACCAGGACGTCGGCCTGCGGGTTTGTCGCTTCCTTGGAGACACGCTCGACGACGCCGCCCGAGCCGCCCTCTACATACTGAACCTTGATTCCGGTCGCCTTGGTGAATGCATCAAACTGGGTCTGGAACCAGTTCGGCGAACCTGATTTTAATCCATCCGCGGCGTAGATCGTCACAACACCTTGTGCAAACGCCGAGCCGGAAAACGACGCCGCAAGCGTCACGCCGGCGACGAAAACAAATTTCTTCAGCATCGATAACCCCCACATGTTGCGTTTTACATGACTGCCAGTTCGGTAGATCGATCACATGACCATCGCATGACGGCCCCTTGTGTCCGGCGCACGCGGATCCACACCATGCTATCAGGCCTGCCATGGCAATGAATAGGTCTTCACATTGGTGAAACTCTTCATTGCCTCGACAACGCCCTCCTTGTAACCGAGCCCCGAATCCTTGATGCCGCCGAACGGCGACATCTCGATCCGATAGCCCGGGACTTCCCAGACATTCACGGTTCCTACTTCCAGTTCGTTGATGAACCGCGTGATGTATTCGAGCTTCGACGTGCACACACCCGACGACAGGCCGTAGGCCGTCGAATTCGAAATGCGAATAACCTCAGCGATCTCGTTTGGACAGCGGATGATCGGAATGACCGGCCCAAACGTCTCCTCGTGCACCAGTTCGCAATCGTAAGGCACCTTGTCCACGACCGTCGGCGGATAGAGCGCGCCTTGCCGGTTGTTGCCGTGCAGAAGCACGGCGCCCTGTGCCACAGCGTCGTTGACGCGGCGTTCGAATTGCTGCGCAGCGCGATCATGGATCACCGTGCCGACGTCCGTTGCAGGATCCATCGGATCGCCGGCCTTCAGCTTCTTTGCCTTGGCCAGAACGAGCCTGGAAAATTCGTCGGCCACCTTCTCGACGACGAGAAGGCGCTTCACTGCCGTGCAGCGCTGGCCGGAGTTCTTCGTGGCACCGGTCACGGCAAGCTCTGCCGCCTTTTCAAGATCGGCGTCTTCCATGACGATCAGCGGATCGTTGCCGCCCAATTCCAGTACTATGCGGCGATAGCCCGCCTTCTCGGCGATATATTTGCCGACGCGCACCGAGCCCGTGAAGGTGATCAGATCGCAATCGGGATCGGTGATCATGGCGTCGCCCATGCTCGCGGGATTGCCGGTGACGACGGACAGCATTTCCGGCGGCAGTCCCGCCTCGTACAGCACGTCGGCGAGCGCGAGCGCCGTGAGCGGCGTCAGTTCGGTCGGCTTCAGCACCACGCGATTGTTGGTCGCGATCGCGGGCGCAAGCTTGTGCGACACCATGTTGAGCGGATGATTGAACGGCGTGATCGCGGAGATGACCCCGCGCAGCGGAGTACGCATCGTGAAAATCTTGCGCGCCTTGCCCTGCGGAGAGACATCGCAGGAATAGATCTCGCCGTCATCCTTGATCGTGAGCTGGCCGGCGAACGAATAGACATCATAGGCGCGGCTGGCCTCGTAAAGGGAGTCCTTCCAGCACAGACCGGATTCCGCGGTGATGATGCGCGCGAAGTCTTCCTTGCGGTCACGCAGCAGGTCGGCGGTCCGCAAAAGAATTTGCTGCCGCTCGTAACGGGTAAGTTTTGGCTTGTAGGCCGCGGCTTTGGCGAACGCCTCCCGGACGTGATGCGGCTGCGCCGCCGGCACGGTACCGACAACCGCACCGTTATAGGGATTCAGCACCTCGATGCGCTCGTCCGTCTCTACCCGCTTGCCGGCGATACGCATGGCTTCATGGCGGATCGCGGCGACGGGTTTCGACTGGACGTTCATTTTGGCCTCACATCACCCGGTTCAGCGCCACGTCGAAAATGTCAAAATTGCGCAAGAGATGATCGGTTGGGACGCCTACCTTGCGGTTGGCGATCATCGGCACGGTCTGCTCCGTCAGCCCGCCATGCGAACGCAGGGGCTCGGTCAAGCCGGAGAGATCGTGCCGCGCACGCGACGTGCCCAGCACCTTGTGGATCGTCGAGATCACAACGACGTCGCCAATGCGGTCCGGCGGCAATTCGAAGCGATTGCAGGCGTCCTCGCGCGAGCACGCCACATCAATGTCGGGGGTCGCCGCGAGCCGCTCGATGCAACTGCCCTTCTCGCTTTCCGGCAGATAGATCGTGGCGAACGAGCCCAACGCGCCGTGATGTTTCACATAAGGGTCGGTGATCGGCAGGATGACACGCGCCTTGTCCTTGCCGATCCATTCGTCCATCAGATCCTGCAGGTAGAGGACGTCCGGCTCGCCGTTCGGCAGATGCTTGTCGTTCATGCCATGGTCGGCAGTGATCACGAGCACACAACCCGCCGCATCGAGTTCGCCGACGTAGCGATCCATCATCGCGTAGAACGCGTTGGCGATGTCCGACCCAGGCGCAGCCTTGTGCTGGACGTAGTCGGTGGTCGACAGATACATCAGGTCGGGCCGCTCGCGCTTGAGGATCGAGACGCCAGCGGCCATCACGAATTCGGACAGATCCGAGGAATACACTTCCGGCAGCTTCATACCGACGCGCGCGAGAACATTCTCGATGCCGTTTTGCGCGAGTGTCGCCTGGTCGGCCTTTTCCGATGAAAAAGCAATGGCGCGGCCGCTCGACATGTCGAGGCCGTTGCCGAGCAACGTGCGCAGCTTGTCCTTTGCCGTTACCACCGCGACCTTCGCGCCGGCATCGTGAAAGCCCTGCATGATGGTCGGCGCGCGTAGGAATTTGGCGTCGTTCATCATTACTTCCTGACCGGCCGCCCGATCGAAGAAATAATTGCCGGCGATGCCATGAACGGCCGGGGGGCGGCCCGTGATGATGGAAATATTGTTCGGGTTGGTGAAACTCGGAATGACGCTATGCGCAAGGAGGTTTGCGCCATCGTGCATCAGGCGGGCGAAATTCGGAGCGAGCCCCTTTTCGATCGCGCGCTCGATATAGCCTGGCTCCGATCCGTCGATACAGACGCAGACCGTCGGCTCTTTCGGGAAGCGATAGCTTCGGCCGTTGACGGTGACGTTTGCGGCGCGGTGGTAGTTCAAGGTCTTTTACTCCTATGCAGCCTTCGCCGGCGCTAACGATCGTACGCCCATTTCGTCGAGAATATCGCGGATCGCGGCAAGCGCGCCGCGCATGTGCTCGGCATAAAGGCGCCCGATGCATCCGATACGGAAGGAATCGGCAACCGTCAGCTTTCCCGGATAGATGACGTAGCCGCGCTCCTTCAGCTTGTCATAGAACGTCTGGAAGACGAATTTGTTGTCGGCCGGCATCCGGAATGTGACGATGATCGGCGCCTGGAGGTTGTCGGACAGAAGCGGAACGAAGCCGAGGGCTCGCATCCCCTCGATCAGGATCTTGCAATTGCCCGCATACCGGCGGCCACGCCCCGCCACGCCGCCTTCGGCGAAAAATTCCTGCAGCGCCTGATGGAAGGCCACGATCACGTGGATCGGCGGCGTGAAACGATACTGGCCGGTCTTGGTGAAATTCGTCCATTGATCGTGCAGGTCGAGGACGAGCGTCGTTGCATTTCCTTTGGTCTGTTCCAGCGCCGTCTTGCGGGCGATCACGAAGCCCAGTCCTGGCACGCCCTCGATGCATTTGTTGGAGGATGCTGCGACGGCATCGAAGCGCACGCGCTTCGCATCGAGCCCGATCGCGCCAAACGCGCTCATCGCGTCGATGAGAAAGCTCTTGCCATGCCGCGCGGCGATCGCGCCGATTTCCTCGATCGGATTGAGGATGCCCGAAGTCGTCTCGCAATGAACAGAGAAAATGTGCGTCAGGGCCGCTGTGTCGCGCACAATCCTTTCGATCGTGGCAAGGTCGGGCGGCGTATCCTCCGGCGTCTCGTGAACGACGATCGCGCGGCCGGCGATCTCGCAGATTTTCTTCGCGCGCTGGCCATAGGCGCCGTTGATCAGGATGAGGACCGTCCCGCTCTTTGGCACGAACGTTGTCAGCATTGCCTCGACGGCAAAGGTCCCCGATCCCTGCATCGGCACGGTTACGAAGTCCTCGCCGCCGTTCACGATTTCCACAAGCTGCGACAGCACGTCCTGATTGATCTTGATGAAGGCGGCGTCGCGCGAGCCCCAGTCATGGAGCATCGCCTGTTTGACCGTCTTGGACGTGGTCAGCGGGCCGGGCGTCAGCAACAGCGGGTCACCGGTTTCGGACGCCGCGACAGTCGTCAAGGGCATGAAACGCCTCGAAAAGCCTTGAATAGGCCAAACCCTAGCGCAGACCGGCCTATCGATCTAATATGCGTTTTCCATATGACATATAGATAGCACCTATATGAACCTGACCCAGCTTCGTGCCTTTCACCTCGTCGCCCGCGCCGGCAGCTTCTCGCTTGCCGCACGCACCGAGGGCGTCAGCCAGCCAACCCTGTCGGCGCAAGTGAAAGCGCTGGAACGGAATTACGGCGTCAGCCTGCTCGATCGGCGCGGGCGCGGTGTTCAGCTCACGCCGACCGGACAGTCGCTCTACGCCGTCACTACGCGCCTGTTCGCGGCACAGGATGAGGCCGGCGCGCTGCTTGCCGGGACCCGCGCCCTGACGCGCGGCTACCTGCGCGTCAGCGCCGACGGCCCCTATCACGTGATGCCGATCCTTGCCGAGCTGAAACGCCGGCACCCCGGAGTTACCTTCACCGTGCGCATCGACAATTCCGCGACCGTGCTCAGTCACGTCCTCGATCATGTTGCCGACATCGCCGTGACGGCGAAGATGACCTCGGACCCACGGGTTCACTCGCAGAAACTGCGCGAGGACCGCCTCGTGTTGTTCGTACCCCGCCGCCACCCGCTGGCGCAGCGTCGCCGCATGCGGCTCGCCGATCTCGCCGGGCAGGACGTGGTCGTGCGCGAGCGCGGCTCGATCACGCGGGAAGTGTTCGAGACCCGGCTCGCTGCCGATGGCGTCGTGCCGGCTTCGCTGATCGAGGTGCAGACGCGAGAGGCCGTACGCGAGGCAGTCGCTGCCGGTTTCGGCGTCGGGGTGGTGTTTGACAGCGAATTCGGTGTCGATTCACGTTTTCATCCGATCGACATCACCGACGCGGATCTGAAGGTCGGGGAATACGTCGTCTGTCTGCAGGAGCACCGCCGGCTGGCGCTGGTGCGCGCCTTCCTGCAGGTGGCCGAAGAGATCGCGGGCCGCAAGAACCTTCCGCCCCCACAAGCACGGCGGAACGGGACCGGCACAAAATTACTTTCTGATGCGCGCATTGCGGACTAATGTCGCAGCCAAGTTGTTGCGGCGAACAAACGTGATTCGCGGCATGGATCGTTAGGGAATGTCCGGCACCGAATTATTCGCATCGATCATCGGCAGCGTGGCGCTCCTGCTCTGGGGCGTGCGCATGGTGCGCACCGGCATGATGCGCGCATTCGGCGCCACGTTGCGGCGCATTATCGCGACACGCACGCGCACCCGCATGACAGCGTTTTTCGCCGGCATCGGCGTAACGGGCATCCTGCAGAGCTCGACAGCGACGGCGCTTCTGCTCGCCTCTTTTACCTCGCGGGGGCTAGTCGCTCTGCCGATCGCGCTCGCCGTGATGCTCGGCGCCGACGTCGGCTCCTCGATTGCGGCGCAGATTTTCTCCTTCGACATAAAATGGCTGTGGACGTTGCTGGTCGGCGCCGGCGTATTCCTGTTCATGGCATCGGAAGCCGACAAGGCGCGCGGCATTGCCCGCATCGCCATCGGACTTGGCTTCATGCTGCTGTCGCTGTGGCACCTTGGCACCGCCGCATCACCGCTCGCCCAGTCGCAGACGTTCCGCTCGGTGCTGGGTGGCTTGGCCGGCGAACCGATCCTTGGCTTCCTCGTCGCAATCGCCATCACGTGGCTCGTTCATTCAAGCCTGTCGATCGTGCTGCTCGTGATGTCGCTTGCTGCGGCGAATGTTCTGCCCTTGCCGCTCGCGCTTGCCCTCGTGCTCGGTGCCAATGTGGGCGGTGCGGTCGCCCCGCTCCTTTCGCTTTCAGGCTCGCCCGCGGCCGGCCGTCGTGTGCCACTCGGCAACCTGATGATGCGGGCGGCGGTGGCACTGCCGCTTCTGTTTGCCGTCGCGCCAATTGCCGACCTGTTGGGACATGTAGAATCCCATCCTGGCCGTCTCGCGATCAATTTCCACACTGGCTTCAATATTCTGGTGTCGCTGATCTTTCTGCCGCTGGTCTGGTCCGTCGCCGCCCTTTGCAACCGCCTGATGCCGGACAAGCCGGAGGTTGCCGATCTTGGCAAGCCGCGCCACCTCGACCCGAACGTGTTCGACACGCCATCCGAGGCGCTTGCCTGCGCCATGCGCGAGACGCTGCATCTCGGCGATCGTGTCGCCGACATGCTGCGGCAGGCACTGGTGGCGCTCGAGAAATCGGACAGCAAGATCGTCCGCGACGTGGAAAAGGCCGACGATGCCGTCGATCGCCTGCACGAAGCGATCAAGCTGTATCTCGTCAAGGTGTCGAAGGCCGAAATGTCGGACGAGGAGAGCCAGCGCTACGTCGAAATCCTCACCTTCACGACGAATCTCGAACATGTCGGTGACATCATCGACAAAAACCTGATGGAGCTCGCGACCAAAAAGATCAAGAACCGCTCGACCTTCTCCGAGGAAGGGCTGCAGGAAATCCGCTCCTTCCACGCGCGGGTCATGGACAATATGCGACTCTCGTTCAACGTCTTCGCGACGCGCGACGTCGCGCTCGCGCGCCGGCTTCTGGCGGAAAAGGCCTCGATGCGCTCAGCGGAACTGGCCGCAGCCGACAGCCACTTCTCGCGACTGCGCGAAGGGCGGCCAGAGTCGATCGAGTCGAGCGCGATCCACCTCGATATCATGCGCGATCTGAAGCGCATCAACGGCCATCTCACCTCGGTCGCCTATCCGATCCTGGAGGTCGCCGGTGAGCTGCAGGACAGCCGCCTGCGCGATCCGCAGAACGCCTCAGAAGCGAACATCACCGCGGGAAAGCCGGCAGCATCCTAGGCAAGCCGGATCAGGGCAAGGCCTGCGACGATCATGAGCGCAGCGACGATGCGTGCTGGACGCACCGGCTCCTTCAATACAACGACAGCGATGGCCGCACCGAAGAGAACGCTCGTCTCGCGCAAGGCCGCGACGATGGCGATCGGCGCAACCGACATGGCCCAGATCGCAATCCAGTAAGAAAGGAGCGACATCGTCCCGCCAGTCAGACCGTTTTTCCAATATGGCATGACCATGGTGAAAACGCCGGTGCCCCGGCGGAGCACGGCAAAGGCAAGCATCATCAATCCGTCCACCAGGAACAGCATCACCGCATAGGCGTGCGGATTTTGCGCGATGCGCCCGCCGCTGCCATCGACGACGGAATAACCGCAGATTGTCACCGCAGTGAAAAAGGCAAAGCCGAGCGCGCGGCGGTCGATCCTGGCGAGATCGCGTCCGCCACGCAGCGAAAGAAGAAACACGCCCGACACGAGCACGAGAATGCCGAGCCATCCCTGCAGCGAGAGCTTCTCGCCGACGAGGAACGTGCTCGCAACCGCCGTCATCAGCGGCGCCGAGCCACGCGCGATCGGGTAAACTTGGCCCATGTCGCCAGTGCGATAGGCCTCGGTCAACCCGATGTAATAGCCAAGATGCAGCACCATCGAAGCGAAGATCCATGGCCATGCCACGGCCGGTGGAAATCCGACGAATGGCAGCGCCGGCAACGCTACCATTGCCGACATCACGGCGATCAGCGCGGTGGTCGTGAACGGATCAAGGCCGACCTTGAGAAACGCATTCCAGCCGGCATGGCAGGCGGCGGCGAGAAGCACGGCCGCAAAGACGAAAGGGTCCACTCACGCCCCCGCCACAAGATTGTCTGGTGACACGTTCATGCCCTGACACGCTCGCCAGCGGGATCGTAGGGTGGCCGAACGCTGGCCCGGACTGCCACGCGCTCGCCGGCAATGTCGATGGCAAAATCGCCTTTCAGAAACTGGGCATTCACGGACGCACCGCCGGTTTGCACATAACCCAGTGCGACGATGCCGTTGAGGGTATGACCGAACGCAGCCGATGTGACCTCACCGACGGCTTTGCCGTCGCGCAGGATCAGTTCGCCGCCATGGGCAAGCGGCGTATCAGGTGAGGCCGCAACGAAGCTCAGAAGCCTGCGCGCAACGGGCTTGCTCTGCGCCACCATCAAGGCGGCCCGTCCGAGAAACTCGCCCTTGCTGAAATCCACGGCGAAACTCAAGCCGGCCTCGAAGGGATTGTAGTCAGGAGTCAGTTCGCGGCTCCAGGCGCGATAACCTTTCTCGAGCCGCAGGGATTCGATCGCATAATAGCCGCCGTCACGCACGCCGAATGGCGCGCCGGCGTCCATGATCGTGTCGTAGACGAGCGCCGCGAGTTCGGTCGGCACATAGAATTCCCAGCCAAGTTCGCCGACATAGGTGCGGCGTGCCGCATACACGGTGGCCGCACCAATGCCGATCTCGCGAATGGCGCCGAACGGAAACGCGTCGTTGTCCAAAGGCGCCTTCGTTATTGCTGCGAGCAGATCGCGGGCTCGCGGGCCCATGACCGCAATCACCGCATAGGCCGACGTCACGTCCGTCAGGACCGCATTCGCGTCGTCCGGCGTATTGCGCCGGATCCAGTCGGCATCGCGCGTCGCCTGTGCCGTTCCCGTGACCAGTAGAAAGCGATCATGCGCGAGACGCGACACGGTGAGATCGCTTTCGTATGTGCCGCGCTCATTCAGCATTCCGGTATAGGCGCTCATGCCGACCGGCAGACCGACGTCGTTGGCGCACAGACGTTGAAGAAGTCTTTCGGCATCGCGGCCCTGGACGAGCAGTTTTGCGAACGACGTCAGATCGAAAACAGCAACAGCCTCGCGCGCAGCCTTGTGCTCGGCCGCAGCGAAGGGAAACCAGTTCTGCCGGCCGAAGGAATAGTCGAGCTTTGCCTCAGACTCGCTGGGTGCAAAGAAATTCGGTCGCTCCCACCCCATTTTCGAACCGAACAGCGCGTGCTTGGCAGTCAGCCGATCGTAGAGCGGCGAGCGGCGGAACGGGCGCACCGATGCCAGCTCCCGGTTCGGCCACGGCATCATGTAATGCAGGCCGAGCACTTCCTTGACGCGATCGTGCAGGTAGGAGTCGTTGCCGTAGAAGCCGGCAAAGCGCCTGATGTCGACCGGCCACAGATCGAGGGTTGGCTCGCCGTTAACGATCCACTCGGCCAGCGCCTTACCCGCGCCGCCGCCTGAGGCAATTCCGATCGAATTGAATCCCGCGCCGACGAAGAAATTCTTCAGCTCCGGCGCCTCGCCGAGAATGAAATTATTGTCGGGCGTGAAGCTTTCCGGGCCGTTCATGAACGTCTTGATGTCTGCCTTTTCTAGCGCCGGCAGCCGGACCAGCGCATTTTCCATCAGGATCGAGAACTGATCCCAATCGTCCGGCAGCATGCCGAACTCGAAATTCTCCGGGATCCCATCCATGCCCCACGGTTTCGCCTGCGGCTCGAAGCCGCCCATGAGCAGGCCGCCAACCTCCTCCTTGACGTAGATGTAACCGTCCGGATCACGCAGCACCGGCAGATCGGGATGCACGCCATCGATCTTGCCGGTGACGATGTACATGTGTTCGGCGGAATGCAGCGGCACGGTCACGCCGCACAGACGCCCCACCTGCTTCGCCCACTGCCCCGCACAATTGATGACGACATCGCTTTTGATCTCGCCTTTGCTGCTGATGATTCCGGTCGCCGCGCCGTCATGGATGTTGATCGCTGTGACGCGTGTCTGCTCAAAAATCTTCGCGCCGCCCGTGCGCGCGCCCTTGGCGAGCGCTTGCGTCACATCGGCCGGATTGACCTTCCCATCGAGCGGCAGCCAGAGCGCGCCGGCGAGATCGTCGGTGCGCATCACCGGGTAGCGCTCCCCAGCCTCCTTCAGGGATATCAATTCGCAGGCAACCCCCTGCGCCTTGGCCGCCGATGCGATGCGCTTGAAGAGGGTCACGCGCTCGGGTGTCCGCGCGACAAGCACGGAGCCACATTGTTTCCAGCCGGTCGCCTGCCCGGTCTCGGCTTCGAGCTTGGAATAAAGGTCGGCCGAATATTGCACCAAGCGCGTCATGTTCTGATGCGCGCGCAACTGACCAACGAGACCTGCGGCATGCCACGTGGTACCGCAGGAGAGCCGACCCTGTTCGAGCAGAACAATATCGCGCCAGCCGAGCTTGGTCAGATGATAGGCGACAGAGCATCCCATCACGCCGCCGCCAATGATGACGGCGCGGGCCCGATCGGGAAAAGCAGGGTCGGCCATCGCGGAGGGCGCTATCTGGACCGTGCAGGCGGCCAGAATTGCGGTCCGGCGCGCAGATACTGATTGGGCCTGCCGACCTCGGCGCCGAGCGCTTTCGCCGCGTTCCAGCCCCAGTGCGGATTGTCGAGGAAGCCGCGCGCGATCGCGACCTGATCTGCCTGTCCGCCCGCGATGATGCTGTCGGCCTTGATCGGGTCCGTGATGAGGCCGACGGCGCGCGTCGCAATGCCAGCCTCGCGGCGGATTTTTTCCGCAAGCGCAGCATTGTTGTCGACGTCGTGCGGCGCGCGCGTATCGGCGCGAATTCCCCCGGACGATGTGCAGACGAATACGATACCGGCTGCTTTCAGTTCCTTGCACAAGGCAACACTGTCCTCGACGGTCCAGCCACCCTCGACCCAGTCGACTGCGGAGATGCGCACGCCGAGCGGAACCGATTTTGGCACGACCGCGCGAACGGCACGCGCGACCTCAAGTGGATAGCGCATCCTGTTTTCGAGCGAGCCGCCGAACTCATCCTTGCGGTGGTTGGAGATTGGCGACAGGAACGTGTGAAGCAGATAACCATGCGCGAGATGCAGTTCGATCGCGTCGAATCCAACTCTGACCGCGCGTTTCGCGGAATTCACGAACGCGTCGCGGATGCGGTCCATGTCGGCGCGCGTTGCCTCGCGTGGCGCCGGCCATTCGTTGCCATAGGCGATGGCGGATGGCGCCACCGTTTCCCAGGCGTCCTCGCGTTCCTTGAGGCCCTTGCCTCCGTCCCATGGCCGTTGCGATGAGCCCTTGCGGCCGGAATGCGCGAGCTGAATTCCGAATTTCGCCTTACCGATGTGCCGGCAATGATCGATCACGCGTTTGATCGCCGCCTCATTGGCATCCGAATAGAGGCCGTGGCAGCCATGGGTGATGCGGCCGCGCCGCTCGACATGGGTCGCCTCGACCACGACCAAAGCGGCGCCGGAATTGGCGAGCATACCGAGATGCGTCAGATGCCAATCGGTGGCGCAGCCGTCTTCGGCGCTGTACTGGCACATTGGCGAGACGACAATGCGATTGGAAAGCTCAAGTTCGGCGAGGCGGACGGGAGAAAAAAGTGCATTTGACATGGTGAGGACAAACCGATGCGGCGGGCCATACCTTCTATGGCCGCCGAACCGCGCGCTCAAGGGGGATGTCGCAGGTCAGGATTGGACCGCGATGATCGCTTCGATCTCGACTGAAATACGACTGGGCAACGATCCCATACCGACGGCGGAACGGGCGTGACGCCCGCGGTCACCCAGAACCTCGACCAACAGATCCGAGCAGCCGTTGATGACCTTGGGCTGATCGCCGAAATCCGGCGTGCCATTGACCATGCCGAGCAGTTTCACGACCGCTTCAACACGGTCGAGCGAGCCGAGAGCGTCGCGTGTCGCCGCCAGCAAACTCAAGCCGACGATGCGCGCGTGCTGATAGGCCTCCTCGACTGACACCTCGGTCGGCACTTTGCCACCGATATGCTTGCCGTTTGCGTCGCGCGGCCCCTGCCCTGAGAGATAGAGCATGTTGCCGATCAGGCGATACGGAACGTAATTGGCGACCGGCTTCGGTACCGGCGGCAGCACGATACCCAGTTCTTTCAAACGCGCTTCTGCGCTCATGGCATGCTCCCGGCAGTCTCTGCTTGGGTCGGGCGTGTCGGACGCGATGTCAGAGCTTGATTCGCAGGAGGTTGGCAATCTCGCCGACAACGCCGCGACGAAAGAGCAGCACGCAGGCGACAAAGATCACGCCCTGGATCACCGTCACCCATTCGCCGAAGGCCGCGAGCTTGTATTGCATGGTCAGGATGACGAAGGCGCCGATCACCGGGCCAAAGATCGTGCCCAGCCCGCCGACGAGCGTCATGAGCACCACCTCACCCGACATCTGCCAGACCACATCGCTCAGTGAAGCGATCTGCATCACGATCGCCTTGGTTGCGCCGGCGACGCCGGCAAATGTCGTTGACAGCACGAAAGCCATCAGTTTGTAACGGTCGGTCTTGTAGCCGAGCGAAATTGCGCGCGCTTCGTTTTCGCGGATCGCCTTCAGCACTTCGCCGAAAGGCGAATGGATGATGCGATAAATAAATAGGAACCCGGCGACAAATACGAGGACGACGAAAGCATACATCGTCATCGGGTTTGACAGGTCGATCAAGCCAAGCAGCTTGCCCCGCGGCACACCCTGAATGCCGTCTTCACCGCCGGTGAACTTCGCCTGCAACGCGAAGAAATACATCATCTGCGCGAGCGCAAGCGTGATCATCGCGAAATAGATGCCCTGCCGCCGGATCGCGAGCGAGCCTGCGATCAGGCCAAGTCCGAAGCCGGTCGCAGCCCCTGCCAGAATGCCGAGCTCCGGCGTCAGTGGAGGAAGCGGAATGACAAGCCACGATCCCGGCCAGTACGGAATGCTGATCGTGCCGACCTTCACGATGTGCGCGCAGACATAGCTCGCCCAGCCGAAATAGAGCGCATGACCGAACGAGAGCAGTCCGACATAGCCAATCAACAGGTTGAATGCGCATGCGAACAGCGCGAAGCACAGAGCCTGCATCACGAATTGCGGATAGACAAAGAACGGCGCCGCGGCGAGCGCCGCAAGCAGCACGATCATGGCGATCACGACGCTTGTGTCGCGACCGGCCTTTTTTCTGGTCAAGGGATCGACGACGCGCTCCATGTCACGCTCTCCGCCCGAACAAGCCCGCCGGACGCACGAGCAGCACGATCGCCATGATGACGAAGATCACGGTGTTGGAGGCTTCCGGGAAGAATACCTTGGTGAGCCCCTCGATCACGCCGAGACCGAAGCCGGTGATGATGGCGCCGAGGATCGACCCCATGCCGCCGATCACCACGACGGCGAACACAACGATAATCAACTCCGACCCCATCTGCGGCGAGACGTTGTAGATCGGCGCCGCCATTACACCCGCGAACGCGGCAAGCGCGACGCCGAAGCCATAGGTCAGCGTGATCATCCTCGGCACGTTGACGCCGAATGCACGCACAAGACCAGGATTCTCTGTCGCCGCGCGCAGATAGGCACCGAGTCTGGTGCGCTCGATGACGAACCATGTCCCGAGGCAGACGACCAGCGACACACCGATTACCCAGGCGCGATAATTCGGAAGAAACATGAAGCCCAGATTTTGTCCGCCGCTAAGGGAGTCGGGCAGCGTGTAAGGCAGGCCCGCCGACCCGTAATAGTGACGAGCAACGCCTTCTATGATCAGCGCGAGCCCGAACGTCAGCAGCAGGCCGTAGAGATGGTCGAGCTTATAAAGCCATTGCAGCATCGTCCGCTCGATCACGATCCCGGTGATGCCGACGATGAGCGGCGCGAGAATGAGCGCGGGCCAATAGCCGATCCCGGTCGTCTGCAACAGGATATAGGCCGCGAAAGCGCCCATCATGTATTGGGCGCCGTGCGCGAAGTTGATGATGTTGAGCATGCCGAAAATGACAGCAAGTCCGAGGCTGAGCAAAGCGTAGAACGAGCCGTTGATCAGCCCGATCAGCAACTGGCCGAACAACGCCGCTGAGGGAATGCCGAAGATTTCGACCATGCCACGACCTCAAAGGGTTGGGGAGCGGGC
This sequence comes from uncultured Hyphomicrobiales bacterium, assembly GCA_964604745.1. Taxonomy (GTDB): domain Bacteria; phylum Pseudomonadota; class Alphaproteobacteria; order Rhizobiales; family Xanthobacteraceae; genus Pseudorhodoplanes. Next base: position 16,785 of record CAZSAW010000386.1, read on the forward strand.
AAAGTGCCCGCTCCCGCAACACACTTAAAGCGTCAGCTCTTGCCAACGAGCGGGCAGCCGCGGTCCTTCGCAGCGCGGAAGGCCTCGTCGGCCGGGATCGTCGCCCTGACGTTGTAGAAGTCCCCGGGGTGCTTGGATTCTTCCGGCTTCTTCACTTCGAGCAGGTAGGCGGGATGACGTTTGCGGCCCGCGGCGTCGATCGTGCCCTTGCCGAACAGCGGATCATCGGTCGGCATGGACAGCATCTTCGCGTACACGGCCTTGCCGTCGTCGATCTTGCCGTTTAGCGCCACAACAGCCTTCAAATAATGAAGGATGCTGGAATAGACGCCGGCGTGGATCATAGTCGGGAACTTGCTCGGCGCAGCGCCCGCTTCGTGCCAGCGCTTGGTCCAAGCGCGATTGGCGTCGTTCATGTCCCAGTACCAGGTCTCGGTCAGGGTCAG
>CAZSAW010000387.1:0-2673 GCA_964604745.1 uncultured Hyphomicrobiales bacterium
CGTCACCCGCGAACGGCAGCGCCGGCTCCTGGAGGATGCGGTCGCCGCACTGACGCGGGCGCTCACGCACGAACAGGCAGAAGATCTCCTCGCCGAGGATCTGCGCCTCGCCGCCCGCGCGCTCGGACGGCTTACCGGCCGGGTCGATGTCGAGGACATCCTCGATATTATTTTTCGCGATTTCTGCATCGGCAAATAGCGCGAGAAGGCGCGCGAGAAGCCTGGGGTGGCCGTTCGCGATCAGAGTAAGCGCCGCGAGAACGCGACTATGGTTAACGAATGTTGAATTTAACGTCCCGTTAACCATTTGAATCGCTGGCGTTTCACGTGAAACCATGGGTGGGCCATCCGCTTTTCCGGCGTCTTTGACCCCCGCCAGCACCCCGGTTAGAACGCCGCGCCAGAGAGACGCCATGGCCGATTTCGACGTCATTGTTGTGGGAGGCGGGCACGCCGGCTGCGAGGCCGCGGCGGCGTCCGCACGTATGGGCGCAAAGACCGCCCTCGTCACGCACCGCTTCGCCACGGTCGGAGCGATGTCGTGCAATCCCGCCATTGGCGGTCTCGGCAAGGGCCATCTCGTGCGCGAGATCGATGCGCTCGACGGGTTGATGGCCCGCGCCGCCGATCAGGGCGGCATCCAGTTTCGCGTCCTCAATCGGCGCAAGGGACCGGCGGTGCGCGGCCCCCGCGCGCAAGCCGACCGCAAGCTCTATGCAGCGGCGATGCAGCGCGCGATCCGCGCGGTGGCAAACCTCACGGTGATTGAGGCCGAGGCCGACGACATCCGCATCGCCGACGGCCGAATCACTGGCCTGCGCCTCGCCGACGGCCGTGACTTGTCCTGCGCCGCCGTCGTCATCACCACCGGCACGTTCCTGCGCGGGCTCATTCATATCGGCGAGACGCAGATCGCGGCCGGGCGTATCGGCGAAGCGCCGGCGGTCGGCCTTGCGCTCACGCTCGAGCGCCTGGGCCTCGCACTCGGGCGGCTGAAGACCGGGACACCCCCTCGCCTCGATGGCCGCAGCATCGACTGGGCGGCGCTCGAAATGCAGCCGGGGGACGAGCCGCCGGAGCCGTTCTCCGCGCTGACGGCGCGCATCACCAATCCGCAGGTCGAGTGCGGCATCACCCGCACGACCGATGCCACGCACGCCGTCATCCGCGCCAACGTGCATCGCTCGCCGATGTATTCCGGCCAGATCGCGAGCCGTGGCCCGCGCTATTGTCCCTCGATCGAGGACAAGATCGTGCGTTTCGGCGAACGCGACGGGCATCAGATATTTCTCGAGCCCGAAGGCCTCGACGATCACACCGTCTATCCGAACGGCATCTCCACCTCGCTTCCCGAGGAGGTGCAGCACGCGGTGGTCGCCTCGATTCCGGGACTGGAAAAGGCCCGCATCGTGCGGCCCGGCTACGCCATCGAATATGACTATGTCGATCCGCGTGAACTGCATCCGACGCTGGAGACCAAGCGCCTCGCAGGCCTCTATCTCGCGGGGCAGATCAACGGCACGACCGGTTATGAGGAGGCGGGTGCGCAGGGCCTGGTCGCCGGTCTCAATGCCGCCGCGCGCGCCGGCGGATCGGCGCCGATCGTATTCGATCGCGCCGAAGGCTATCTCGGCGTGATGATTGACGATCTCGTCACACGCGGTGTCACCGAGCCCTATCGCATGTTCACCTCGCGCGCGGAGTACCGCCTCGCCTTGCGCGCCGACAATGCCGATCAGCGGCTGACCGGCAAGGGTATCGGGCTTGGTTGCGTCGGCGCTGAGCGGCACGCGCAGCATCGGACGAAGATGGCTGCGCTCGATGCCGCCCGCGATTTCGCCAGGTCGATTTCGCTCTCGCCGACCGAAGCCGCGCATCACGGCCTCTCGCTCAAGAAGGACGGGCAGCGCCGCACTGCGTTCGAGCTTCTGTCCTATGCCGACATGGACGTGAGCCGCCTTCAGGCGATCTGGCCGCAGATGCGCGCATGGCCGGCGGCCATTGCCGAACAGGTGAAAGTCGATGCCGTCTACGACGTTTATCTCTCGCGGCAGGCGGCCGACGTCGAAGCCTATCGCCGCGACGAGTCGTTCGAACTGCCGGACGATCTCGATTATGCCGCCCTCCCCGGCCTCTCTAACGAGGTGCGCCAGAAGCTGAGCGCCGCGCGGCCACGCACCATCGGTCATGCGGCCCGACTCGACGGCATCACGCCGGCGGCGCTTACTCTCGTTGCCGCCCATGTGCGCCGGCGCGGCCGCGCGGCACCGCGCGCCGCGGAGCGATGAGTCCGCGCCAGAGCGCGCCGGAGCCGCGCGACGCTCTTGCCGCCGACCGCGAACGGGCTTTCGCGCTCACGCCGGTTTCACGTGAAACGCAGGACCGGCTCACGCGCTTTGTCGACCTTCTGCAGCAATGGCAGCGGGCGACCAACCTCGTCGCGCCCTCCACCCTGCGTGCGATCTGGACGCGGCATGTCGCTGATTCACTGCAGCTCCTTCCGCTCGTGCCACCTAAGGCAAAAGTCTTGGTCGATCTCGGTTCGGGCGGCGGCTTTCCCGGCATCGTGCTGGCCTGCGCTCTTGCCGAGCGGCCGGGTGTGATCGTGCATCTGGTCGAGAGCAATCGGAAAAAGGCGGCCTTCCTGCGCGAGGCGATTCGTGTGACCGGTGA
>CAZSAW010000388.1:0-11839 GCA_964604745.1 uncultured Hyphomicrobiales bacterium
ACCGCATTCTGGTGCTCGATCAGGGGCGCATGCTTGCCGAAGGCAACGCCGCCGAAATCCGCCACAACGAGGCGGTGATCGCCGCCTATCTCGGCGCGCATGGCAGCAAGGAGGCCGACATTGACCTTGCTCGTCGTTGACGATCTCACCAGCCGCTATGGCCGCATCGAGGCGCTGCATGGCGTGTCGCTGCGCGTGGAGCCGGGCGAGGTTGTGGCGCTCGTCGGCAACAACGGCGCCGGCAAGACGACGCTGCTGCGCACGCTCTCCGGCGTGCAGCCGATGTCGGGCGGCGACATTCGCTACAACGGCGAATCCATTGCCCGCTGGCCGGCGCATCAGCGCGTGCGCCGTGGCATCGTGCAGGTGCCGGAAGGCCGGCAGATTTTCGCCCCGCTCACTGTCGAGGACAATCTGCGCGTCGGCGCCTGGTGCCGCAGCGACGGCGAGATCGGCACCGATATCGAGGATGTTTATGCTTCGTTTCCCGTGCTGGCCGAGCGCCGTTACACGCCCGCCGGCGCGCTGTCCGGAGGCCAGCAGCAGATGCTGGCCATCGGCCGCGCGCTCATGGCGCGGCCGAAGCTGATGCTGCTCGACGAACCGTCGATGGGCCTTGCGCCCATGCTGGTCGACCAGATTTTCGCGATCATCGGCGGGCTCAAGCGGCGAGGCATCACTATTCTGCTGGTCGAACAGAATGCCTATGCGGCGCTCTCCATCGCCGACCGGGGTTATGCGCTGGAAACCGGACGCATCGCGCTGACGGGGTCCGGCCGCGATCTCCTCGAAGATCCGCGCGTGCGGGCGGCTTATCTCGGGCTCTAGCGGTATTCACCCTGTGACAGCATTGCCGCTCGCCGCCATTTCGGGACCTGCCGTTATGCGTTAAGCTTCGCCGACTTCGGTCAATCATTCACAGGCTGGCAAAAGCCGGCATCGACAAGAAAAGACTCCAGGAGGAAAGATTATGCGAAAGATCGTTCTTGCAGGCGTGGCCATCGCCGCGCTCGCGCTGATCGGACCCGCGGGTGCGCAGTCGCCGATCGTCATTAAATTCAGTCATGTGGTGGCGCCGGATACGCCGAAGGGCAAGGCGTCGCTGAAGTTCAAGGAGCTCGCCGAAAAATACACGAACGGCAAGGTGTCGGTCGAAGTCTATCCGAACTCGCAGCTCTACAAGGACAAGGAAGAGCTCGAGGCACTGCAGCTCGGCGCCGTGCAGATGCTCGCGCCGTCGAATTCCAAGTTCGGCCCGATCGGCGTGAAGCAGTATGAAGTGTTCGATCTGCCCTTCGTCCTGCCGGACGTCAACGCGCTGCGCCGCGTCACCGACGGCCCGCTGGGCAAGAAGATGCTCAAGCTCGTCGAGTCGAAGGGCATGGTCGGCCTGGGCTTCTGGGACAACGGCTTCAAGGAATTTTCCGCTAACAAGCCGCTGCGCACGCCCGACGATTTCAAGGGGCTGAAATTCCGTATCCAGTCCTCGAAGATTCTGGAAGCGCAGATGCGCGCGCTGGGCGCGATCCCGCAGGTGATGGCTTTCTCCGAAGTCTATCAGGCGCTGCAGACCGGCGTCGTCGACGGGCAGGAAAACACGCCCTCGAACATGTACACCCAGAAGATGCACGAGGTGCAGAAATACACCACGCTCTCCGATCACGGCTATATCGGTTACGTCGTCGTCGCCAACAAGAAATTCTGGGACGGTCTGCCGGCCGATATCCGTGGCCAGCTCGAAAAGGCGATTGCGGAAGCGACCGCGTACGGCAACGGCATCTCGCAGAAGGAAAATGCCGACGCGCTCGATGAGATGAAGAAGTCAGGCAAGACGGAGATCATCACGCTTACGGCCGCCGAGAAGGATGCGCTGAAGAAGGCGATGCAGCCCGTCTATGACGATGCCGCCGCCCGCGTCGGCAAGGACGTGCTCGACGAATTCGAAAAGACGGTGAAGGGTCAGGCGACGAACTGAACGCGCGCAATCTGACTCAAGAAACGCAGCGAGGCGGCTTCGGCCGCCTCGTTTGTTTTCTGACGCGCCGTCGGCTTCGACGCGGCAATCTTTTATCGAAATCGCGAGCCAGACCCGTCCGGGCGGGTTACAGGCTCCACGCGCGCACGGTGCCGTGCGTGCCGAGATGCGAAAGCTGCCGCTGCAATTCGGTCGTATCGCCGCCCGACAACGGCAGATCGACCAGCGCGCTGACCCGATCCTCGATCATGCGATAGGCGTCGATCATCGCCGAACGAACGCGCCGCACGCTTCCCTTCACCGCGGCCGGATCGGGAATGCTCCAGTGCGCGATGAGCGGCCGCCCCGGCCACAGGGGACACGTCTCCCCCGCGGCCTCGTCGCAGAGGGTCACGACGAGGTGCATGGCGGGCGCACCGGGGCGGGTAAATTCATCCCAGCTTTTCGAGCGCAAGTCCGCGGTCGCGTAGCCGAGATCGATGAGCAGTTCGAGGGCCTGCGGATTGACGCGCCCGTTCGGCCGGCTGCCGGCGGAATAGGCGCGGATCTGCCCGCGCCCCAGCCGGTTGGCGATCGCCTCGGCCAGAATGGACCGGGCGGAATTTCCCGTGCACAAGAACAGGATATTCGTCGGCGCAACGCCACTCATGCTATCGGAGCTACCGTCATCGCATGACAGCTCCATGACAGTCTTCACAAGGACGCAAAGACCCCGCCGCCATGCCGCAGACATCGTCCCGCGACCGCCTCGAACAGGCACTGGCCCGCATCGCTGATCCAGACGGCGAGGGCGCGCGCGCCTGTCTCACTCTTTATAATGACGCGGCACGCGCGGCCGCCGATGCCGCCGACGCACGGGCGCAGGCCGGCATTTCGCTCGGCCCGCTCGACGGCGCGATCCTGACGATCAAGGATCTGTTCGACGTCAGGGGCGAGAGGACGCGCGCCGGCTCCAGGGTGCTCGCCGACGAGGCGCAGCCTGCGGCGGCCGATGCGCCCGTCATCCGCCGGTTGCGCGCGGCGGGAGCCGTCATCGCCGCCAAAACCAACATGACCGAATTCGCCTTCTCGGCGCTCGGCCTCAATCCGCATTACGGCACGCCGGGCAATCCCGCCGATCGCGCGCGTGTGCCGGGTGGCTCGACCGCAGGCGGTGCGGTCGCCGTCGCCGACGGCATGTGCGAGATCGCGATCGGCAGCGACACCGGCGGCTCAACCCGTATTCCGGCGGCGCTGTGTGGCATCACCGGATTCAAGCCGAGCAAGCAGCGCGTGCCGACCGACGGCGCCTTTCCGCTGTCGTTCACGCTCGACTCCGTTGGCCCGATGGCAAACAACGTGCGCGACTGCGCCAACGCCGACGCCATCATAGCGGGCGAGGAGCCGTGGGCGCTCGAGCCGGCCCCGTTAAAGGGGTTGCGGCTCGGGATTGCGCAGGGATTTCCGCTCGCCGATCTCGACGCGACCGTCGGCAGGCAGTTTTCCGCAGCCGTCACAACGCTCGGCAAGGCCGGCGCGCAGGTCGCCGACGTCACGATCGCGCCCCTTGCCGAGATGACGACGATCGTCGGCCGGCTGTGGCTGCCGCAGCCCGAAGCGTTCTCGATTCACGCCGACCGCCTGAAGCGGCGCGGCGACGACATCGATCCGCACGTGCGTTCGCGTATCGAACGCGGCGGCACCATGACGGCGCCGGATTACATCACTGTGCTGCAGCGGCGGGCGGCGCTCGTGCGCGCGATGGATGCAGGCCTCGCCGATCTTGACGGCTTCCTCATGCCGACGACGCCGATCGTCGCCCCGCGCATGGACGAGGTGGCGACGCCCGAGACCTTTACCGCCAAAAACGCGGCCCTCCTGCGCAATACCGCCATCGCCAATTTCTTTGATCTTTGCGCTATATCATTGCCGCTGCCGCGCGATGGCGGTTTGCCGGTCGGGTTGATGGTGCTGGCCCGCAATGGGGCGGATCATCGGCTGTTTCGTGTCGCCGCTGCGTTGGAGGCGGTGCTTCAGAAGTGAGGCGGTCGTCGCTGGTCCGGCAGGGGCGCGGGCGGCTGCCAAGGATGGAGTTTTTCTCAATGTCACAACGACAATCGATCACCCGCCGCCATCTGCTGGCCGGCGCCGCGGCGGCAGGCTCGCTCGTTGTCGCGCCCGGTATCGTGCGCGCGCAGGCGCAAAACCTGAAAATCGCCGTGCTGCTGCCGCGCTCGGGCTATCTCGCACCGGCAGGCCAGAGCTGCCATCGCGGCGCGCTGATCGCGCCGAAGGTGCTTTCCGACTTCGGCTACAAGGTCGAGCTCGTCCACATCGATTTCGAATCCAACGTCGACGTCGCGCGCAACCAGGCCGAGCGCGCGATCAACGACGGCGCACAATGCATCGTCGGTGCCTTCGAATCCGGCGCGGTACTCGCCATCGCGCAGGTCTGCGAGCAGCGGCAGATTCCCTTCGTCGTCAATATCGGCGCCGCGCCGCAGATCACCGAGCAGGGCTACAAATATCTTGTCCGCAATTTCCCGACCGGCGGCATGCTGGTGACGAACGGGCTGAAGCTGATCAAGGACACGATCGCCAAGACCAAGGTCGATCCGAAATCGGCGGTGTTCCTGCACGCCAACGACACCTTCGGGACGGCGCAGCGCACGGCCATGGACCGCATCTTCCCGAATGCGGGCATGCCGTTCAAATTGCTCGAATCGATCGCCTACGATCCGAAGGCGCAGGATCTGTCCGTCGAGGTGACGAAGATCCGCTCGCTCAGCCCCGATCTCGTGCTGGTGGTGACGCGCGCGACGGATGCGATCAAGCTCGTGCGCGACATGGTGCGCCAGCGCTTCGAGCCGATGGGTATCATCTCGCCGGGCTCGCCCGGCCTGTATGACGAGGAATTCTACCAGGCGCTCGGTGCGCTCGCCGATTACCCGATCTACAATCTGCCCTGGGTCAATCCGAAGGCGCAGATGACGCAGGCGCTCGAAGCCGCGTTCAAGCCGGCCCATCCGAATTTCCGCTTCCCGGTCGAATGCTTCAATGTCGGCTTCACCTTCGAGGCGCTGCTGGTCGCGGCCGACGCGTTCAAGCGCGCCGGCACGACGAAAGGCCCGGAGCTGATGAAGGCGGTGCGCGAGACCGACATCGCCCAGCACGTCATGATCGGCGGGCCGATCAAGTTCGACGACAAGGGACAGAATCTCAACATCGTCTCGGCGGCGGTGCAGAACCGCAACCGGACGCCGACCGTCGTTCTACCCGATGACGCGGCAACGATGGCGCCGGTGCTGCCGATGCCGGGCTGGCAGAAGCGGGGATAGGGAAGCCCGTCCCGCGCGCCATGCCCGGCATCCGCGTCCGGCTTTGCGGGCGGGCATAAAATCGTGTGCCGGGCATCCCTGCGTTTTCTATAAGAAGATGGATGGCCGGGACGAGCCCGGCCATGACAGCGGGCGAATGTCGTGACGTTCTCCATCGTCCTCAACGTCGTCGTGCAGGGCGTGCTGACCGGCCTCGTTTACGGCCTCATGGCGCTGGGGCTGTCGGTGATTTTCGGCGTCGTGCGCGTCGTCAATTTCGCGCATGGCGAATTCGCCGTCGTCGCGATGTATGCGACCTTCGTGCTCTTTCAAGCCTTCGGCCTCGATCCGCTCGTCACCATGCTGCCGATCGCGGCCGCGTTCTTCGTCGTCGGCTATGCGTTGCAGGCCGGGATGATCAATGCATTCGTCACCCGTCCGGACCATGAGCAGTTCATTCTGCTCGTCGGCCTCGCCATCATCATCGTCAATGGCCTGCTGATGATCTTCGGCCCGGATTCGCGGCCTGCGAATCTTCCGTATGGCTTCGACAGCTTTGCCATCGGCGCGCTGATCGTCGACAAGGCGCGGCTTTATGCGGCGATCGGCGCGCTCGCTGTCGCCGCGGGCCTGTTCGCCTTCTTCCGCTTCACGCGCACCGGAACGGCAATCCGCGCCTGCGCCGACAATCTCGTCGGCGCTGCGGTCGTCGGACTGAACGTGAAGCATCTCTATGCGCTGACCTTCGGAATCGGCCTCGCCTGTGTGGGCGCTGCCGGGGCGCTGATGGTCGCGATTGCCGACGCCAATCCCGCGCTCGCGCCGGCGTTCACGCTTCTTGCTTTCACAATCGTCATCATCGGCGGACTGGGCTCGATGGCGGGGGCGCTTGTCGGCGGCGTGCTCATCGGCGTCACCGAAGCCGTCGCCGGATTCCTGTTCGCGCCGTCGCTGAAGAGCATGTTCTCCTTTGCGCTCCTGATCCTCGTGCTGGTGCTGCGCCCGCAGGGCCTGTTGGGCCGCCGCGCATGATGCGGATCTGGGGCGAACTCTCCGGACGCGGCCGCGCGCTCGCCGTCGCGAGCCTCGCCGCCGCTCTGGTTGCGCCCTTCGTCGCCGACCGGCACACGCTCTCCGTGCTCATTCTCATTTTCTATTTCGCCTATGTCGGACAGGCGTGGAATCTGATGATGGGCTATTGCGGGCAATTGTCGCTCGGCCATGCGCTCTATGTCGGGCTCGGCGCCTATGTGAGCGCGCTCCTGTGGGTGAAATTCGGCATCGGCCCCTGGCTCGGCATCGCGCCGGCGATGCTTGTTGCCGCGGCCGTCGGCGCGGCGATCGGCTGGCTCAGCTTCCGCTTCGGCATCGAAGGCGTCTATTTCGCGCTGCTGACCATCGCCTTCGCCGAAGTCGCGCGCATCGGCGCCGACAATCTCTCCTTCACCGGCGGCGCGGCGGGATTGTTCCTGCCCTATGACGCCGCGCGCATGGGGGAATGGTGGAATCTGCGCGGCGGGCAGACGCTCTTCTATTATGTCGCGCTCGCACTGATGCTCGGATCGCTCGCGCTCACGGCGTATCTGGCGCGCACGCGCCTCGGATTTCAGTGGCTCGCCGTGCGCGAGGACCAGGAAGCCGCGCGCTCGCTCGGCATTTCCGTTCTCGGCGCGAAGATGGCGGCGATCGTGATTTCGTCGGCCATGACGGCGGTCGGCGGCGTGTTCTACGCCTTCTATTACAACAATTTGTTCCCGGCGCAGATTTTCGACATGTCGCGCTCGATCGAACTGATTCTCGCGCCGGTGATCGGTGGCCTCGGCACCGTGTTCGGGCCACTGATCGGGGCGCTCATCCTCACGCCGCTCGGCGAAACCGTGATCAGCGCCACGGCGGCGCTCGGCATCGACGTGCCCGGCGTGAAGGCCGTGTTCTATGGCGTCGCGCTCATGGTCATCATCGCCTTGCGTCCGGGCGGCGTGTGGCCGCCGCTCGTGCGTGCGCTTCGGCTGACGAGGACGCGGCCATGACGCTTCTCTCGGTCAGCGGCGTCAGCAAGCATTTCCGCGGCCTCACCGCCATCGACCGCGTCAGCCTCGACGTGACACAGGGGGAGATCCTTGCCCTGATCGGCCCGAACGGGGCGGGCAAGACCACGCTGTTCAACATGATCGCCGGCGCGCTTCCCTGCGATGACGGCACGATTACGTTTTCTGGCGAGCGCATCGACGGGCTGTCGCCCGACCGCATCTGCCGGCGTGGCGTCGCGCGCACGTTTCAGGTGGTGCGGCCATTTCCGACGCTGACGGTGGAGGACAATGTCGCCATCGGCGCCATGCTGCGGCGGCCGGCAATGGAGGAGGCGCGGGTGCACGCGCACGAGGTGCTGCGCATGATCGGCCTTTACGATAAGCGGGAGCAACGCGCCGCATCGCTGACCTTGCCCGACCGCAAGCGGCTCGAGGTGGCGCGCGCGCTTGCGACCGGACCGAAGCTCCTCCTCCTTGACGAGGTGATGGCGGGTCTGCGACCGACCGAGACCGACCGCATGGTCGATCTTTTCCGCACGCTCAATCGCGACACCGGTCTTACCATCGTCCTGATCGAGCATGTCATGCGCGCGGTGATGGCGCTGGCGCAGCGCGCGCTCGTGCTGCACCACGGCGTCGCCATCGCACAGGGCACGCCGGCCGAGATCGCGCGCGACCCGGCGGTGGTGCAGTCCTATCTCGGCACAGAGGCACTCGGATGATGCTCGATGTCTCCGCGCTCGACGTCTTCTATGGCGACGCGCAGGCGCTCGATGGCGTCACTCTGTCGGTGGAGCAGGGCGCCATTGTCGCCATCGTCGGTGCGAACGGCGCGGGCAAGACCTCGCTCATTCGCGCGATCGCGGGAATGCAGCCGCCGCGCGCCGGCCGCATCGTTTTTCGCGGCGCCGATATCACCGGCTGGCCGAGCCACCGCGTCTGCGATCTCGGCATCGGCCAGGTCGCCGAAGGGCGGCAGGTCTTTCCGACATTGTCGGTTGCGGAAAATCTCGACACGGGCGCGATGCTGCCGCGCGCCCGCGCGCGCCGCGTCGCCAACCGCGAGCGCGTGTTTGCGCTCTTTCCCAAACTGCGCGAGCGGATGACGCAGGCCGCGGGCACGCTGTCGGGTGGTGAACAGCAGATGCTCGCCATCGGCCGCTGCCTGATGGGCGCGCCCGATCTTGTGATGTTCGACGAGCCGTCGCTCGGGCTCGCTCCCGCCATCGTCCACGACGTGCTGGCGACCATTCGCGATCTCAATCGCGACGGACTCACCTGCATCCTGGTCGAGCAGAATGTCGCCGTCTCGCTGCGGCTCGCGAGCAAGGCCTATGTGCTGGAAAACGGCCGCATCACGCTCGAAGGCGCGGGATCGCAGCTTCTGTCGGACGATCGCGTGCGGCGCGCCTATCTCGGCGCGTGAAGCCTCAGCGCCGCATCAACGCGGCAAGGGTGGTCAGCCGCGCGGTCAGCGAACGGGGAGCGGGCACGCTGTGGCGCGGCGTGGAGCCCGGGCGCGGCGCGATATCATCGCGCGCGAGCGTGCGCGCGGCTTCGGTTTCGGGCTTGCCCGTCAGCGGCGACGGGACGAGCGTCACGTCCCCGAAGGGATCGGGTTCGGCGATACGCAGAGTGGGGCGGGCGAGAAGGGACGGCATGCAGGGCTCCCGCAACAAATGGAGGCGCCTGAGCAACGCCGGATCGGGCCGGGGGTTCCGCCGTCCCGCGCAATCGTGCGGCTCGAAATGGTCGTTATGGGCCGGCAACATCGGCGGCATGGCAAAAAGCTCGATCAAATAAATGAAAGCAACGCGGGCGCGGAAAGCGCTGCCTTACGGCGTCCGCGCCGGCAGAGCAATTCGACATTGTGTCGGAATTGCGAAATGCACAGGTATTTGTCGCCCGCGAAAAGCCTCAGGCCGCTGCGGAATCGTCGTCCTTGCTGGCGAATGCGTCGGGACGAATGGCGGAGAAGGCGACGAGTTCTTCCATCACCATGTCGAGATGATGGTTCATCGCCGCGCTGGCCTTGTCCGCCTTGTGCGCGGCCAGCGCATCGACGATACGCTGATGTTCGGCCAGCGTCGCCGCCTGCCGCTCCGGCGTGCAGAGAAACAGACGCATGCGATCGAGCTTGGCGCGCGCGGCCCCGACGATGGACTTGACGCGATCGTAGCCGAGCGCCTCGAGCAACGCGTCATGCAGGGCGAGGTCGCATTCGTGGAAGCGGATGCGGTTGTCGGCGCTCATCGCCTTGCGCTGATGATCCATCACGCCGCGCAGGAAATCGACCAGTTCGGTGCTGGCGGTCGCGGCGACGATGCGCGCCGCGTCGCTTTCGAGCGCGCGGCGGATGAACATCGCCTCCCTGCAATCGGCGAGATCGATACGGGTCACGCGCGTGCCGCGCTGGGGCAATACCTCGACAAATCCTTCGTCGGCGAGGCGTCCAAGCGCTTCCGACACGGGAAAGCGTGACACGCCCAGCCGCTCGCACAGGGCCGCCTTGTCGATGAAGGCGCCCGGCGGAATGTCGAGGCGCACGATCGCTTCGCGGATCGCGTCCTGAATGCTTTGCACCGCGCCGCCGCGCTTGTCGCGGTTCAGAACGGGCAGAAAACGATAGGGGCTCGGTGCCATTTCTAACATGTTAGCGGCAGGCCACCCACCGCTCAAGGCCCATCCGCGCCTTGTACTTTGGTCGAAGGCCTGGGAACAGCGGCTGGCTGAAACATCGAAGTGGGGCCGCGCCCAACGTCGTTTCAGTTCATCGAAACGAATTGCGGTATGCGCATGGCGTTCGATCGCGCGTGTCGTCGGACGCGTGAAAGATCATTGATATCTCAATTCCTGTTGCGTTGTTCCCGCTCATTTCATTCTACCGTACCGCAACATTACCGTTCCGCAATGTCGGCAATGAACGATGCAACGGCTGCCGTTAACGTCGCGATTATGCGACAACGCGCGCCCGATTTGTGAGCAGCGCGCGCGTGCGCGCAATCTTTTGAACGGCAATTTCGTTGACAGGTTCATCAAGCTCGTTTCTCTTAGCTGATCAAGAAAAGCCATTAAGGCCACACCACGGACCAAGGGAGGACGTCATGAAATCCTGGAAGATGACTCGCCGTGAAGCGTTGAAAACCACGGCGATGGCGACCGCGGCCGTTGTCGCCGCGCCTTACGTGCGCGGTGCATATGCCGCCGGCACATTGTCGCTCGGTTGCTGGGACCATTGGGTTCCCGGCGCCAACAATGCGCTGACCAAGCTGTGCAACGAGTGGGGCGAGAAGAACAAGGTCGAAGTCAAGATCGACTACATCACGTCGCAAGGCGAGAAGGACAAGCTGACCGCGGCGGCCGAAGCGCAGGCCGGCACCGGTCACGACATCATGTCTCACCGCGACTGGAACATCCGCATCCATCAGGACAAGCTCGAGCCGCTGAACGACATCGTCGACGGACTGATTCAGAAATACGGTCCGATCAGCCCGGTCGCCGAATATCTCGCCAAGATCAAGGGCTCGTGGCGCGGAATTCCGACCACGGTCGGCAGCCAGGTGAAGCCGTGCTGCTCGCGCCTCGATCTCTACAAGGAGCATGCCGGCCTTGACCTGCGCGACATGTTCCCCGCCGACGAGAAGAAGTGGGACAAGGCCAAGGTCGACGGCTGGACCTGGGACGCCTATCTCGACTCCGCGCAGAAGCTGCACAAGGCGGGCTTCCCGATCGGCAATCCGCTCGGGCAGACCTCCGACGCGGTCGACTGGGTCGGCGGTCTGTTCAACGCCTACGGCGTTGTGATGGTGGACGAGAAGGACAACATCAAGATCAACTCCGATGCGACGCGGCAGGCGATGGAAATCGCGCGCAAGCTTGCCGAAGTGATGCCACAGGACGTGTTTGCGTGGGATGACGCCGGCAACAACCGCTGGCTCATTTCCGGCAAGGGCTCGGGCATCATGAATCCGCCGAGCGCCTGGGCCGTCGCCAAGCGCGACAACTCGAAGATCGCCGAGCAGTGCTGGACGCATCCGGTGCCGCGCGGGCCGAAGGGCCGCTTCGTCGGCCAGCTGCCGCAATTCTACGGCGTGTGGTCGTTCTCCAAAAACAAGCAGGCGGCAAAAGACCTGCTGACCTACATCTCGCAGAAGGAAGCGGTCGCCCAGCTCGTCGATGCGTCGGTCGGTTACGATCTGCCGTCGTTCAAGACGATGTATGACCTGCCCACGTGGAACAAGGTCGAGCCGCCGGCCGGCACCGTGTACGGCTATCCGCCGCGCGGCGACGAGCAGACCTCGATCACCGGCGCGCCCGCGCGCTCGGAAGTCGGGGCGCAGATCTACAATCAGGCGATCAACACTGTGATGGTGTCGAAGTTCGCTCAGGGCAAAGAGAAGCTCGACGACGTCATCAAGTGGGCGGAAAAGGAGCTCGAAGGAACGCTGCGCGCCTGAGCGCACGCCTTCGCTCCCAGCACGATCGGCGTGGGGGGGGGGGGGGGGGCGGCGCCCCGGGGGGGGAGCACAAGACCGCCG
>CAZSAW010000389.1:0-8072 GCA_964604745.1 uncultured Hyphomicrobiales bacterium
GTGCGCGCACCCTCGCCCAGCATGTCGAAGGAATAGCGAAAATTCGGATGCGTGGCCGCTCTGCGCAGAGCCTGCTCTATCGTCTCCCCAAGGACGAAATGCGAGCCGAGCAGACGCATTGCCTGGCGGATCGCGGTCCGAAGCGCCGGCAACCCGAGGCGCCGGGCAAGGTCCGAGAGGATTGATTCCGGCGTCTCGCCGGGCTTGATCAGCCTTGCGCTGACGCCGAGCGCCCAGGCCGAGGCGGACACGAGGAGCGTGTCCGTTTTCAGGTCGGGGTGCGACCAATCGCCCCCGGCCAGCTTGTCCTCGATGAGATCGTCGGCGGTTGCAGCGTCAGGAACGCGCAGCAGGGCCTCGGCAAGAACCATCAAGGCAAGCCCTTCCTTGGTGGATAGCGAATAGGCGTGCAGGAAGTCCTCAATCCCGCCGAGACCGCCACCGGTGCGGGAACGGATGGCACGGACAAGGCCGCTTGCCAGCGCGTCGATCCGCGCTTCGGCCTCGGCCTGTGGCTTTCGCGACAGGAAATAGGCGGCGATGTCCTCGTCTGGCGGCGCATATGCCGCGCTGAACGGGGTGAGACGCGGTTGCAGGGAACCCATGCGCGGCAAAGCCATCCTTGTCATCCCACGGCCTGAAGCCGAAGACTCCAATGACGCAGCATGGCACAGCCGCCAAAGGCGGAAAGATCGTAATTCATAACCCGGTCACGCCTTGCTCTTTTAATCGGCATGTTCTTTGCTGCGAATGTTCAAGCAAGAACATGAGCTTGCGACAACGCAATCCACACGACCCTTCGGGAGAGAGGGCAGAGATGAGGAGCTTCAGCCGTCGTCCTGGCGCGGTGCTGACGCTTGCGGCCGCCCTCTGTCTGCCCGGGATTGCGGCTGCCCAAACACCCCTGAAATTCTCCTTCGATCTGAAATTCGAGGCGCCGGCCGCTCCGTTCCTGCTGCCTCTGGACCGAGGCTACTACAAAGCCGAAGCACTCGACGTGACGATCGATCCCGGTGGCAATTCGATCGAAGCCATCACCCGCGTCGCGTCTGGCACCTACGACATGGGGTTTGCCGACATCAACGCGATGATCCAATACCGCGATCAGAACCCCACGGCACCGCTGATCGCGGTCTTTATGGTCTACAACAAGCCGCCCTATGCCATCGTCGGCCGCAAGAGCCGTGGCGTTTCCGTGCCGAAGGATCTCGAAGGCAAGAAACTCGGCGCACCCGCGGCAGACAGCGCATTCACACAATGGAAGCTGTTCGTCAAACTTGCAGGCATCGATGCGGCCAAAGTGATGATCGACAATATCGGACAGCCCGTCCGCGAGCCGATGCTCGCGGCGGGACAGGTCGATGCGATCACCGGCGCTTCGTTCTTGTCCTCCATCAACCTGAAAGATCGTGGCGTGCCGGCTGACGACATCACGGTCCTGCTGATGACGGACTACGGCGTCGAACTCTATGGGCATGCCATCATCGTCAATCAGAAATTCGCCGCCGAAAAACCCGAGGCCGTGAAAGGATTTCTGCGTGCCTTCGTGAAGGGATTGCGCGAGAGTGTCCGCGATCCCGTCCGCGCGATCGATTCGGTGTTGAAACGCAATGAAGCGGCCAAAAAGGACGTCGAAATCGAGCGTCTGCGCATGGCCATCCGCGACAGCATTCTGACAACAGAAGTGAAAGCCAACGGTTTCGGCGCAATCGATCCGGCGCGCTTCGACGCTGCGATCGAGCAGCTTGCTGTCAGCTATGAATTCAAGTCCAAAACCAAGCCGAAAGCGGCCGACGTCTTCGATGCGTCGTTCCTGCCTTCCGCGGCAGAGCGCAAGGCTAATTGACTTTGCCTAGGTCGCGTGCTGCCTTGCGCCAAGACTCGCGCGAAAGGGCGCGGGAACGGAAGCAGGCGCGCGATCGGGCGCAAGACAATCCGCGATCACGTCAGCCATCCGCTGACGCATGTCATCTCCCGCGCCATCGCGCGCATAAACGCCACACGTCACCTCGGGCAGCGGCGGCAGGTCTGCCTGATCGCAGATGCAAAGGTCGGGAAAATCCGACACGCGGCGGCGCGGCAGCACTGTGATGCCGAGCCCTTCCCTCACCCCTGCCGCGATGCCGGATATGCTCGGGCCGACATAGACGAGGTTGAGATTGCGTTGCGCCCGCTGCGCCGCTGTGAGCGCAACCTGATGGAAGATGCAGGCCTCGCCATACGTCACGACCGGCAGAGCGGCGTCAAGATCGACAGTCGTCATCCGTGAGCCGACCCACACAAGGTCCTCCGCCCAGTAATGCCGCGGACCGTCGACGGGTTTCGCCGGCGACAAGCCAACGACGATGTCGAGCGCGCCTTCACGCAGATCTCTGAGCAGCTTGTCCAGAGTGGCTGTGGTGAGAACGAAGCTGACGTCGGGATGATTCTTGCAGAACTGCGCCGTGGCGAGAGAAATCGGCGCAGCCGGAAAATCGCCCGCCATCCCGATGCGCATTGTCTGGCGTGAAGGCCGTGGCGATGCGAGATCGACGATGTGGTCGTTGATCGCGAGAAGCTGCCGCACATACTTGACGACGAGTTCGCCGTCCGAAGTCAGGCTGACGCCCGGCGCGCTTTTGTCGAGCAGATCGGTCCCGAGCAGGAATTGCAAGCGCTTGATCTGCGCGCTGACGGCGGGCTGGGTGACGCCGAGTGACTGGGCGGCCCGCGTGAAGCTTCGCAGATCAACAACAGCGATCAGCGTGCGCAGGAGGTCCGTAGGGATGTTGACCATAAAGCCCGGCCGACTTTAGACACGTTCCATTCTGCACGGTCTGTCCAACTCTCTCGGATCACAATTGGGTTATTCTGTGGTCGAGCAAACGCTGTTGCTTGCGCCGGAACTCAGGGGAATGTCCCAAATGCAATCCGATCGCCGGGACTGTTCGGCATGAACCTGATCCGCCTCTATATCCGCGTTCTGGGACTTCTGGGCCGCGAAGCCTGGCTTGGTTGGCTGCTCGCTCTCGCCAACGCCGCCCTGGCCGCCGCCCAATTCGCGGAACCCATCCTTTTCGGCAAGATCATCGACGCGTTGACTGGGGCGCAGAACAACCCCTCCGCAGCCCAATGGTCCTATATCGTGCCCCTCCTGGGGGCCTGGGCCGCCTTCGGCCTTTTCACCATCGTCTGCGGGGTGGTCATCGCGCTTTATGCCGACCGGCTGGCGCATCGGCGGCGCCATGCCGTCTTGCGGAACTATTTCGAGCATGTGCTGCAGCTGCCGCTCGCCTATCACGGCGGGGCTCATTCCGGCCGCTTGATGAAAGTCATGCTGGCGGGCACCGATTCGATCTGGGGCCTGATGCTTTCCTTTTTCCGCGAGCATCTCGCCGCTTTCGTATCACTGCTGATCCTTCTGCCACTGTCGCTCTTTCTGAACTGGCGGCTTGCGATTCTTCTCATCGGCCTCTGCGTCCTGTTCGCGGCACTTACTTCCATGGTGCTGAAGAAGACGCACGCGCTGCAGAGTCAGGTCGAGGAGCATTTTTCGGATCTGGCCGAGCGCGCCTCGGACGCTTTGGGCAACGTCGCACTGGTGCAAAGCTATACGCGCATCGATGACGAGGTGCGCGGCCTGAAGCTCGTGATCGACCGTCTGCTCGCTGCGCAGATGCCGGTGCTGTCGTGGTGGGCGGTGGTCGCGGTGCTGACGCGGGCTTCGACCACGCTCACGTTGCTCTCGATCTTTCTCGCCGGCACCTATCTCCTCTTTCACGGCCTGACCACGCTCGGCCAGATCGTGATGTTCATGAGCTTTGCCACGACGCTGATCGGGCGACTCGACCAGGCGGTGAACTTCATCAATCACATCTTCATGGACGCGCCGCGGCTGACCGAATTTTTCCAGGTGATGGATACGACGCCCGCGGTGCGCGACCGGCCAAACGCCATCGATCCAGGCCGGCTACGCGGGCAAGTGGTGTTTGACAACGTCTCCTATTCTTACGACGGCAAGCGTCCCGCCGTCGCCGATCTGAATTTCAGCGCGGAGCCGGGTCAGGTGATCGCGCTCGTCGGTCCGACCGGCGCCGGCAAGACGACGGCGCTTGCGCTCCTGCACCGGGTGTTCGATCCCCAATCCGGGCGCATCACGATCGACAACGTCGATCTGCGCGATATGAAGCTCGCGGCCCTCCGCCGCAATATCGGCGTCGTGTTCCAGGAGGTGCTGCTCTTCAACCGTTCGATCGCCGAGAATTTGCTCGCAGGAAGACCGGACGCTAGCGAGGAGGACATGCGCGATGCCCTCAGGCGCGCGCAGGCGCTCGATTTCGTCGAGCACAAGCCGGAAGGGCTACAGGCCAATGTCGGGGAGCGCGGGCGCTTTCTGTCGGGCGGCGAACGTCAGCGGCTGTCGATCGCGCGCGCCATTCTGAAAAATCCGCCCGTCCTCATTCTCGACGAGGCGACGAGCGCACTCGACGCAGCAACGGAAACCAAGGTGCAGGCGGCACTCGATGAAGTAATGAAGGATCGCACCACTTTCGTCATCGCACATCGGCTCGCGACCATCCGCAACGCCACGCGTATCCTGGTGTTTCAGAACGGGCGCATCATCGAAAGCGGATCGTTCGACGAACTGACCAGGCTGAACGGCGCCTTCGCCGAACTTGCCCGCGCACAATTCATGGTGCCGCAGCAGCGCCCGCCGGAAGAACTGGCCGAAGCCGGCGCGTGAGGGCTATTTGATGCGCTCGAGGATGCTGACGTAATTGGCGACCGCCGCCCCGCCCATGTTGAAGATGCCGGCGAGCCTCGCGTCCCTTACCTGAATATCGCCGGCCGTGTCGGTGAGCTGCATCGCGCACAGCGCATGCATCGATACGCCCGTGGCTCCGATCGGATGGCCTTTTGCCTTCAACCCGCCGGATGGATTGACGGGCAGCTTGCCGCCCATCTGCGTCCAGCCTTCCGTGATGGCGCGCGCGCCCTGCCCTTCCGGCGTCAGACCCATCGCCTCGTATTCGATCAGTTCCGCAATCGTGAAGCAGTCATGCGTCTCGACAAAAGAGAGATCGTCGAGCGTGACGCCGGCCTTGGCCAATGCCTTTTTCCAAGACAGCGCGCAGCCATCGAACTTGAGGATGTCGCGCTTGGCCATCGGCAGGAAATCCTGCACATGCGCCGCGGCGCGGAAGGCAACGGCCTTTTCGAGTTGCAACGCGGTTTCGACATCGGCAAGAACCACGGCGGCGGCGCCGTCCGATACGAGCGAGCAGTCGGTACGTTTCAACGGTCCGGCGACGAACGGATTCTTTTCGCTTTCCGTCCGGCAGAAGTCGTAGCCGAGATCCTTGCGGAACTGTGCGTAGGGATTGCCCACGCCATTCTTGTGGTTCTTGGCCGCAATCATCGCGAGCGCATCGGATTGATCGCCGTATTTCTGGAAATAAAGACCGGCAATCTTGCCGAAAATGCCGGCAAAGCCGCCTTCGATCTCGGCCTCGTCGCGCACGTAAGATGCTTTGAGCAGAATTTTTCCAATCTCCGGCCCCGGCGTTTTCGTCATCTGCTCGACACCGACGACGAGCACGATGCGTGCGCCCTTTGCGGCGATGGTCTTCAAGCCTTGCTGCACGGCCGCTGACCCCGTGGCGCAGGCATTCTCGACGCGCGTCGCCGGCTTGAAGCGCAGGTCGGGCGATGCCTGCAGAACGAGCGAGGCGGTGAAATCCTGCGCGGAAAAGCCCGCATTGAAATGCCCGAGCACGATCTCGTCCACGTCCTTCGCTTCCAGTCCTGCATCGCGCAACGCGTCATTGGCGACGCGGACGATAAGGCTTTCCACGGTTTCGGTATCGAGCTTGGCGAAAGGCGAATGCGCCCAACCGACGATGCAGGCGGTCATGGATCGAGATCCTTCGGGTCCGGTTCCTTGCGGGCAAGGCCCGCCGAACTTTGGTCGCTTTCTTCAGGCGAGTAGCATGTTCCGGGTGATCGTAACAGTGTGGGACCCGGTGCTTGCGCTTTGCCTTGGCGGCGTCCTTTGGTTAGATAAGGTCTCGCGCCTTCAGCGAAAGCTCCCGAAACGCCCTGAAACAGCGACTGGAATTGTATCCGTGCCGTTTGCCGCTCACCTGTTCCGTGCCGCGTCCATTTCCGGGGTCCTTCTTGCGGGGCTGTGCAGCCTCGGCGCGACGCAGGCGCGCGCAGAAGCGACGCTCCTGATCGAAGCCGACAGCGGCAAAGTCCTGCAAGCCGAGAATGCCACCCAGCCGTGGTATCCGGCCTCCGTCACCAAGCTGATGACGGCGTACGTCACCCTGCGCGCGGTGAAGGAAGGCCGCCTCACGCTCGATACGCTTCTCACCGTCTCGCCCAACGCCGCGGCGCAAGCACCTTCGAAGATGGGTTTCAAGGCGGGCACGCAGGTGACCGTCGACAACGCATTGAAGATGCTGATGGTCAAATCGGCGAACGACATGGCCGTGGTGCTCGCCGAGGGCGTCGGAGGATCGATCGAGGGTTTTGCCGATGAGATGAACAAGGCGGCGAAGCGCCTTGGCATGACGCAGACCTCGTATGTCAATCCGAACGGCCTGCCGGCCGACGGGCAGATCACTTCGGCGCGCGATCTTGGCATTCTTGCGCGAACGCTCATCCGCGAAATGCCGGAATACGATTTCTACTGGCACATCTCGGCGATCAAGTTCGGCAAGCGCGTCACCCGCAATTACAACAAGCTGATCGACCGCTATCCCGGCGCCGACGGCATGAAGACGGGCTTCATCTGCGCCTCGGGCTTCAACCTTGTCGCAACCGCGACACGCAACGGCCGCCGGCTGATCGCTGTCGTTCTCGGCGCGCCATCGTCGAGTGTGCGCGCGGTGAAGGCGGCGCAAATGCTCGAGCGCGGTTTCAATTCCACGTCGATCTCGTGGCTGACCCCCTCGCTTGGCACCGTCGATGCGCTGCCACCGATCGACGCTGCGCCGCTCAATCTGCGCGACGAGATGTGCGGCAAGCATCGCAAGCGTCCCGCGGCTGAAGACGCCGATGATGGGCCGGACGAGCCCGTCGCGGCGCAGGGCGATCCGAGTTCGCCGCAATCTGTGATGCTGTCGAGCCTGCGCGGGGCGACGCCCAAAGGCACCGACCTCCTTGGCGATCTGAAACCGTCGATGGAACCGATCGTCGTCTTTGTTGGCCCGCCGAAGAAGCAGCCGGCCACGCAGGTGGCGGCGGTTGCGCCGGGAAAACCCGGCGCCAAGGACACCGCCGAGCCTGTGCAAAGTTCGAGTGGCGTGAGCCTCGTGGCGCCTGCCTTCGCTGCCACGGCGCCCGCCCCTCCGGCACCATCGGCCTTTGCGCCCGCCTCTCGCGCGGCCGTTCCGCTGCCGCGGCCGCGGCCGAAGCTCGCGCTGAAACCGCCTGCGCAGTGAGCCCGGACACGACCGCGCCCACGCCGCCGCAGCCGATTCCGCTCACGTTGCTGACCGGCTTTCTCGGCGCCGGCAAGACAACGCTGCTCAATGCTCTCGTCAAGGATCCGGCGCTATCGCAGGCCGCGATCATCATCAATGAATTCGGCGAGATCGGCCTCGATCACCTGCTGGTCGAATATATCGACGACGGCATGGTGATCCTCTCAAGCGGATGCCTGTGCTGCACGCTGCGCGGCGACCTCGTGGATGCGCTGGAAAAGCTCCTGCGCGATCTCGACAATGGCCGGGTCAAATTCAACCGCGTGATCCTGGAAACCACGGGTCTCGCCGATCCGGCGCCCTTGCTGCAGACGGCGATGTCACATCCCTATCTCGTCATGCGCTTTCGGCTCGACGGGGTCGTCACGCTGGTCGACGCCGTGAATGGACTGTCGACGCTCGACGAACATCCGGAAGCGGTGAAACAGGCCGCGGTCGCCGATCGCATCGTGCTGACCAAGGCGGACCTTCTCGACACGCCGCAAAGACGCGCGGCGAAGGACCAGCTGGTCGAACGCCTGCGCATGCTCAACCCCGCCGCGCCCATCCTTGATGCAGCGTCAGGCGAAGCGACGGCGGTACGGCTCCTCGATTGCGGTCTCT
>CAZSAW010000390.1:0-1908 GCA_964604745.1 uncultured Hyphomicrobiales bacterium
GTCGAGACATTCCCCCGCGCCTCCAAAAATTATCTCGTCTGTTATCCGTTCGAGGGCCGCCTCGCGCACCAAACCCTCGGCATGCTGCTGACAAGGCGGCTCGAACGCGCGCGCCTCCGCCCGCTCGGCTTCGTTGCCAACGAATATGCGCTCGCCGTCTGGGGGCTGGGCGATGTGGCGCAGCGCGTCGCCCGCGGGGAGTTGTCGTTAGCGGCGCTCTTCGATCAGGACATGCTTGGCGACGACCTCGAAGCCTGGCTCGCCGAGACAGCGCTGATGAAACGCACTTTCCGCACAAATGCCGTCATTGCCGGGCTGATCGAGCGGCGACATCCCGGCGAGAAGAAAACGCGGCGGCAGGTAACGATCTCGACCGACCTTATCTACGACGTGCTGCGCAAGCATCAGCCGGACCATCTGCTTTTGCGTGCGGCGAGAGCCGACGCGGCGACCGGCCTCCTCGACATCAAGCGGCTTGGCGAAATGCTGTCGCGAATCAAGGGTCGAATCGTCCATAAACCGCTCGACCGGGTCTCGCCGCTTGCCGTGCCGGTCATGCTCGAGATCGGCCGGGAAACTGTCTATGGCGAAGCATCTGAAGACATTCTGGCCGAGGCGGCAGATGAACTGGTTCGGGAGGCCATGAGCCGTGACTGAGGCCGCGCGCGACCTCGGCTCCTTGGAGGAGGCAGAAGCAATCGCGAATGACGCGATTGTCACGCAAGCCGCAAGCCTCGAAGCCGAGTCCTCTTTCGATCTCGCCGACAGCGTAATGGTCGCCGATCCTTCGGGAGTTCTTTATTGGCCTGGCGAAGCCGTTCTCATCGTCGCCGACATGCATCTGGAAAAGGGGTCGAGTTTCGCGCGCCGCGGCGTGTTCCTGCCGCCCTACGATTCCGCGGCCACGCTGGCTCGACTTGCGGAAGCGATCGCGCGCTATCAGCCGCAGGCCGTCATCGCCCTTGGCGACAGCTTTCATGACGGCGACGGGCCTGCACGTCTTTACGATGCCGATCGCGACCAGCTTCTGGCCCTGCAGCGTGGACGCGACTGGATCTGGATTGCCGGCAACCACGATCCCGATCCGGCATCGGGGATTGGCGGTTCGTTCTCGGCGGCGCTCGCAATCGGTTCTTTCGTCTTCCGTCATGAACCCGCTTCGGGCACCGATGAATTCGAGATTGCCGGGCATCTGCATCCCGTCGCGCGCGTAAGCGCCCGCGGTCGCTGCGTCAGCCGCCGCTGCTTTGTCACCGACGGCCATCGCCTGGTGATGCCGGCCTTTGGCGCCTATGCCGGCGGACTTAATATCCGCGACGCCGCGTTCGCCGCCGTGTTCGGAGAAACCGCTGTCACGGCGCATGTCCTCGGAGCGGCACGCCTCTATGCGGTTGCCGGGACGCGCTGCCTGCCGGACTGAGTCTAGTCGCGCCGGAAGATCATGGCCGCAAACCAGCCGGTCGCGAGCGCCATGAAGGTCGTGGCCAGTCCATAGAGAAGCCCGTGTTCACGGGCGGCGCTGGCGATGAATTGTTCAACGCCGACCTTGACCACTTCGAGCGCCGAATTGGTTTGCGTCAGACTCGCGCCGTCCGCGAAGAGATTGATTTCGATGTCATAGCTTCCAATGGGCGAGACCGCCGGAAGCCTGATCGCAGCGCGGAACAGGCCGGGCGAGAGAAACGTCACGGCGTTGTCTTCCTCGCGATAGAGCCCATGATCTCGCTTGATGTCGATCAGCGCGGTGCGAAATGAATCATCCGGAACCGCAACAACCTTACTGATGCCGGCGCGTTGCGTGATCGTGAGGTTGCGCAGGCCAATGCCGAGCTTCTGCCTGATCGGGGACGATGCGATGGCATCGAGCGGCCGGTTGCTGAGCACGGCGACATAGGCTGGCACCTCGAC
>CAZSAW010000391.1:0-23858 GCA_964604745.1 uncultured Hyphomicrobiales bacterium
GCCGCTGCGTTATGGATTGCTGCCGCAAGCGCTTCGGCGTCGTCCGGAAGAATGCCGAGATCGTCGGTCTGCGTGCCGAGGCGGCGAAGGAGGCTTGCCAGCAAATAGCGATTGGAATCGTGCAGCGCCGCCGGCGGCAAAGCCTTACCGGGCTCAACGATTTCATCGCCCGTCGAAAAAAGCGCCACCCGAACACGTCGCCGCACGTTCAACCGATCAAGGCCGACGGCGGCCGCGAGCGCCACGTCGGTCGGCGACAGCCGGCGACCGGCCGTAATGGCGACGCTATTTGCACCGATATCCTCTCCCGTCAGGCGCCGATTGGCCCCGAGCTCAAGGCCCGGCGGCACAATGACGGCATCTCCGTCGATCCGGCAGTCTTCCTGCATGAAGACGGTGTCGGCGCCCTCTGCCATCGGCGCGCCGGTGAAGATGCGCACGGCTTCGCCCGCCTTCAGAGGCTGTGTGAGAGGGTGGCCAGCCATCTGCCGACCGGCAATACGCAGTCGCGTTTCGCCATCTGCGGCAAGGTCGGCGTGCCGCACCGCGTAGCCATCGACCGCGGAATTGTCGAATGAGGGGAGTGCGATCGGCGCGACGACATCGGCGGCAGTGACGCGCCCATCCGCTTCATCGAGCGCCACGGTTTCGATCTCGGCAACGGCGGGCACCTGATCGCGCATCAACTGCGCCGCTTCGTCGACGGTGAGAAGCTGGCCGCCGAAGGCAAAGCAATCGTCGCTCAGTTGCGCCATCAGCGCGCGTCCTCGCGCGCTCCGATCTCGCCGACAGGCATGGCTTCGGCAAGCAGCACGTCGACGATCTTGCTCACGTCGTCGAGCGGAATAACGGGGACATTAGCCTGAGGCACATCGCAGTCCGCGGCGATCGCGACGATCCAGTCGTCTTGCGGATGCAGAAGTGGCTTGCCGTTTGCCTTGCGATGGACTTCGAGCTTCGGAAATCTCTCGCGTTTGAAGCCTTCGACCAGAATGAGATCGACGGGCGATAGCTTCGCAAGCAACGCAGGCAGATCGGGTTCGGGTGTCCCGCGCAATTCATGCATCAGCGCCCAGCGATTGGCAGACGACACCAGCACCTCCGATGCGCCTGCCGACCGGTGCATGAAAGAATCCTTGCCAGGCTGGTCAAGATCGAAGGCGTGGTGCGCGTGCTTCAGCGTGGACACGCGCTTCCCGCGCTGAAGCAGCTGGGGAATGACCTTGGTCAGCAATGTCGTCTTGCCGGAACCGCTCCAGCCGGCGAAACCGATGATGCGCATAGGGTCTATATACAACGTATTCGCGCGGTTGCGCTTCACTCTTCCGCGGGCGTCATGCCCAGCGCGCGGATGCGCGCCTTTGTCGTCCCGTCCCGCAATGCGGAGAGAAAGGCCTGCACGGAGGGGCGCTGGCACCTGCTTTCCACCAGCAGAAAATCGTAATGCTCGGGCGCAATCGGATGAAAACCAAGGCCGTAGAGCCGTGCGACTGGATCGATGGCGACGCCCCAGTCGGCGCGGCCCTGCGCGATCGCCGCGGCGACGGCGTTATGTGATCGCGGCTGATTGGCATAACCTGGTGGCCGTGCCCCTTGAAGCAAATGGTCGATCAGGACGCGGGTGCCCGCGCCAGCGTTGCGGTTGACCATCAGGCAGTCTTGATCGGCGAGGGCAGCCTTCAGCGATTGTTCCGCCGATTTGCCTTCGAAACGAGAATCGCCGAGCCGAAAGACAAAGCCCTGCATGCGCCGCCAACCGGGCACCAGCGAGAGACCGGGGACAAGCAGGTGCTTGTTGTAGGTGCTACTTTGCGGATCGACGAGATGAACCGGCGCGAGGTCGCATTCGCCGCGGCGCGCGGCAGCAACGCCGCCCTGGCTGCCAATAGCGAGGGTGCGCGCGGAAAATCCCTGGGCAGCCAGATTATCGACGACGGCGTCAAGCGCGACATCGTGGCTGCCGGCGATCACGAGATCAGGCGCACGGGCTGCATCACCGATCAGCGTCACTTCAGCATGCGTATCGGCGTCGAGCGCGCTGGCCAGCGCGTCGATGCGAAGAAATCCATCGGCCTGCGAAAAACTCGTCACCGATCCCGATCCCTTGGGCGAGGGGAAAGCGACAAGCCCATCCCCGCCTTCAACAAGCGAGACAAGAACAAATTCCTCGCGTCCAAGCTCGGACGGAATTCGCAGGGGGACCCGCGCGTTCGCGACGCGTGCGGTCTCAGGTGCGAGCCCGGCACGTGTGCGAATGACAGGCGCGACGAAGGCATGGAAGGTGAAGATCGCCGATGTGGGAAATCCGGGGAGTACGGCGATCGGCTTGCCTTGGGCAACAGCGAGACACAGCGGCTTGCCGGGCTTGAGAGCGACTCCATGCACGAGAATACCCGGCTCGCCGATCTTGCTTACGATCGTGTGCGAGAGATCGCCCGCTCCTTTTGACGTGCCGCCGGAAAGAACGATCATATCGCATTCGGCGAGCGCACGCCGCAGCGCCGCTTCGAGAATCGTCGCATCGTCGGGAAAGGCACCGTAGGCGATGGCTTTGCCGCCTGCCTCACTGATGGCAGCCGCAAGGATCGGTCCGTTGCTGTCATAAACCTGACCGGCTTTGAGCGTTTGCCCGGGCGGGACAAGCTCATTGCCGGTCGACAAGACAGCGACCCGTGGCCGGCGCACCACGTCAAACTCGGCGATGCCGCATGCGGCGAGCATGCCGATCTCGCGCGATCCGATTACCGTTCCTCGCCGCAGGAGCGTTTCACCTCGGGCGATGTCGGAGCCCGCATAGGAGACGAATTGTCCCGGAGCGGCGGCACGGCGTACATCGATGCAAGGTCCGTCGCCGCCTTCGACCAGATCGGTATGCTCGATCATGACCACGGCATCGGCCCCGCGAGGAATGACGCCGCCCGTTGCGATCGCCGTGGCGGTGCACTCCCCGACGGAAACGGAGGGGGAATCGCCGCAAGCTATGACTTCGCTGGTGAGACGCAGGCGCTTCGGATTTACCTCGCTTGCGCCGGCGAGATCGGCGGCACGGACAGCGAATCCATCGACATTCGAGCGGTCGAACGGCGGCACATCGAGCGATGCAGTCACGGTCCGCGCAAGCACGCGGTCGAGCGCTTCCGAAAGCGCGACCGGTTGCGGCGATAGCGGTGACAGGTCGACATGAGCGGCAAAACGCGCGCGCGCCTCCTGTGCGGAGACAATTTCCAGAAACTGCTCTTGCCGTGCGGCGCGCCGGATCGCGGCAACAAAGTCCGCGGCGGCTCGTGGGAGATTATGGACGGGTTGAGTCATGTCAGTGCGTTGACTTGTACCGTGGCCCCGGCAGGAAGCCCTTCATGTCCGGCTGGGATCACCGTCCAGCCGTTCGCGCGCGTGAGAGCGTTCATCGGCCAATAGCCCTGGGCCAGCGGCTCGGCTTGTCCGTTGTCGAAACGGACGAGCACGACATCGGCGATCCCGATTGTCGACGTGATCTTGCGTGTCAACGTGGCGGCAGCAGAACAGGATTGTTCTGCTCGTCCTGTCAGGAGCGCCATCAGCCGTCGCCCAAGCGTGAGCCACGCCGACAATGCGGCGTCACATCGGCCAGGCAGCAGCAGTACAGGTCGATTGGCGACAAAGCCGAAAGCAGATGTCTCGCCCGGCTGCAGGCCGATGCCGTGTGCTGCAACCGTGCCGATGCGCGCAAGCATTGCCACGCTTGCGTCATTGCGCCCATTGCCAGTGCCGCCGATGGCGATGACAGCGTCGGGACCGGGATCATTGAGCGCGCTCTCGACGTCCGGAGATTTCTCGGTTTGACCACCTTCGGCAGTGACCGCGGCGGCGACCATCGCCGTTATTGCCGTGGTCTCGTTTGCCTTGCTGGCAGGGACGACACGGACGCGCGGCGCACGGATCGAAACTTTCGTCAGGCCAAGAGCCGTCAAAGTGGTTACATCGATAGGCCGTATGCCTTCCCCTGCGCGACGAAGAATCTGTCCCGCGCGAACGTCGCCTCCGATCGGTTGGACGCCGTCGCCAATTATCGTTACGGCGATCACCTCGCAGCGTTCATTTTGCTGTGTGACGGCCTCCGGCGGCGCGACAGCATCGGCATCGGCGGGAAGCGCATCACCGGCATCGACACGCACCGCCATGTCGGGCAGGGCGGTCGGTGCGTAGGCACTAGCGTCGGCGGTGAGATCCGCGCGCAGAGCAACGCCGTCGCGCAAGGCTATCGGTCGCACCGGTATATCGTGCGTGGCGACGACATCGGCTGCGAGAATCCGGCCCGCTGCGGCGCCAGTCTCGATCTCCTGCGCGGGCCCCGTATTCACGCGCGCGTTCATCATCGCAAGAACGTCGTCAAGCGGCGTAAGGCGAGCGATCCGCTGTACGAACTGAAAATTTGCCATGGAGATTTGCGACAATTGCGCCATATCGGATCGACGGTTCAGCAACTTGACGCAAAGCGTTGGCGATGGCCAGTCTGCGTCCTTCTTGGAATGTGGCGATGACGGAAAAGACCATCAACCTGCGCGGCCTGAAATGTCCGCTGCCGGCCTTGCGCACGCGCAAGACGCTGTTGGGTCTCAATCCCGGCGATATGCTCATCGTCGAGTGCACGGACCCGCTGGCAGCCATAGACATTCCCAATCTGCTGAACGAGACCGCCGATCAGCTTGAATCCTCCTCGCGGGACGAGGAGGTGCTGACTTTCCGGATCCGAAAACGCTGATCCGGGGTTATTGCCTGCCGGTAGACATTGGAGGCCAGATCAAGGATGGTCTCGCCGCCCGCCTTCTCAGGGGCGGGAGCAGCCCTCTGCCGGAACCGTGGCAATGCCAATCCCCCGGGCCTCGGAGGCCCTTTCGCGCTTTACCGTTCTCGATCTGACGCGCGTGCGCGCCGGGCCAACCTGCGCGCGGCAGCTTGCCGATTGGGGTGCCAACGTCATCAAAATCGAGGCGCCGGAGCGGCTCGAACCCGGCGATCCCATCGGCGGCGCGTGGGCGGCGGGGGACTTCCAGAACTTGCACCGCAACAAGCGCAGCATCACGCTCGATTTCAAATCCGAAGAGGGGCGCGCGACGCTGTTGCGTATGGCCGAAAAGGCGGACGTCGTGATCGAGAATTTCCGGCCTGACGTGAAGGCGCGGCTCGGCATCGATTACGACGCGCTATGCAAGATCAATCCGCGCATCGTCTATGCGAGCATTTCCGGGTACGGCCAGAGCGGTCCATATCGCGACCGGCCGGGCTTCGATCAGATCGCGCAAGGCATGGGCGGCCTCATGTCGATCACCGGGTTGCCTGGGCAGGGTCCCGTGCGCACGGGCACCGCGATCGCCGATTTGTGTGCCGGCCTTTTCGCCGCGCTCGGCGTCATGGTTGCGTTGCTTGAGCGCGAGACCTCGGGGCAGGGCCAGCACATCGAGACGTCGCTCCTCGAGGCGCAAATCTTCATGCTGGATTTCCAGGCGGCGCGCTGGCTGATTGACGGCGTGGTGCCGCCGCAGGCGGGCAACAATCATCCCACCAGCATTCCCACCGGCGTCTATCCGACGCGTGATGGCCATATCAATATTGCGACGACCGGCGCGCCCATGTGGTCGCGGTTTTGCCGGTCAGTTGATGCGTCTGACCTGGAACATCATCCGGATTATGCCAGCGCCGACTTGCGATCGAAGAATCGCGATGCGCTCAACGCCAGGCTTGACGAGATTTTCAGGACCAGGACTAGCGCAGAATGGATCGATCATCTCAATCGATCAGGCGTCCCATGCGGCCCCATTTACGCGATTGACGAGATGTTCGAGGATCCGCAGGTTCGGCATCTGGGAATTGTCGAAACCGTGCAATCGAAGACGCTGGGACCACTCAAGGTGATGCGTCAGCCCATGTCGTTGTCGCGGACGCCATCGCGCGTTGTCACGGCGACTCCGAAGCGCGGCGAGCACACGGACGAGGTTCTTGCGGAATTCGGGCTCAGCGAGGCCGAGATCTCGGCGTTGCGCCGGGCGAACGCGATTTGAAGGAGCTTGCGTATGAACGTCATGGGTAACGCCGCGGGCACCGACAAGATGCTCTCACGCAAGGAGAGCGGCGTCGGCTACGTCATCTTCAACAATCCCGAGCGCCACAACGCCGTTTCGCTTGAGATGTGGGAGGCGACCGCGCGCATCCTCGAAGGTTTTGCCAAAGACGAAGAGGTGCGGGTGGTTGTCTTGACCGGCGCCGGCACCAAGGCATTTGTTTCGGGTGCCGATATTTCGAAATTCGGTGCTGAACGCGCCACAAAGGAAGCGGTCGAGCATTACAACAAGTTGACGGAAAAGACCTATGCGGGCATCCACGAATTTCCCAAGCCAACCATCGCGATGATCCGCGGCTATTGCGTCGGCGGTGGATTGGGGCTCGCCACCTGCTGCGACCTTCGTATTGCAGCCGACAACGCGCGCTTCGCGGTGCCCGCCGCGAAACTTGGCCTCGGTTACGATTATCCTGGCCTCAAGCGCCTGATCGATGTCGTTGGGGCTTCGTTTGCCAAGGAGATTTTCTTCACCGCGCGGCAATTCGATGCCGAGGAGGCCCGCGTGATGGGACTCGTCAACCGTGTGGTCGCAGATGCCGATCTCGAATCCTATGTGAAGTCCTATGCGGACACGATCGCGGCAAACGCGCCGCTCACGATCGGTTCAGTCAAGTACATCGTCGGCGAAGCGTTGAAGGATGAATCGAAGCGCGATGTAAAGGGTATGGCGGAATCGGTCAGTCGGTGTTTCGCCAGCAAGGACTACGTCGAAGGCCGCACGGCCTTCATGGAAAAGCGCAAACCGAAATTCACCGGACGCTGACGCCAGCCGCGGATGGCCGACGGGCGGTGAAGTTTGCTAAAAGACGAAAAAATTCCAGAAGCGAGGGAGCGCCATGTACAGCGATTTGAAACTGCATATTGACGGCGAATGGATCAATGGCGGCGGCCGCAAGGGCGAGGATGTCGTCAATCCCGCGACCGGAAAGGCGCTGGCCCACTTGCCGCATGCCAGCGCGGTCGACCTCGACCGCGCGCTTGAAGCCGCCGAAAAGGGCCTCACAATATGGCGGGCGACGGCGCCTTACGATCGCGCCAGGGTCATGCGCAAGGCCGCCGATCTTCTGCGCGAACGCGCCGATCAGGTTGCCCGCATTATCACGCAAGAGCAGGGCAAGGTTCTCGCGGAAGCACGCGCGGAAACGCTGACCACAGCGGACATTATTGACTGGATGGCCGAAGAGGGTCGCCGAGCCTATGGCCGCATCGTGCCCGGCCGCACAAAAAATGTACGTCAGCTTGTGATCCAAGAGCCGGTCGGCGTCGTGGCTGCCTTCACGCCGTGGAATTTTCCTATTCTGACACCCGTGCGCAAAATCGCGGCGGCGCTCGCGGCTGGCTGCTCGGTCATCATCAAGGCTTCGGAAGAAACACCGGGCGGGTGTGTCGAAGCCGTGCGCTGCTTTGTCGACGCCGGCGTGCCGAAAGGCGTGCTCAATCTCGTTTACGGCGTCCCTGCCAATGTATCCGAGCACCTCATCGGTTCGGATATTGTCCGCAAGATCTCGTTCACCGGCTCCGTCCCGGTCGGCAAACATCTCGCTGGCCTTGCCGCCAAAGGCATGAAGCGAGCCACCATGGAACTTGGCGGCCACTCGCCCGTGGTCGTGTTCAGCGATGCCGATCCGGAGAAAACCGCCGACACGATCGCAGCGTTCAAATACCGCAATGCCGGCCAAGTCTGCATTTCACCGACGCGCTTCTACGTGCAGGAGCCCGTCTACGACCGTTTTCTCAAGCGCTTCACAGACTACGCCAAGAACCTGAAACTCGGCGATGGTCTCGACAAGGATACGAGCATGGGGCCGCTCGCCAATCCACGCCGGCTCGATGCGATGGAAGCGATCGTGAACGACGCCAAGACCCGCGGCGGGAAGATTGTCACGGGCGGAAAGCGGCACGGCAATCAGGGCTTCTTTTTCGAGCCGACTGTGATCACCGACATCCCGGATGATTCAAAGATCATGACCGAGGAGCCGTTCGGACCCGTCGCTCCGATTGTTGCCTTCAAGACCTTTGATGAAGTCGTGGAACGCGCCAATTCCCTGCCGTTCGGTCTTGCCGCCTACGCTTTCACGACCTCGACGCAGACGGCGACGATGATCGGCGATGCGATTCAGTCCGGAATGGTCGGAGTAAATTCGACTGCCATTTCGACGCCGGAGACGCCGTTCGGCGGCGTCAAGGAATCGGGCTACGGCCACGAAGGCGGGATCGAGGGGCTTGAGGCTTACACCAACAAGAAATTTGTCTCTCAGGCGTAAAGCGCAGCGGGAACATACCGATCAGGATGGCCGGGCTCCCCCCGGCCATTTTTCTTTGAACGGACGCAAACAAACTACATGCGCGCGTAAGCACACGCACCAATCGCAACGATAATTCGCTTCGCTCAGTATTTGACCGGACGCACGGGGCGCCGGTCGAACACCATGCGGCAATCGTGGCTCAGATTGCGTTTTTCTTTCTTCAGGCAGGCAACGATACTCGACACATCAGGAATGTGCTGCCCACAGAGCCGAAACACGTCGGGCGTACACGCCTGACGGTCGGACTCGCTCGGTTCCGCAAAAGCTCCAGCAAGGCTCGGCACGGCGAAGGCGGCACCGACAACACACGAAAGCAGGACTCTTTTCATTGCGCGCTCCCCAAGATTCCCGATTGGATCGTGCGGCTGCGTTTTCCAGGCGACAACAGAAAAGACGCGTTCGCCATAATCTGTCCCTGTGGCGAGTCTGTCACGTTGGAGCGGTGCAAGAATTCGCCGTGTTTGCGGCATCATGGGTTGTATCTGTGCAGCTGGAACGCCCGGATAACGTCCGGGCGCTTCTTCGCTTTTCGCCGAAGGGCGCTTATCCTGTCGAAGGGTCGCACGAGGGGCGCGATGATGTGCAGATCGAACTTCGACGTGGTGCCTTCGGGGCTGTTGCGTCGTTGCCACGCTCTGATCGTGGGCTTCCTTCTTCTTTCGACGGGTGCTGCAAGCGCGCAACCCGCGCCCGAGGATGTCTTCTCCGGCGTTGTCTACATCAAGACGATTGCCAATCCCGATGCGAGCACGGCGGACAATCTTGGCCGGGAGCGCGAAGGCACCGGCATCGTCATCGACAATGACGGCCTCGTTCTCACCATCGGCTATCTGATGGTCGAAGCTTACGCCGCCGAGATCCGGACCAACGATAACCGGACTGTTCCCGCCAGCATCGTTGGTTACGACCACGAAACCGGCTTCGGTCTGTTGCGCGCGGTGCTGCCGCTGAAGGTGCGACCGGTGCCGTTCGGCAAGTCGGCCGAGCTGAAGACCGGCGATAAGGTGATGGTTGCGAGCTTTGGCGGGGCGCGCATGGCGGCACCGGCGCGGGTGCTTGCCAGGCGCGAATTCGCAGGTTCTTGGGAATATCTGCTCGACGATGCGATCTTCACGTCACCACCGCATATGGCCTGGAGCGGGGCGGCCCTGCTGGATCGCGACGGGAACCTCGTGGGTGTCGGCTCGCTCATTCTCAGCGATGCTGCCGGGAGCGGAGTTCCAGGCAACATGTTCGTGCCGATCGACCGGCTGCCGCCGATCCTGAGCGACCTGCTGGCACAGGGTCGTCCCGCCGGGCCGGCACGGCCATGGCTGGGACTAACGACGAATCAGATCGGGGACCGCCTGTTGGTCGGCAAAGTCGCGCCGCGCGGTCCGGCAGAGAAGGCCGGCATCAAGAGTGGGGATCTGATTGTGGGCGTCGATGGAGCGTCTGCGCGCAGCCTGCCCGATTTCTATCGCAAGGTCTGGGCGAATCGAGAAGCAGGCGCGACGGTCCCGCTTGATCTCGAGCGTGACGGGCAGATGCGTCATGTCGACGTGACGTCCGGCAACCGAATGGATTATCTGAAGCTCAAGAGCACGTTCTGATTGAGCTGAGATCGCTCGTCACGGCGCCGGCTTGATCAGCGACCAGATCGGCGATCCGAACATGCCGTCAAGGGCGATCGTGAAACTCCGCAAGGCAGTAGGCGCCTGATCGCTATAGCCATAAATCATCAACATCCCGAGCAGCGGCAACGCCGCGATAATCCAAAGCAGCGTTGTGATCGTAGTCGAGATGCGCCGCGCCCGTTGCGCGGCCGCTTGCCTGGACGAGGGTGGAACCCTCGGCGGGAGATAACCTTTCATCGTCAAACTCATACCATAGGCCAACAAGCCAAAACGTCTATTGGCATGGGCATTCCAGCACGCAGACCAGTCCGCTCGGCGAGAATGTTACGCTGGCGCGTCCGTTCAGCTGCGCCACGAATCCCCGCTCGATCAAACGTGAGCCGAATCCCTTGGCTGGATTTGTTTGCGGCGGCGGTCCGCCGATCTCCCGCCAGGTCAATGTCATCATCCTGCCCGCCTCGTCGTCCTTGCGCACGTCCCAGGAGATGACGATTTCTCCCTGCGGCGTCGAAAGGGCGCCGTATTTCGCGGCGTTGGTGGCGAGCTCGTGCAGCACCATCGCCGTCATGACCGCGGCGCGGGGAGAAAGACGCAGATCCGGCCCTGCCAGATGCACGCGACCATCCCGCGCCGGAAACGGCTCAAGGACACCCTCGATGATCTCGCGCAGATCGGCGCTCTTCCAGGTCTGTTCGCTGAGAACGTCGTGCGCCCGACCAAGAGCGAGCAGCCGTGCATTGAATTTCCCGACGGCCTCTTGGGGATTGGTGCTTTGCCGGAAGGTCTGGCTTGAGATCGACTGAACCGTGGCGAGTGTATTTTTCACGCGGTGATTGACTTCCTGCACCATCAGTCCGAGCAACATTTCGCTACGTGCAATGTGCGTGGCCATGCGGATGGCGAACGCAAGCCCGATTGCCAGCATGACGGCGCCGATACCGAGCGTCATCGCGAGCGCGCGCCACAAGGGCGCGGTCAATGTTGTTGTCGGAATGCCGGCGGCAACTGTCCAGCCGCTCAAGGGCGAGCGCGTGAAAGCGGTCAGCAACTCGACGCCCTCGAGCGAATAGGTTGTCAGCTGCCCTTCGTCCTGCTTCAGCAATTCGGGCAGCAACGTTGGAGAAGCCTTTTGGCCGATTGTTTCCTGCGGATTGGGTACGCGCGCGAAATTCGTGCCGCTCC
This sequence comes from uncultured Hyphomicrobiales bacterium, assembly GCA_964604745.1. Taxonomy (GTDB): domain Bacteria; phylum Pseudomonadota; class Alphaproteobacteria; order Rhizobiales; family Xanthobacteraceae; genus Pseudorhodoplanes. The sequence goes on from CAZSAW010000391.1 coordinate 11,202, forward strand.
GGTCGAAGATGCTGACAGTCCAGTCCTCGCTTGGCCGCTGAGCGGTGATGATCTGCTGGAATGTCTCAAGCGGCGGATTGACCCCCAGCTCGTAGACAACCTCTCCATTGCGAAAGACCGGCACGCTGACCGTGATCAGCCGGCGCCCGGACACAGAGCCGATGAACAGGTTCGAATAGGCCGGCGTATGATTGCGAAAGACGAAGTCGATCGATTCGACGTTGGTGCGGTGTGGCAAGGTGGCGCCGGGCGGCAGCCGGCTGTTAAAAATCTGGGTGCCGTCGCGGGTGGCGATCGAGATGGCGGAGCCGTCGGGATATCGCTGCACGAATGCTCTCACATTGCTGCGGAAAGCGTCGAAATCATCCCGTCGCAAAGCGTTTGAGCTCGCGAGCACGTCCAGCGCCGCCGTGATGCCGCGCGTTTCACTATCCAGCACGAGGCGCATACCGCGCACCGTTTCGAGCACGCGGTCGAAGGCTGCCTCACGCTCGCGAATGTAGTTGAGGTAGATCACCCCTGCGGCAAAAAGGATCAGCGGCAGCGTCGTCCCGGCAACGAGCAGAGCGAGCCGGAAACCGAGCGATGATCTTTCGCGCGCGGGCGTCGCGAACGGGGGGTGCTGATCGGAAATGGAGACTACCCGACGATTGGAAAACAAAAGGAAAGTCGCAACGGGGCAAAAAGTTCCGCAGAGTTATCGCTGTGCCGCGGGCCGGCTGCAAATGGAACACGCTTTCATGCCCTTCCATTTATGAACAAGTTCCTATTATTTACTACCCGCCAAAGATCGCGACCATCGCGTGAATTAGCGGCGCGCTGGTCCGTATCATGGGGGCTTCATGAATCCGAACATCACTGCGCTGACCGAGAAGATTGCGGCGCTGCAAAGCGAGCTCGACGCTGAAATCGCCAAACGCCGGGCAGATCTGCGCGTGGGTCTGGAGCGGGGCCGCGTCGCCTTCGAGGAGGAAATCCTGCGGCGTCACCGGGAGCTGAAGACCGCTCTGACGAAATATGTCTTGACCGCCAATCCGCTCGTGATCCTGACGGCGCCCGTCATCTATGCGTTGATTGTGCCGCTTGCGCTGTTGGACCTTTTCGTCAGCGTCTATCAAGCGATCTGCTTCCCGGTCTACAAAATCCCGAAGGTGCGGCGTGCGGACTATTTCGTATTCGACCGGCGGCATCTCGCTTATCTGAATGCGCTGGAAAAGCTCAACTGTGCCTATTGTTCCTATGCGAATTGCCTGATCGCCTATGTACGTGAGATCGCCGCCCGCACAGAGCAATATTGGTGCCCGATCAAGCACGCGCGCCGCGTTATCGGCTCTCATGAACGTTATATGCTGTTTGACGACTACGGTGATGCCGAGGGCTATCAGGATCGTCTCGTGCGATTTCGCGAACAGCTGACTGTGGCAGACGACGCGGTCGCGAAACCTTGAGCGTTATTCGGGCGACATAGAGAAGCAGCAGATCGACGATATCAAAAGAGAGCTCGAAGATGCGTTGGGCTATTGCCTTGATTTTGGTTCTTGTTTCATCCGTCGCTTGGGCCGAAGGCTCCTCGGCCGGCTACGGCCAGGGCGGCTGGTTCGAGAAATTCGATCCAGTCGTCGCGCAATACAACGCCAGCGGCGAATTGTTTCGCATTACCGGCCATTGCCAGTCGGCCTGTACCCTTTTTCTCGGCATTCGCAACGTCTGCGTCGAGCGGAGCGCGCAGCTTTTGTTTCACGCGGGCCACAATCGGCAGCGTCAAATTTCTGCAGGCCCGACCCAGAAACTCTTGAACGCCTATAACTCGTCACTGCGAAGTTATCTTGTGTCTGGCGGTTATATGAACACGCTAGCCTTTCACACCATGTCGGGCGCGGATATGATTTCCAAGTTCGGCTACAAGGAATGCCCGAAGCGATAGCTCGGGCGTGGGGCTTCGCACACAAGCATCATCCCAAAACGGCGATGATGCTTATAGCCGAACTATTTCGAGCCGGTTGTGCCGACTTTCGGCAATTCAACTTTCAATGACGGACCAGAATTGTTCCCGCCAAGCTTGCCGCTCGCGAACAGAATCCCGCCGCCCACGACGATGACAATCAGCGCCCCGACCAATACGCCGAGTACGCCCACGCCCCCGCTCGATCCATCAGCCATTGTCGATCTCCTCTGATTCACAGCGGGAGCAACGCGAAAAGGGTGGGATTGTTCCGGTGCGGAACATTGTCCGCAGCCTTGCCATTGTAAGTCGGGAAAGTACGATGGTGAGAAGGACATCGAGCCGTCTGCTGGGTGGGGTCGATGAAATACAGCGACGTACTTCGTCTCGCCGGAGCCAGCAAACACAATCGGAGATATCCCGGGCGGGAAGATAAACGCTCGCGGGACGATCTTATCTTTCCAACTTTTGTTCCGAAATTTCCCTTCGAGTTCGATCGTGGCACCAAGGTCTTCACAATCGGCTCGTGCTTTGCGCGTAACATCGAGGAGATTCTCCGGCCCGTCGGGGCCGAGCTGCCGACAATGAGTTTCTCGGCACCGCACAAGGAGTATTCCGGCCGCAGCAACAGCCTTCTGAACGAATACAATATCGGTACGATCAGCCAGCGAATCGTCTTCGCGCTGGAGGGCCGGCAATTTCCGCAGGATACAATCGTGCGGAGCGGCAGCCTCTATTCGGACCTGCTATTGGCAAGCGGTTCCGACGTGACGTTCGAACGCGCCGTGCACCGACGCGCTGATATTGATGGCATTTACGCCCAGCTCGCGAGGTCGGACTTGGTAATTATCACGCTGGGCCTGGTTGAAGCCTGGTATGACGAAGCCAACGCGCTTCACCTCAACAGGATTCCGCCACATGACGCGGCCGTGGCGGAGCTCGATCGCTACCAACTGCGGCGCTTGGATGTCGAGGACAGCTATCCGTTGCTGGCCCGCGCGATCGGCGCGCTGCGTGATTGTTCCATCAAGGTCATTCTGACTGTCTCTCCGGTTCCTCTGAGCTTCACGTTCAGTGGGCAAGATTGTGTGGTCGCGAATGAATTTTCCAAATCGGTGTTGCGGGTTTGCGCCGATCGGATCGAGCGGCACTTCGACAATGTCGAATATTTCCCAAGCTATGAAATCGTCCGCAGCGGCGGGCTGTCGAGTTACGGAGACGATCAGGTGCATGTGAAAGACGCCATCGTGCGCCGGGTGATCGATCATCTGATGGATAGCCATGCCGCACAAAGCGTCATGGCGGAGCGGGCGCGAAACTAGGCAGCGCCGTATCGCCGGCCGGATCAAGCGCCCGCTGCATCAACGGGCGCGATCAACGCTCGGTTGCGTGGAGGTTTTGCGCTGGTGGCGGCATCCCTTCGCTGCCAGCGGGGCCCGCGATAACCCTACTTTTTGTCGATAGGTCTCGGCGGTTGCGGCCGTAAAGGCCAGTCTGCATAATCTCACGACGAGCGAAACGATACGGCTTTCGCTCGGCGCAAAACTTAAAAAACGCACGATAACAATGCCGTAGGCGGGACGGGGATGATCAAGAACGCCACCCACGAGGCGGACCTTCTGGCTCGCGCGGATCACGCTGCCGTGGCGCTGGCGAGCATTCCGCGGGACTACAATTTCGCAGCCGATATCCTGGAGCGAAACGTCGCAGCCGGCCGCGGCGGGAAGGTTGCTTTTTTCGACCCGCGCGGACCCTGGACCTATGGTCAGCTCGCCGATCGCGCGGCGCGTTTCGCCAACGTGCTGCGGGCGCGCGGCATAGAGCGCGAGCAGCGTGTCCTGATCTGCCTCCTCGATACCATCGACTGGCCGACCGCCTTTCTCGGCGCGCTCAAGGCCGGCGTGGTCGCGGTGCCGGTCAACACGCTGCTGACGAGCGAAGACTATCGCTTCATGCTGGCGGACAGCCGCGCTCGCATGCTTGTCGTCTCCGATACTCTTTTTCCGAAGTTCGAAAAGCTGATCGCGGATGCGCCCGATCTCGCTCACGTGCTCGTCGCCGGCAGCAATGCGCACGGCCATGAGAATTTCGAGGATGCTCTGAGTGGGGCGGGTGCCGCAGACATCATCGCGGCGACTACGCGGGATGACATGGCCTTCTGGCTCTACACGTCAGGCTCGACCGGCAAGCCGAAAGGCGCCGTGCACGCGCATGCGAGCCTTCGCCTGACCAATGACCTCTATGCCGGGCCGACGCTTGGGCTGAAAGAGAACGATCTCTGCTATTCAGTCGCCAAACTGTTTTTTGCTTACGGCCTCGGCAACGCCATGACGTTTCCCATGTCGGTCGGTGCAACGACGGTGCTCATGCCCGACCGGCCGACGCCTGACAGCGTCGGTGCGCTTCTGCGCCAATATCCCGTCACCGTGTTCTATGGCGTTCCGACTTTCTACGCGGCATTTCTCGCGAGTCCCGGTGCCCCCGCGCGGTCCGAATTGAAGCTTCGCCGCTGCGTCTCCGCGGGCGAGGCGTTGCCCGCCGATGTCGGGCGGCGCTGGAGCGAGCGCTACGGGGTCGATATCCTCGACGGCCTCGGTTCGACCGAGATGCTCCACATCTTTCTGTCCAACAGCGCGAGCGATGTGCGTTACGGCACCACAGGCAAGCCGGTGCCGGGCTACGACATCAAGCTTGTCGACGAAGGGGGCCAGCCCGTACGGCCTGGCCAGATGGGCGAACTTCTGGTGCGCGGGCCATCCAGCGCCCTCATGTATTGGAACAATCGGGAGCAGTCGCGGACGACCTTCCTCGGCGAATGGACCCGCTCCGGCGACAAATACATCCAGGATCAGCACGGCTATTTCGTTTATTGCGGGCGTCGCGATGACATGCTGAAGGTTTCCGGTCTTTACGTCTCGCCGTTCGAAGTCGAAGCTGCGCTTCAATCGCATGACGCCGTGCTCGAATGCGCGGTGGTGGCGTGGCAGGACGAAGAAGGATTGGTGAAGCCGAAGGCATTCGTCGTCCTCAAGGATCAGGGGCGAGCCAGCGAGGCATTGGTTCGCGAGTTGCAGGCCCACGTGAAGGAAAAGCTCGCGCCTTACAAATATCCGCGCTGGATCGAATTCGTGCGCGATCTGCCGAAAACCGCAACCGGCAAGATTCAGCGTTTCAAATTGCGCGCCGAAGATCCCGCGCGACGCGTCGCCTGAAGGCGATGATCACGAGCAGAGAAAGAGAGAGAGGGGAGCGACATCATGAAAAAAACAATACTCGCGACTGCGGTGTTTGCGCTGGCGGCCGCGCCAGCCTGGGCACAGGGCAGGACCGTCAAGATCGGATTCATTTCGACGTTTTCTGGTCCTACGGCGGTCATCGGCAACGACATGCGCAATGCTTTCGAGCTTGGGCTCGACCATCTCGGCCGCAAGATCGGCGGCCTGCCGGTCGAAGTTATCTACGAAGACGACCAGCAGAAGCCGGAGGTCGGCAAGCAGAAAACGGAAAAGTTGATCGAGAGTGACAAGGTCGATTTCATCGTCGGCTATATCTGGTCGAATGTCCTGCTCGCCTCGATCAAGCCGATCGTGGATTCCAAGACCATGACGATCATCACCAATGCCGGTGCCTCGCAGGTGGCGGGCCCGCTGTGCTCGCCCTACGTCTTTTCGACATCATGGGAGAACGATCAGACGCCGGCGGCCATGGGCCTCTATATGAATCAGAAGGGCGTGAAGACGGCCTTCCTGATCGGGCCGAACTACGCCGCCGGTAAGGATATGCTCAACGGCATGCGTGCGACATTTAAGGGCCAGATCGTGGGCGAGGAATTGACCAAATGGCCGGACCAACTCGATTTTTCGGCCGAACTGTCGAAAGTGCGCGCGGCGAAGCCGGACGCTGTCTACGTGTTCTATCCGGGTGCGGCCGGCGTGCAGTTTTTGACGCAATATGCGCAGGCTGGCCTGAAGGGCCAGATTCCGCTCTACACCGCGTTCACGATCGACGCGCTTTCACTGCCGCGCATGGGCGATCTCGCTCTTGGCGTGCCCGGCGTGCAGCAATGGGTCAATGATCTGCCGAATGAGGCGAACAAGAAATTCGTCGCGGATTTCAAGGCGAAGCATAAGGCCTATCCGTCCTTCTATGGCGCGCAGACCTATGATGCCGCGGCGCTCATCAACAGTGGCGTTACCGCGGCGAAGGGCGATCTGACCAAGAAAGACGAAATGCGCGCCGAGATGAAGAAGGCGAATTTCCCCTCCGTGCGCGGCAAGTTCACGTTCGGCAACAACCAGTATCCGATCCAGAACTTCTATCTGCAGGAAGCGGTGAAGGATGCGGACGGCGTGCTGACGCTGAAGACGGTCGCAACCATTGTCGAGAACGACAAGGACAAGTCCTCCGCTAAGTGTCCGATGCAGTGAGGGCGCCGCAGGTCGAACGGTCATGCTCCGCCTGTGCGGAGCATGACATATCCACGCAGTGGCATAGGCGAAGCATCGGGGGCTGAGGGGCGATGCTTCTTTTCGTCGAGCAACTTCTCAACGGACTGCAATACGGATTGCTGCTGTTTCTGCTCGCGGCCGGACTGACGCTCGTCTTCGGCATCATGGATCTCGTCAATCTGGCGCACGGCTCGCTTTACATGGTGGGCGCCTATTTTGCCGCAACGTTTGCTGCGCTCACCGGAAGCTTCGTGCTTGGCGCGGCGCTCGCCTTCGTCACCACGCTGCTCGTCGGCATGGCCGTGGAAGTGATCGCGATGCGACGACTTTACGGACGCGATCACCTCGACCACGTGCTCGGCACTTTTGGCCTCATTCTGTTCTTCAATGAGGCCGTTCGCATCATTTGGGGGCCGGCGGGCCTGAGCTTGCCGCTGCCCGCCTGGCTCAACACGTCCGTCGAACTTCTGCCGGGTCTGCAATACCCGACCTATCGCATCGCCATCATCCTGACCGCGCTTGGCGTCGCGCTGTTTCTTTATTTTCTCGTCATGCGCACGCGGATTGGAATGCTGATCCGCGCCGGGGCGTCAAACCGCGAGATGGTGTCGGCGCTCGGCGTGAATATCCGGCTCCTTTACACGCTGGTCTTTGGTCTTGGCGCGGCGCTTGCTGGGCTTGCCGGGCTGATGCAAGCGCCGATCCTGACAGTACAGATCGGCATGGGAGAGAACGTTCTCATCCTGGCTTTTGTCGTCATCATTATCGGAGGCATCGGTTCGATCCGTGGCGCGCTGATTGCGGCGATTCTCGTTGGCCTCGCCGACACTTTCGGGCGCAGCTATCTGCCCGACCTGTTGCGCCTCGTGCTCGCACCGCGCAGCGCCTCGGCCATCGCCCCGGCCATTGCCTCGATGCTGATCTACATGTTGATGGCGCTCATCCTCGTGGTGCGACCGAGAGGTCTGTTTCCGGTGAGCGGGAAATGAGCGCAGCCCTGACGCCGCGCGGATTTTTTATCGGAGCGCTTCTCGTCGCTCTTGTCTTGCTGCCCCCTTATGCCGCGCTGGCCGGAAACGCCTTCCTGCTGACGCTGTTCACCCGCATCCTCATCCTCGCGCTCGCGGCAACGAGCCTCAATCTGATCATGGGTTATGGAGGCATGGTCAGTTTTGGACATGCCGTGTTCATCGGTATCGGTGGCTACGCGGTCGGTATTCTTGCCGAGGAAGGGATTACGAGCGGCTTCGTTCAGTGGCCCGTCGCGATAGCGGCCTGCGCCGTCGCAGCATTGCTGATCGGCATGCTGTCGCTGCGCACGCGCGGCGTCTATTTCATCATGATCACGCTAGGGCTCGCCCAGGTGTTCTACTATGTCGCCGTGGGGCTTGATCGTTACGGTGGCGATGATGGTTTGACGATCTACAACCGCAGCGAATTCAGCCGCGCGGTCAATCTGTCGAACAAGACGGTCTTCTATTACGTTTGCCTCGCCCTTCTCATCGCCGCCATTGCGCTCGTCTGGCGATTGGTGAATTCGCGTTTCGGACTTGCATTGCAAGGAGCGCGTTCAAACGAACGCCGCATGCAGGCTATCGGTTTCCCGGTCTTGCGCTATCGCCTGGTCTGCTTCGTCATCGCCGGCGCATTGTGCGGCTTGTCGGGAGCGCTGCTCGCCAATCACACCGAATTCATCAGCCCGGCGATGATGCACTGGACGCGGTCGGGTGAGCTGATCGTTATGGTCGTCCTTGGCGGACTTGGCTCGCTTTTCGGGCCTTTGATCGGCGCGATCGCGCTCCTCATGCTCGAAGAAGTGCTCTCCAGCATCACCGAGCATTGGCAAATCATCCTTGGGCCCTTGCTTCTGCTCGTTGTCCTGTTCGCGCGCGGCGGCATCGATGGCCTGTTGGGAGCGTTGCGTCGTGGCTGACACGCTCCTCGCGACCCAGCGGCTGGCAAAGCGCTTTGGCGGCATCGTGGCGTCCGATGACGTCGGGCTCGAAGTCGCTGCCGGCGAACTGCACGCCGTCATCGGTCCCAACGGTGCCGGAAAGACCACTCTGATCGGCCAACTGGCCGGCGAGATCATCCCGGACGCAGGCCGTATCACCTTTGCCGGGCGTGACATCACCGACCTGCCGGTCTGGCGGCGCAATCTGCTCGGTCTTGCTCGCTCGTTCCAGGTCACTTCGCTCTTTTCCGAATTTTCCGCCCTCGATAACGTCGCGCTGGCGGTGCAGGGGCACGCTGGCCATTCGTTCCGGTTCTTTGGCAACGCCCGCGCGGACCGACGCCTGCGTGAGCCGGCTTTGAGTGCGCTGGCGCGCGTTGGGCTTGCGAATCGCGCCGACATTGTCGTCGCCAATCTCAGCCACGGCGAACAGCGCCAGCTCGAAATCGCGATGGCGCTTGCGACCAAACCACGCCTTCTTCTTCTCGACGAGCCGATGGCCGGCCTGGGTGCAGAGGAGAGCGCGCGCATGGTCGGGTTGCTGCGCGAGGTCAAGCGCGACGTGACGATTGTTCTTGTCGAACACGACATGGAAGCCGTATTCGCGCTAGCCGATCGGATCAGTGTTCTGGTCTACGGGCGAATGATCGCGACCGGCAGCCCCGCGGCGGTGCGTGCCAATCCGGAAGTGCTCAAGGCTTATCTCGGCGAGCAGGCGCTTGCGCATGGCTGAGGCGCTGCTCGAACTCGTCAATATCGAAACGTGCTACGGCGCGAGCCAAGTGCTGTTCGACGTGTCGCTAACCATTGCACCGGGCGAGATGGTCACGCTCATGGGCCGAAACGGCATGGGCAAGACCACGACCGTGCGCACCATTCTCGGACTCACCCCTCCGAGTGCAGGATCCATCCGCTTCGATGGGCAAAGTATCGTGGAGATTGCCCCCCACCAGATTGCCCAACGCGGCATCGGCCTCGTGCCCGAAGGACGACAGATCTTTCCCAACCTGACGACGCGGGAAAACCTGATTGCGACGGCGGCTAACAGAACCCGCGGCACCGATCCCTGGACGTTGGAGAAGGTCTGCACTCTGTTTCCGCGGCTCGCCGAGCGGCTCGACAGCATGGGCAATCAGTTGTCGGGCGGGGAGCAGCAGATGCTCGCGATCGGCCGCGCTCTGATGACCAATCCGCGCCTCCTCATTCTCGATGAAGCCACCGAAGGGCTGGCGCCGCTGATCCGCGCGGAAATCTGGCAATGTCTGACGCGCCTGAAAACCGCCGGCCAGTCGATCCTGCTGATCGACAAGAATGTCGCAACGCTCATCCGGATCGCAGACCGGCATTACCTCATCGAACGCGGCCGTGTGGTTTGGAGCGGTGCCTCGGCCGCGCTTGCCGCCGCGCCGGACGTGCAGCACCGGTATCTCGGAATCTAGCAGCACGAAACGAAAATGGCCGGGACATGCCCGGCCATGATTTTGTTGGAAATGATAAAGAGCGACTATTCCGCAGCCGCGCGAGAGGGCGCAGCGTGCGCGGAGACGATGTAATCCATCGCGGCCTGCACGCCGCCCTTCTTGTGCGGCACGCCAGCAAGCGCCAGCGCCATTTCCGTGTTGGCGAGCGCGCCGATCAGCGTGCCGTCGTTGATGTCGCCGAGATGACCGATGCGGAAATATTTTCCGGCATACGGACCGAAGCTCGCACCATAGGAAATGTCGAACGTTTCCAGCGCAAGGTTGCGGAACGCATCGCCGTCATGGCCCTCCGGCATCATCACCGCGGTGATCGTCGGTGAATAGTATTTCGCATCCTTGCACATGATCTCGAGGCCCCAGGTGCGCACGGCCCGTCTGGTTGCTTCAGCAAGACGATCATGTCGCGCAAACACATTGTCGAGGCCTTCCTCGTGCAGCATCTCGATCGAGGTATCGAGACCCCAGAGCATTTGCGTTGCCGGTGTGTATGGAAAGAAGCCGACCTTGTTCATCGCCAGCATGTCATCCCAGGACCAGAACGACTTCGGCAACTTCGAGTTCTTGGACGCGGCAAGCGCCTTGTCGCTCACGGCGTTGAACGACATGCCCGGCGGCAGCATGAGACCCTTCTGCGCGCCGCCGACGGTGACGTCGACACCCCACTCATCGTGACGGTAGTCGGTAGATGCGAGCGAGGAGATTGTATCGACCAGGAGAAGCGCCGGATGACCGGCGGCGTCGATGGCCTTGCGGATTTCAGCAATCGGCGAAAGGCAACCGGTTGACGTCTCGTTGTGCAGCACGCAGACGGCCTTGATGTCCTTGTTCTTGTCCTCGCGGAGTTTCGCCTCGATGACTTTCGGGTCGGCGCCGATGCGCCAGTCCGTGGAAATGAATTCAGGCTTGAGGCTGAGCTTCTCGGCCATCTTCTTCCACAAGGTGGCGAACTGGCCGGTCTCCACCATGAGGACGCGGTCGCCGGGCGACAGCGTGTTGACGAGGGCTGCTTCCCAAGCACCGGTGCCCGTTGCAGTGTAGATGATGACGGGGTTGGTGGTCTTGAAGATGGTCTTGATGCCGTCGAGCACGCGCTTGGCGAGCTTGGAAAATTCAGGACCGCGATGATCGATGATCGGCCGGTCCATCGCGCGCAGGACCCGGTCCGGCAGTGGGGAGGGCCCGGGAATTTGCAGGAAATGGCGTCCGGCTACGCGCGACGAATTCTTGGCCATAACGTTTACTCCGTGAGCCGCGCTGACCTTTGGCCGCGCGATCCTGAGGCGCTGGGAAACTTGCCGGGTTGAACACCGGATGCGACAGTCGGGTCAAGTGGGATTCTGTATACCAGGCATTGGCGGGCTCTATTGTCCGCGTTTGAATGTCGCGCTCCAAGGCGGCAGTTCAAGGTGTGCGAATGGATGAACGCGCGCAAACGGCGCTCGAGCGGCGGCTGCGGGCCAACGTCCAGGGCGATGTCTGGTTCGACCGTTTTACGCGCGGGCGCTATGCGACGGACGCGTCGCACTACCAGATGATGCCGCACGGCGTCGTCGCACCGCGCTCGATAGAGGCCGCCGATCAGGCGATAGCGATTGCGCGCGAAGAGGGCGTGCAGGTCACGGCGCGTGGTGGCGGCACATCGCAATGCGGCCAGACCATCAACCACGCACTCATTGTCGATTGTTCCAAATACCTCAACCGGATCGTTTCGCTGGACGTCGCGGGGAGGCGCTGCGTGGTCGAGCCCGGCATCGTGCTCGACGATCTCAATCGCGCCTTGAGGCCACATGGCCTCTGGTTTCCGGTCGACATCTCGACCGCCTCGCGCGCGACGATTGGCGGCATGGCGGCGAACAATTCCTGCGGTGGCCGTTCGCTGCGCTACGGCAACACGCGCGAGAATGTGATCGCGATCGACGCCATTCTCGCCGATGGCGCGCGCGCGCATTTCGGCCCGGCGAGCCCCGACTTGTCGGATGTGGACGCGACGCTTCGACCGCTGGGCCAAGCCTTGCTCGCCATCGGCGCACGCGAGGCGACGGAAATCGAAGGCCGCTTCCCAAAAGTGCAACGGCGCGTCGGCGGTTACAATCTCGACAGCTTTATCCCCGGCCGCAACCAGCTCAATCTCGCGCATATCCTGATCGGCTCGGAGGGCACGCTCGGTTTCTCGACGCAGATCGAATTGAAACTGGCCCCGCTGCTACCCCGCCGTGCCGTCGGCGCGTGCCATTTCGCTCGCTTCTACGACGCGATGGATGCGGCCCAGCATATCGTCAAGCTGGCCCCGATCGCCGTTGAACTCGTCGACCGCACGATGATCGAACTTGCCGGCGAGATCGCAATGTTTCGGCCAACGCTCGAGCAGTTCGTGCAGGGCGAGCCCGACGCCGTGCTCCTGGTGGAATTTGGTGAAGACGACCAGGAGGAAAATGTCCGGCGGCTCAAGCGGCTGCATGCACTGATGGGCGATCTCGGATTCGATTTCGGCCACACCGGCGGAAAATGGGGCGGTGTGGTCGATGTGTTTGATCCGGCGCTGCAGGCGGCCATTGCCGACGTGCGCACGTCTGGCCTGAACATCATGATGTCGATGAAAGACGAGGGTAAGCCGGTCTCTTTTGTCGAGGATTGCGCCGTGCCGCTCGTGCATCTCGCCGAATATACCGATCGCCTGACGCAGGTTTTCGCCCGACACGGCACGCGCGGGACATGGTACGCGCATGCGAGCGTCGGCTGCCTGCATGTGCGACCCGTGCTCAACCTGCGCCTCGACAAGGATGTGACGGCGATGCGCGCCATCGCCGAGGAAGCCTTCGCCATGGTGCGGGA
>CAZSAW010000392.1:0-29943 GCA_964604745.1 uncultured Hyphomicrobiales bacterium
TACCGGCACGATCGCCTCGTCGCCCTCGTGCCGATCGATCATCCGCTTGCGAGCAAGGATACGATCGACTTCAACGAGATCGGCGACAGCAGCTATATCGGCCTCGAGGCCGGATCGTCCTTGCAAATCCTTCTGACCGAAGGCGCGCGCTCGTCCGGCTTCACGCTCAATACCCGCATCGAGGTCAAGACGTTCGAATCCGCCAAGCGCATGGTCAAAGCAGGACTCGGCATCGCGGTTCTGCCCGAAGACATCGTCGATGACAGCCGGATGGATGGCCGGGCGCGGCGCGTCTATCTGTCCAACGACTGGGCGCATCGCGAGCACGTCATCTGCGTCAGGGACCAGCGACGGCTGACGGCCTCCGCCGAGCTGATGCTTCGCCATTTGCGCACGCCCGACACCGATCAGGCGCGGATTGCCATGACGGAATTGTCGCAGACCTGACGCCGGCTATTTCTTCACAGCCGCCAGGAAATCGAAATCGACACCAAGGTCGGCCTGTTGCACGTGGTCGCGATAGAGCTTCGCGTAGCCGCGCCGCGAGTCGTAAGGCAGATCGGGCTTGCGCCACGCTGCTGTGCGCTTCTGCAACTCGGCATCGTCGACGAGAAGATCGAGCGTGCGCGCCGGAACATCGAGGCGGATGCGGTCGCCTGTCTTGACGAGCGCCAAGGGACCGCCCACGGCAGCCTCAGGCGCGATGTGCAGGACAATGGTGCCGAAGGCTGTGCCGCTCATGCGGGCGTCCGACATCCGTACCATGTCCTTGACGCCCTGCTGCGCGAGCTTCTTCGGAATCGGCAGGTAGCCCGCCTCCGGCATCCCCGGCGCACCGACAGGACCGGCATTGCGCATGACGAGAACATCATCGGCCGTCACGTCGAGCGCGGGATCGTCGATGCGCCTGGCCATGTCCTCCACGGAGTCGAAAACGATAGCTTTGCCCTCGTGTCGCATCAGCTTGGGCGACGCGGCGGCCTGCTTGATGACGGCGCCACGCGGCGCGAGATTGCCGCGCAATACGGCAAGCCCGCCTTCGGCCTTGAGCGGCGTGCTGCGTGACCTGATGACGGTCTGGCCAGCCACGTCCTCGAAGGTCGTGATGGCGTCGGCCAACGTGCCACCGAGGACATGCCTTGCGTCGAGCGCGAGCAGATCTTTCAGCTCCTGCATCAGCCGCGGCACACCGCCGGCCTGATGGAAATGCTCCATGTAATGGTCGCCCGAGGGCTTCAGATCGACCAGCACCGGCGTCTTGCGTCCGATTGCGTCAAACTCATCGAGCGGAATCGGACGGTCCGTGCGACCCGCGATCGCCGAAAGATGCACGACACCGTTGGTCGAGCCACCGATCGCCTGCAGCATGACAATAGCGTTGCGGAAGGCATCGCGCGTCAGGATGTCCGACGGCTTCGGTCCGTTCTTGGTCATCGCGGCGGCGCGGCGACCCGTCGCTTCGGCGATCCGAACGCGATCGGCATGCGTCGCAGGGATCGAAGCACTCCCCGGCAACGCAATGCCAAGCGCCTCCATCATGCAAGCGATCGTGCTCGCCGTGCCCATGACGCCGCAGGTGCCGACGGAAGGCACGAGCCGCTCGTTGGCGACTTCGATGTCACCCTCGCTGATGCGTCCGCCACGAAATTCACCCCAGAGCCGCCGGCAATCCGTGCAGGCACCGAGCACCTCGCCCTTGAAATGGCCGACCAGCATCGGCCCGACCGGAAGCACGATCGCCGGCTTGTCGGCGCTTGCTGCCGCCATCACCTGCGCCGGCAATGTCTTGTCACAGCCACCGATCAGCACCACCGAATCCACCGGCAGCGCACGGATCATCTCCTCGGTGTCCATCGCCATCAGATTGCGAAGAAACATCGACGTCGGATAGGCGAAGCTCTCGTGGATCGAGATGGTCGGAAAGACCATCGGCATGGCGCCGGAGAGCATCACGCCACGCTTCACCGCCTCGATCAGCGTCGGCACATTGCCGTGGCACGGATTGAAATCAGAATAGGTGTTGGTAATGCCGACAATCGGCCGGTCGAGCGCATCATCGGAATAGCCCATGGCCTTGATGAAGGCCTTGCGCAGGAACAGCGAAAACGCGGCATCGCCATAGCTGGTCAGCCCCTGACGAAGCCCGCTGCTCACGTCACACTCCTGCGCTGGACGTCCTCCCCGCCTACTCGACCGGCGGCGGGTTACGCTCTAGCGCGGTGCGCCGCTGGTGCCAATAGGGATAGGCCAGAGGCCGCGCGCTGACGGTGTCGATCCTCTTGATCTGCTCCGGTGACAGCTTGAAATTCACCGCTTCGAGATTGTCCCGCAATTGCTGCTCGTTCCGCGCGCCGATGACCACGTTTGTGACGCTCGGACGCTGCAGCAGCCAGTTCACGGCGACCTGCGCCACGCCGTGTCCCGTTTCCTTGCCGACGGCTTCGAGCACATCGATGATGTCGTAGAATTGCTCCATCGCGATGCTCGAGGTCGTGCCGCCGATCGCCGCGGTGCGGCTTCCCTCCGGGGCGGGACGGTTGCGTGTGACCTTGCCGCTCAGGCGCCCGCCCGCGAGCGGACTCCATACGACGGTGCCAACCTTCTGATCGAGCGCCAGCGGCATCAGCTCCCACTCGAATTCGCGGCCAATCAAAGAATAATGAACCTGATGCGCGACATAGCGCGACCAGCCATAGCGATCGGCGATCGCAAGCGATTTCATCAGATGCCAGCCGGAAAAATTCGAGCAGCCGACATAGCGGACTTTGCCCGCGCGCACGAGATCATCTTGGCAGCGTACCACCTCCTCGACCGGCGTCAGCGCGTCGAAGCCGTGCATGTACCAGACATCGATATAATCGGTGTTTAGGCGGCGCAGGCTTGCCTCGCAGGCGGCGATCAGATGGTGGCGCGAGGAGCCGATGTCGTTCTGCCCATCGCCGAGACGAAAGCTCGCCTTGGTGGAGATCAGAAGCTTGTCACGCCGGCCCGCCACCGCCTTGCCGAGAATTTCTTCCGACAGCCCGTTGGAATAGACGTCGGCGGTATCAAAAAAATTCACACCGGCATCGAGAGCGATGTCCACAAGCCGCCGCGCCGCGTCCACGCCGGTCGTGCCCCATGCCTTGAAAAACTCGGTGCCGCCGCCGAACGTTGCCGTCCCGAGGCTCAAGCTGGGCACCTTCAGTCCGGTGCCACCCAACAAGCGATAATCCACTGATCTGCTCCCTGAACAATCGTGCCGGCCGCAACATAGCCATACCCGCGCGGCGGCGCGATGATCGCAGGAGCGAGCATCAACAAAAAGTGCGGACACCTGCTACCCAGAGCAGACCAGCACTGCTGCGGGGGCATTATTGCCGCAGGCCTGGCGGATGGATAAGGGCGTCCTGTCCGGCAATTGCGGAAGGCCAGGCATCACGGCCGTTTCCGATGGCTGTCGGACCTGACCAATATGCCGTAGGGCGCGCGGGAACGCCGCGCCTTTCCGATTCTGAAAAGACAGCGCGCTCGGCGTCTATCACGTCCTGGCCGGCCGCGACCGATTGGCTTTTATCGGGCCTTGGCGCTCCGTTTGCCGATTTCCGGCACGGCGTCCAGCAAGGCCTTCGTATAGGGATGGAAAGGCGGCGCGTAGATTTCGGTCACCTTTCCGATTTCGCAGAGCTCGCCCTGATAAAGGACGGCGACTCGATTTGCCAGCCAGCGCACGACGGCAAGATCGTGCGAAATAAAGAGGATGGATATCCCCAAATCCTTCTGCAGCGACCGCAGAAGGTCGATGATCTCCGCCTGCACCGACACGTCGAGCGCGGACAGGATTTCATCGCAGAGAAGAATCTTCGGCTCGGCCGCGAGCGCACGCGCGATCGCCACTCTTTGCCGCTCGCCTCCGCTAAGCTGGCGCGGATAGCGCCGCGCATAGCTGCCGTCGAGCCGCACGTCATGCAGCAGAGAAGAGACGCGCTCCTGCACCTGCGCGGCGGTGAGATCGTGAAAGGCGCGGATCGCGCGGCTGAGGATGAAGCCGACGGAATGGCGCGGATTGAGCGACGCATCCGGATTCTGGAAGATGATCTGCAATTCCTGCTTCAGACGGCGGGTTCGATTGCGGACCGGAATATTGATGTCCTTGCCCTCGTAGACGATCCGACCCTTGCCTGCGGTGAGGAGGCCTGCGAGTGCGCGTCCGATGGTCGATTTGCCGCTACCGCTCTCGCCGACCAGCGCCAGCGTCTCCCCGCGCCGCAGGTCGAACGAAACATTCCTGACTGCCACAAACTGTTTCCTGATGCCGATGAGGGACAGAAGCCCCGTATCGGCGTAGGCGATCTCGATACTGTCGACGACCAGGATGGGCCGCGCCGCCGTCTCGCTCATGGCTGCCTCGCAACATCCCGCCAGCGATGGCACGCGGCTTCATGATCCGTCGCGATCGGTTGCAAGGTTTGGAGCGTGGTGTTGCAGGTCGCATCGGCGAAGCGGCAGCGCGGGGCGAAGCGGCATCCCTCCCCGAGCCGGTCGCGCCGGAGAATGCCCTGCAACGCGGCGGAGCGATCCGGCGGCCGGTCGAGCTGCGGCACCGAAGCGATCAGCCCGCGTGTATAGGGATGAGCCGGCGCCGAGAACAAAATGTCGGCGGGTGCGATTTCGACCAGTTCGCCCGCATACATGATGCCGATGCGGTCGCATACGCTCGACAGCGCGCCGAGATCATGGCTCACATAGATAAATGCCGAACCGACGCGGTCACGCAGATCGAGAATGAGGCGCAGGATCTTGGCCTGTGTCGTCACGTCGAGGCCAGTCGTCGGCTCGTCGAGAATAACCAGGGCCGGATCACAAGCCACCGCCATGGCGATGAGTACGCGCTGCTGCTGGCCACCGCTCAACTGATATGGGTATTTTTCGACGATGCGGTCGGGCTCCGGCAATCCGACGGACGCCAGGAGCTCGACCAGCCGCCTTTGCACTCCCTCTGCCGGAGTGATCCGATGAAAAGTCAGGACTTCGGCAAGCTGACGTCCGATCTTCATCGACGGCGACAGACTCGTCGTCGGATTTTGCGGAACGAAGCTGATCCGGTTGCCGCGAATGCCGCGAAGCTCGCTCCTGCGCAACGAGAGCAAATTTTTGTTGTCGAACGTGATGCTGCCGCCGCTCACCCGGCTGCCGGCGCGCCGATAGCCGAGAACGGCAAATCCGAGCGTCGACTTGCCCGATCCGGATTCTCCGGCAATGCCGAGGATTTCGCCGGGCCGAAGCGCGAAGCTCACATTGTTGACGATGTTGGTCCAGCCTGCGGAGGAGTGGTAATCCACGCGCAAGCCCCGCACCGCAAGAAGGTTGGCGCCCTCCTTCACACGCGCGGCCCTGTCGGCGTGCTGGCGCCGATCCGTCCGGCGATGCCATCGGTAAAGAGGTTGAGTGCGACCACGAGCAGCGCCATCGCGCCGGCGGGCGCAAGAACGGGCCAGACCGACAGGGCGATCGTCGTGCGACCCTCGTTGATCATCACGCCCCACTCCGAGGTCGGCGGCGGCGCGCCAAAGCCCAGGAAGCCCAGCGCGCCGATGAAGACAATGACGAAGCCGCTGCGCACGGCGAATTCGACAAAGATCGTGCCCGACACGTTGGGCATCAGCTCGACAAAAATGATGGACGCCGTCGATTCACCGCGCGTGACGGCCGCGGTCACATAATCCTCGGCGACAATGGCGAGAGTCGCGGCGCGCACCACGCGCGCGATGCGCGGCACGTTGATGAAGGCGACGGTCAGCACGACGTAAACGGCCGTATTGCCGATCGCGCTCAGGATCAGCATTGCAAGAATGAGTGTCGGGAAGCTGACGAGCACGTCCGTGAGCCGCATCGCCAATTGGTCGAACCAGCCCCGCTTGTATCCTGCAAGCAGCCCGATCGTTGCGCCGCAAAGCACCGCCAGAGTCGTCGACGTCAGCGCCATGATCAGAACCGGCCGGCTTCCATGCATGACGCGGCTGAACACATCGCGGCCGAGCGAATCCGTCCCGAACCAGTGCGCGGCCGTCGGCGGCGAGATCGGCGGACCGACCAGGATCGCGTACGGATCGAACGGGACCCAAAGAGGCGCGGTAACCGCAATGACGACGTAGCCCAGGATAACGACGCCGGCCATCGCGGCGACGGGGGGCAATGAGCCGAACAGCGACCACGTCGCGTTAGGCAGGCCGCGCAGAACTGATGCCTCGGCGGCACTCATCGGGCGCTCCGCAGCCTCGGATTGAGCGTTACCATCGAAATGTCCGCGAGCAGATTGCAGACGATATAGACCGCGCAAAGCAGGAGCACGATGCATTGCACGACCGGCGTATCCTTGTACTGGATCGAGTCGACCAGAAGGCGTCCCAACCCTTCGAAATTGAAGACGGTTTCCACGAGCACGATGCTGCCAATGAGCCAGGCGATGTTCAGGGCCAGGACGTTGAGGGCCGGCCCGAGCGCATTGGGCAACGCGTGCCAGAACATGATCCGCCAGCCCGGCAGACCCTTCAGCCGCGCAAGCTGGATATAATCGGAATCCAGAATCTGGATCAGGCTTTCGCGCATGAGCCGCACCGCATAGGCGGTCATCGCCGCGGTCAGCGTGATTACCGGCAGGAAAAGCACGTTGACGAGATCGCCGAAGGAGCTGGCGGTATCGATCAGCGCCAGCGCCGGAAACCATTTCAGCATCACGGAGAAAATCGACACGAGAAAGATCGCGATGACGAATTCCGGAATACACATGCCGAGCAGCACGAAAATAGAGATCGCCACGTCCGCCGGCCCGTTGCGGTAGACTGCCGTGACCATGCCGAGCGTCACGCTGATCGGGATGTAGAGCGCAAGCGCAAAGGCGGCGAGCGTCGCGGTGTTCACGAGGCGACCGGCGATGTAGTTCCAGACCGGCTGGTTGGCGATCAGGGAGCGGCCGAACTCCCCGTGCAGAGCGCCGCCGATCCAATGCGCATAGCGCACGATGGCCGGCTGGTTCAGGCCGAGTTGCTCGCGCAGGAGCGCGAGCGTTTCAGGCGTAGCGTTCTGGCCGAGGACGCGTTCGGCTGCGTCCCCCGGCAGAAGGTCTACCAAGTAAAACGTGAGAACCGAGACGAGAAACAGACTGACAATCGAGAATGCCGCCTGGATCGCGATCTGCCGAGCCATGCTCCCTTCTTTTTCTTGTCCTCAGAAGGAAATCTCCGAGAAGTCCTGAGTGTTCTTCTGAGGATGGATTTCGAAGCCCGTAATATCCTTGCGGTGGGCGCCGACCGAATCCGCAAACATCGGCAGAATGGTCCCGCCGTCGTTCCGGATCAACCGCTCCGCCGCCTGATACAGCTCCGTGCGCTTGCCGGCGTCAACCGTCTGCCGTGCGTCGCGGATCAGCTTGTCGAATTCCGGGCTCTTCCAGCGCGTATCATTCCACGCCGCATCCGAAATGTAGAAAATTGCCATCGCCTCGTCGGCGCCTCGGCCACCCTTCGACGTGCACATGAAGGGCACCTTGCGCCAGATATTGGCGAAATAGCCATCGGCCGGAGACTTGGTGATCTTGACGCGAATGCCGGCTTCCGACGCCATGGCCTGATAGAGGGTCGCCATCTCGAGGAAGCCCGGAATCGCTTCCGAGGTGTAAAGTTCGACGTCGATCCCGTTCGGATGACCAGCCTGCGCCAGCAACTCCTTCGCCTTGGCGATATTGCGTTCCTTTGGCGGATCTTTGAGTCCGTACTGGATCCAGGAGGCGACCGGGTGGTCGTCGGCCGGCTGGCCTTTGCCGCCGAGCACGAGGTCGATCATCTTCTTGCGGTCGACGACGATCTTCATCGCCTCGCGCACGCGCACGTCATTGAACGGCGGCGTGTCGACCCACATCGTGAGCGACATGACATAGGGCGACGGGCTGGAAATAACCTTGATGTTGTCCGCCTTCTCCAGCGTCTGCAGGCCGACACGCGGCACGTCCCACGACAGATCGATCTGGCCTGTCAGCAATGCGGAGATGCGCGCGGCAGCATCGGGAATGGAGCGCAGCTCGACGCGGTCGACCTTCGGCAGCCCCTTGCGCCAGTAGCGCTCGTTCTTGACAAAGGTGCTCGGCTCCTTGCCGGGGGTGAATTCTTCCACCTTGAACGGGCCCGTGCCGATGCCTTTCGTGCGCAGCTGATCCTTGGTCGAACCTTCGGGCACGATGTAGGTGAAACGGTTGGCGATGAGCGACGGAAATTCAACGACCGGGCTTTTCAGGGTGAAGACGACCGTCTTGTCGTCCGCGGCCTTGATGCCTTCCGCGGTCAGGGCGCCGAATGTCGTGCGGACCGCCGATCCGGTGGCGGGATCGATCAGCCGCTGATACGTGTAAACGACGTCGGCAGCCGTCATCGGTTTGCCGTTGTGAAACTCGATGCCGCTCTTCAGCTTGAATGTCCAGACATCGCCCTTGTCGTTGGACGACCACGACTCGGCGAGCTGCGGCTGCGGCGAGAAGGCCTTGTCGAGGAGGACGAGACGCTCATACACGAGAGAGATGCGCGCGGCGTCGGCATCGATCTGGTTGAAGGCGGGATCCATGGTGCCGGTCGGACCATCGGATTCGCCGGATGCGATGCGCAACGTCTTGGTGGCGGCCGAGGCGGTCTCGACACCGCCGAAGATCATCGCGCTTCCGGCGAGCGCGGCGGACGATTTCAGGAAAAGACGACGATGGATTTCTGCAAAGTGCTTTCGCATTTTAGTCCCCACAGCTTTGGCTGCATCAAACCAAGCGCACCGGCCACTATCGAATATTGACACATAATTACAGAATGTACAACGATGGTCCACTGGCTGATCCGGCGTTCCGCCTGCCGAAAACGTGCTGTCTTCGCCGCCGCAACGGGTCCTTCCCTGCCGCATCCGGCATCACCGCCGGCCAAGTTGTAAGCATCTGAAGAGCGCGCCAGAACCGCCGCAATGGAGCAGCAACAATCCGGCCGAGGATCATGACAACGAACGCATCGACATCGTGGGTCGCGACGTATTGGGGCATCTATCAAGCTCTGCGCAACGAGCGCGGAGATTGCACGCTGTCGCCCTGGTCCGCGGACCCTCGGCCCGCCGATGACTTCCCGCGCCTGACCGCTTTCCGCAATCGCGCCTTCCGCGTCGGCACGCCCAAAGTCCGCGAAGGATATCTGAAGCGGCGCCAGAACAGCGACCGGAGCCGCCGCGGCGCCGAGCCGATGGTGTCCGTCGATTGGGACACGGCGCTCGATCTCGTGGCCGAAGCCATCGTACGCGTGCGCGAACGCCACGGAAACGAAGCGATCTATGCCGGCTCGTACGGCTGGGCGAGCCCAGGGCGTTTCAATCATGCGCAAAGCCAGATGAAGCGTTTCTTGAATCTGGCGGGCGGATTCACGGGAAGCGTCAACACCTACAGCTCCGCTGCTGCCGAAGTTCTGATGCCGCACGTCTTCGGCGACGTGAAGTTCAAGGACATCGCGCCAACCTGGGAGGACATCTGCGACAACACCGAACTCGTCGTGAGTTTCGGGGGGCTGAAGCTGAAGAATGCAAAGATCGATCCCGGCGCCGCGGGACCTCACGTCGATTTCCAGCGCCTGTCGTCGGCAATCGCGCGCGGCCTTCAGTTCGTGGTCATCGATCCTGTCCGCGGGTCGGAAGAGAGCGAACTGCGCAGCGAGTGGATTCCCATCGTGCCGAATACGGACACGGCGCTCATTCTCGCGCTGTGCCATGTGCTCATCAGCGAGAAGCTGCACGACGCCGACTTCTTGCATCGCTATTGCAGCGGGGAGGACGAATTCATCGCCTACGTCATGGGCGAGAGCGACGGAACGCCGAAATCACCCGCCTGGGCACAATCGATTACCGGTCTCGACGCCGGGTTGATCCTTGATCTCGCGCACCGCATGGCGCGATCGCGCACGCTGATCACGATCGCCTGGGCATTGCAGCGTGCCGACCGGGGCGAGCATCCCTTCTGGGGGGCCATCGCGCTTGCTTGCCTGCTCGGGCAATTCCGGCGGCCCGGATGCGGCCTCGCCATGGGCCTCGGCTCCTTCAACAACATCTCCGAAGGAAATCCCCTCTTCCGCTTTCCGACATTGCCGCAGGGACGCAATCCCGTCGAATTGACCATTCCGGTCGCGCGCGTCGTGGAAATGCTCGAGCGTCCGGGGCAAACGCTCGATTTCAACGGCCGAACCGTGATGTTCCCCGACATCCGCATGATCTATTGGGTCGGCGGCAATCCCTTCCACCATCATCAGGACCTGAACAGGCTGAGAGCCGCACTGTCGAAGCCCGAGGTCGTCGTGGCGCAGGATCCATGGCAGACGACGTTCGGCGCGATGGCGGATATCGTGCTTCCCTCGACCACGATCCTCGAACGAAACGACATCGCGACGAGCCGCAACGGCGGCTATGTAATCCCGGTAAAGCAGGTCGACGAGCCGTTCGAACAGTCGCGCAGCGAACACGCCATCTTTCGCGCGCTTGCCGAGCGCATGGGATTCCGCGACGCGTTCGACGAAAACCGAACCGAGCGCGAATGGATTGCGTATCTGTACGGGCAGATCCGAACGGCGGCGGCACAGGACGGCGACACGCTGCCGGACTTCGACGATTTTTGGCAAGGCGGGCCGATCCAGATCCGCGCACGCCAGACGCCGCTCGACGAACTCGGCGGTTTCTTCGACGATCCGGACAAACATCCGCTCAGGACGGAGAGCGGCAAGATCGTCCTGAGCTCCAGAACGATGAAGGGCTTCGGATACACCGAGTTCGGCTATCATCCCAATTGGGCGGAGCCGACGGAATGGCAGCAATCTCCCCTCGCCCGAGAGTTTCCGTTCCACCTGATTTCCGACCAGCCGGTCCGGCGGCTGCACAGCCAATTACTGGCCGCCCATGAGACCGATCGGGGCCGCAATGCGCAGCGCGAGGAGATCTGGATCAACGGCGACGATGCGAGGCGCAATGGCATCACCGCGGGCGACACCATCCGCGTCTACAACGCGCGCGGGATGTGTCTTTGTACTGCCGCCGTTACCGACAACGTCCGATCGGGGGTCGTGAAACTGTCGACAGGCTCGCGTGGCCTTTTCTTCGACGGCAACGATGTCCTGCGCCGCGACATCGAGGCGGGCAATCCCAACATGGTGACCCGCGATCAGGGCACCTCGCGCCTCGCGCAAGGGCCGAGCGCGCAAACCTGCCTCGTCAACATCGAACGCGTCGGCGGATAGCCGTGGACCGGGATCAGACGCTGGTGCGTCTCAGCTGACGGCGCGGCTCGACATGCGGCGCGGGCGCCGACGCCCGGCCATTCGCGCGTCCCGATTTCCGCGCGGCCGCGCCAGCCGTTTTTGTTCCGCCCTTCGCGGACGCAAGGCTTGTGGCCGTCGTCGCGCCGAACCCGAGGTCCGTTTCGACGTGCGCGACCGCATCGAGAACCGCATCGACGTAGCGGTTGAGCTTGGATTTGCGCATCCGTTCCTCGGGACCGGCGACGCCAATCCCCCCGATCACACGCCCGGACGGGCTGCGAATGGCGCGCGCGATCCCCAGAACCCCCGGCCGCCATTCGCCGCAAGTGACTGCATAGCCTTGCTGCCGGATGCGATCGAGATCGGATTGCAGCCGCGACAGGGACGTCACCGTATTCTTGGTGAAGCGCTTCAGATTGCCGCCGATGCGCCGGATCGTCTCCTCCGGCATGTGCGCGAGCATGGCCTTGCCGGTCGTCGAACAATAAGGCGGGGCACGGTCGCCCACATTGACGTAGGTGCGGACGGCGTGAACGCTGTCGACCTTGTCGAGATAGATGACTTCGTCGCGATCGAAGAGTGACAGGTGAACGGTTTCCTCGGTAACGCGCGCGAGCTTGTGCAGATGGGGAACGGCGACCGCGCGCAAATCGAGGCGCGAAAAGACGCGGATTCCCAGTTCCCACATTCGCAACGTCACTTCGTAGGTGCGGCCGTCGGGGCCGCGGCGCACATAGCCGCAGGCTTCAAGAGTCCGCAGCAGGCGATGCGCGTTGCTCTTGCTGATGCCGCACTGGTTGGCGAGATCGGTCAACGAGCGCGTTCCGTCGCTCGCGGCCAGCGCTTCCAGCACCTTCAGACCTTTGACGACCGTCGTTTCCATTCGGCTCCGCCCGAAGCGATCCTTTCATCGAAGCGGATCGCAACACGTTATCTTTATTCTACATACGCGTTGTCTTCAAAATCTTTATTCTCAAAAGCGCCGGTTCCTCAGAAGATTCAACAACTCACGGCATCTGCCGTCGCAACGCCCCCAGCACCACTTTGGCTGCGTTATAGCCGGATATTCCCATCACACCCCCGCCCGGATGAGTTGATGCGCCGCACATGTACAGGCCACGGATGGGCGATGTGTAGTTCGCGAATTTCGACGCAGGCCTGCGGAAAAAAAGCTGATCCATCGTCAGATCTGCGTGATGCGGGTGTCCGCCGGGCAGCCCGAAGGCTGCCTCAAAATCCGCGGGAAGCATTACCTGGCTGTGCAGAATCGATCCGGAAACATTGGGAGCGAACGCGCACAGCGTATCGATGACTGTTGCGAGGACTGCTTTCCGCGTCTGCTCCAAACCGTCTTTATTCGGCGCTTCCGGCACGTGGCCGCCATAGATGCTCAACTGATGTTGCCCTGCGGGCGCAAGACCGGGATCGATCACCGTCGGCGCAAGAACGGTCATGAACGGCCGCCGCGAGATATTGCCGCTCAGCATGTCGTGGAATGCGTCTTCCAGATAGGCGACGCTCGGCGCGATGCTGATTTGCGCCGGTGGTCCTTGATCGAAGTCAACCGCGTTGATCCCGGTGTAACGCGGCAATTCCGACACGGCCAGATGCACCTTGAACGCCGTGACACGGCCGCCGAAGCCACGGATGTGATTCACAAAATCGGTGGGCAGCAAATCCGGTGCAAGGAGATCCAAAAACGTATGCCGCGCCGAAGCATTTGAAATAACCACCGGCGCATGAATTTCTTCGCCGTTCTTCAGCGCGACACCTTCGGCCTTTCCCCGCCGCACGATGATCGCGCCGACATCCGCGTCCACCCGCGATGCCATGCCGAAACGCTCGCCCGATCTGAGAAGCGCATCGCTGATCGCACCCATGCCGCCGCGAACAAGGCCGGTGCCGCCGGCAGGCGTGGTGTTGTCGCGCAGGTACCCGCGCAG
Organism: uncultured Hyphomicrobiales bacterium; assembly: GCA_964604745.1. Taxonomy (GTDB): domain Bacteria; phylum Pseudomonadota; class Alphaproteobacteria; order Rhizobiales; family Xanthobacteraceae; genus Pseudorhodoplanes. The sequence continues at coordinate 13,238 of CAZSAW010000392.1, forward strand.
CAGGAAATATGCAGTGCCCTTGGTGTGGATGCTGACGCTCTGCCCAGCGCCGGCGGCCGGGTAATAGCCCAGGATCGTCTTCACGGCGTCCGACTCGAACCAGAGGCTCAGATAATCGTAGGCGCTCATGGTCATGATGTCGGCGACGTCGTGAAACATACCGACGAGGCCGCGATTGCGCCAACCGAACAGAACGATGTCCTTCAAATTCCTCGGGTCGAGCGAGGCAGGATCGAACGGAATCTCCCACATCAATTGCTGGAAGATTTTGCCGAGCTTCGTGAGATGGGCGACATAAGCGGGATAGGCACCAGCATCCTTGACCGAAAAGCGCGCAAACTGCTCGCACAGACGCTTCGTGTCCCGCCAGAGCACGATCGGACCGGCCTGGTCGACGTACTGAACCGTCGGCGGGGTTGGCAGCACCTCGAATCCGAATTTCTGCAGATCGAGATCAAGAATGATCTTCGGCTGCAAAAGACCCATCATGTGGGCGGCGGTGCTGACCTTGTGTCCTTCCCACAATTCCTCGGTCGCAGAAGCGCCGCCGACGATCGGGCGGCGCTCGAGGATGCAGACCTTCAGCCCCGCTCGCGCGAGATAATTTCCGCAAACGAGGCCATTATGGCCGGCGCCGATAATGATCGCGTCGTATCTGTTCATCGAAATGGTGCGTCTCCAGCGAGCGTACACGGCCTCACGTCCATTCTACACGTGATGCGCCGCTGTTCCTAATAATGAAACTACGCGGTACATGTTGACGGTCATCCTCGCCGGGTGCTAGCTCGGGTTCCACACGTGTATGGAGAGCTGCCTCGCGGCAAACGCGGCAGGCAGCGGAGCGACACCAGCATGAATGAGCACGCGCGGCGTAATCGCACGCCCGGATTTTCCACTCGCGCCATCCACGTCGGATACGACCCCGCCAAGCACGAAGGCGCATTGACGCCGCCCATCTACATGACCTCGACCTTCGTCTTCGAGACTGCGGAAGCGGGGTCGGAGATGTTCCGTGGCGAGCGGGCGGGCTATATCTACGGCCGCACGCGAAATCCGACGCAGACCGTGCTCGAAGAGCGCATGGCCGATCTCGAAGGCGGTGGAGCGGCGATGACCACCGGCTCCGGCATGGCCGCAGTCTCGAGCGTCATGCTCACGATCCTGAGCGCAGGCGACGAACTCGTTATCGACCACACCATTTACGGCAACACCTTCGCCTATTTCACGCAGGCGCTGCCGCGTTTCGGCATCGTCGTGCGCGTCGCCGATTTCACCCGGCTGGAGACCGTTCGCGCCGCGGTGACCGAGAAGACACGCGCGATCTTCTTCGAAACGCCGGCCAATCCGAACTTGCGTGTCATCGATATTGCCGCAGTGGCGAGCATTGCGCGCAGTGTCGGCGCGATGGTGGTTGTCGACAACACGTTCGCCACTCCCGCCTTGCAGCGTCCGCGTGAATTCGGCGCCGACATCGTTGTGCATTCGGCGACAAAATATCTCGGCGGTCACGGCGATATTCTCGGCGGCGTTGTCATAGGTGACGCCGAGATCATGGGCCGCATTCGCTCCACCGGCCTGCGCTGGATCACGGGCGCGACACTCTCGCCGTTCAACTGCTTTCTCATCCTGCGCGGCCTGAAGACGCTGGAATTGCGCATGGAACGGCATTGCGCATCGGCGATGACGATCGCCAAGATGCTCGAGGCCCACCCCAAGGTCGCAACGATTTCCTATCCGGGCCTGCCGTCCTTTCCGCAGCACGAACTGGCGAAGCGGCAAATGTCCGGCGGCAGCGGCCTGATCTCGTTCGAGATCGATGGCGGCATGGACATGGGAATGGCGCTGATGAACAAGCTCAAGCTGATCAGCCGCGCGGTCAGTCTCGGCGACACGGAAACCTTGATCCAGCATCCGGCCAGCATGACGCATGCGGTCTATGGCGCCGAGGAACGCGCCAAGCACGGCATCAGCGATGGACTGTTGCGGCTTTCAATCGGCCTGGAGAATGTCGACGATATCGCTGACGATCTTGAGCAGGCCCTGAACGGCCTCTGATCTTTAAGCCCTCGAAGGCGATCACGCATTTTTCGTCAGGGATGCCGCGTCGAGACAAAGATCGACGCCGCTCTCTGTGGCAAACGTGACCGACACCAGACCGTCGCCCCGCTCCGCGACAAGATCGGACAGAGCGGACGAACGGGGGGCGAGCTCCACCACGTCGATCCATTGCCGGCCGCAAGAAAAGCGCAAGCCTTTCGCGGCCCCGGCCGGCAAGACGCGCGATGGCGCGCCCTCCCCGAACAGCACGGCGAATTGCAGCGCGACCGCAGCGAGATCGCGAACGGCAACCGACACGCCGGCAATACCGGTCGCGCCATTGGCGTGGCGCGTGTGGTCCGGAGGAATGCGCAGATCGCGCCCGATTGTGTCCTGCAGAAAGAATGGCAGTGCCGAATGGCCTGCGCCGATCCCCGCGAGAATCAGGCGAACGCCCCACTGTCTTCCGTCCTCGAGTTCGCGCGCATGTTCGAAGGGCCCATTCACCGGCAGACCGGCTTTCATCAGGCGGTCGCGAAAAAAGTCGATCGAATCCGTTACCATGGAGTAATCGACCCAGCCGTCGCCTTTTGACAGGAACGAGCGAAAACGATGCTTCGCCCGCGCCGCTGCATCGCGGATCGCCAAGATTTCCACATACGAGCCGTCGCCGAAGCAAACCAGCGTCTGCGCCGTCGCGGAGGTAGCGCGGTCGCGATCCGGTCGCGTCGTAAGGGTGAAACCAGCTGCTGCAAAGCGCGCCGCTGCGGCGTCCAGCCCGTCTGGATCGGCCGCAAGAAAAATCGTGTGATCGAAGCCGACTGACATCTTAGTTTCCGGAACCGGCGCGCAGTCGTGCGAAGCGATCGGGCCGAAACGCCGTCGGATCGACCACCGGCGTATCTCCGGCGATCATGTCCGCCGCGAGACGGCCTGCTCCGGGACCGATGCCGAAACCGTGTCCGGAAAAACCGGTCGCCATGAATAGTCCGGGAATCTGCGGCATCGCGCCGATCACCGGCAGCATGTCGGGCATGACGTCGATCAGTCCGCCCCAGCGTCCCATGATTTTCATGTTGGAGAAAAAGGGACAGGCAGCGCCGAGGTTGCGCGCCGCGTCATCGAGGACCCAGTCGGCCGGATCTGGTTCGGCGATACGGACGCGCTCGAACGGCGTGATCTCGTCCGATCGCCAACGCTTCGGAAGCTGCGCCTCTTCAACGAAACGCCGCCCCAGCCGCAGGCGCAAGCTGCGCAGGCCGGCGGCCATGGCGGGCCGGAAATCGTTGAACAGCCGGAAGCAATCCGGGACGATGTCCATGATGGTCGCATCGGCCTGCGAGACGATGTAGCCGCCATCCTCGCGCTTGCGCCATCCGAAGCGCCGGCCGGCCACGGAGACGTCGGGCCCGCCGGCCATTGGCGCTGTGTACATCACCGAGCCCATCACCTTGATCTGCGGCAGGTCGATGCCGAGATTGCCCGCGAACAGGCGCGACCAGACGCCGGCCGCAAGCAGGACCGCCTGGCATCTGACCATTCCCTGTTCGGTGACGATCGCGGAGACACGCCCGCCGCTCGTCTCGATCGCGCGCACCGCGCAACGCGTATGAATCGTCGCCCCACTTTTCTGCGCGGCCTGCACGATCGCCGCCGTCGCCTTTTCAGGCTCCGCGCAGCCGTCCGAGGCCGTGTAGATCGCCCCGCTTGGCGCCTTCGCGAAGGACACAAGCTTCTGAACGTCCGTAGCGCTCAGCATGCGGCTGTCGAGGCCAAGATTGCGCACGGAGTCGAGCCAGTTCTGATAGAGCGCCTCGTCGTTCCTGTTGCGGCCGCACAGATACATGATCCCGGTCGTGCGGAATCCGGTATCAAGCGCTCCGAACACGCCGGGATCGCGCCAGTCCTGCATGCTCCGGCGCATGAGCGGGATTTCTGCGGGGTCGCGCAGCGTGTTGCGGCACCAGCCCCAGTTGCGCCCGGACTGCTCGCCGCCGATCACGCCCTTCTCAAAAAGCGCGACCGACATGTTTCGCCGCGCGAGGTGCCATGCCGCGGCCGCACCGACAATTCCTCCGCCGATGACGGCCACATCGACCGCGCGCGGCAGGGTGGCATCCGATCGGACCGGACGCAGGCGCAAAACGGGATTGGGCGACACGGATTCTAGCATCGTGCCGTCCTCAGCATGCTTTCCTGCGGCCAGCGATGAATGGGCGACCCCGGCTTTCTGTCTTTCACGGAGGTGAACGTTTGAGCTTTGGCGTATCCGGCCGCTGGCCCCATTCGTGCCAGGAGCCGTCATAGAGCTTCCAGTTCTTGTTGCCCTGGCGCTCGATCATGAATCCCAGAATCGCCGCGGTCACGCCCGAGCCGCATGTCGTGATAACCGGCCCGTTGATGTCGGCGCCGGCCTCGGCGAACACACGCGCGGCCGTTTCACGGTTGACAAAACTGTAATTGCGTTTGGCATCGAAGAACTTCGCCCACGGCGTATTGATCGCGCGCGGCATGTGGCCGCTTGCGACGCCGGGATAGCCGGACCCTTCGGTCCCATCGAAGCGCGCCGCGGTCCGTGCATCGACAACCGTCGCGCTGCCGCTCTCGATCGCGGCCTTCACGTCGTCGATCTGAACGACCCATCCGTCGCACAATTCGGCGCGGAATGTCTTTGCCGGGGCCGGTGCCGGATTGCCCGTTTCGACCGGCCGGCCTTCCGCCACCCATTTGCGCCAGCCGCCATCGAGGATGCGCACCTTGTCGTGCCCAAAAACCCGGAACATCCACCACAAACGGGCGGACACATAGCCGGAGTCATAGACGACGACCGTCGTGTCGTTGCCTATTCCGAGCGCGCCGACCTTCTCCGACCACAATGCCGCACTCGGCAGCATGTTAACGTACGGAGAATCCGGATCGGAGACTTCGGTGAGATCGATGAAGCGGGATTTCGGGATGTGAGCCCGGCGATAGTCGTCAATCCCGTGCTTGCCGACGTCCGGCAGATACCAGGTGCAGTCAAGCACCGTCACATCGCTGTCCGCCAGATGAGCGGCAAGCCACTCGGTCGAAACCAGCCACTCACTCATCCGCTTCCTCCCGGAGAAGCAACGAGGACATCATCCATTCCTCTTGATGCCCGCGCTCAGACGTGGCGAGCCCTGAATCCGCTTCAGGATTGCCGGCACTTGTTCCGGCGATACCGTCTCGCCGGCATCGATCATGCGATCGATTTCCTTGTAGAGCGCCTGATACGACAATTGCCGTTGCAGGCGCGGCAGATCCTGCGTGCTGGCGCTGACCGCATCGTGCATGGCAGCGGGCCAGCGCGCGTGATAGGCGTCACGGACGGGGCCGAAATCGAATTCCTTGAGCGGCCCCTTGCCGCGCTCCGCGCGTATCTTCTTGCGCAACGCTTCGGTGGCTGCCGCATCGAGACCGCCATCGAGCGTGCCGACAACGCCGTAATCGGCGCGTGCGGCATCGATCGAGACATAGCCGTCGAGCACGTCTTCCCAGACGGTCGCCGCAGGGCGCTCCAGGGGATCGCCATAGCCGCCGCCGCCCTGAGTACCGATACGCAGCACGTCGCCGGAATCCATTTCCAGAATGTCGATCTTGCCGACATTGACCGGATGATTGGTCTCCGGATTGAGCAGGGTGAAGCCGGTCGTGCCCGGCTTTCCGCCGAGGCGCCCGGCGGGCGGAAACAGATAGCGCTCCATGTTGCGCGACGTGACCGTCGTGAACGGAGAATGCGTTTCGAATTCGATGATCGTGCCGGTGCCGCCCCGATAGCGGCCCGCTCCGCCGGAATCCTCGCGCAGCCCGTAATGCCGGATCAGGATCGCCGGCATTTCATGCTCGAGCAATTCGGTCGGAACGTTCTTCAGGAAGTTGAGGATGACCATGGTGCCGTCAACACCGTCATCGACCGGGCGCGCGCCCGAGCCGCCGACGATCGGCTGGATGACGCTCACCCGAGTCCCGCCCGTCGCCGGATCCGGCACGGCGACGAGAAGAATCGATCCCTGCCCGGAATCGGTCGCCGGCAATTGATCCGGCACCGCCTGCGACAGAGCGCCGATGATGACATCGCAGACCTTGTGGGACGTGGAATAACGCGCGCCGTAGGCCGACCCGGCCTCCGGATTGATGATCGTGCCCTTCGGGATGTGCACATGCATCGGCCGAACGAGGCCGGCGTTGTAGGCGATACTCGGCTCCTGCGTGCAAAGCCAGTTCACGACGCCGGTGATGAGCATCCAGTGGCCGTTCTTGCTGAAGCTCGGCAGATTCAGCGCAGCACGGACCTGCGGCGCGGTGCCGCTGAAATCCATGTGCATCGTGCCGTCCTTGATCGTGAGCTTCAGATTGATGCGCAGAAGCCCCTGCCCGACCATGTCGGCTTCGATGAAGTCGCTGAAACGATAAGTTCCCTCCGGCACGCGCGAGATGACGCGCGTCGCCTGCGCCTCGGCATAGTCGAGCACGTTGACGATGCCCTCAGAAATCTTGGCCGGGCCGAAGCGCTCAAGCAGCTCCTTCATCCGGCGTTCGGCGGTAGAGAGGCCGGCGATGCAGGCCTTCATGTCGCCCCAGTTCTGATCGGCCGTGCGCGTATTGATGAGAAAGAGCTTGAGGAAGGTCTCGTCGAGTTTGCCCGCACGGAACAGCTTCTGCGGCGGGACGCGAATGCCTTCCTGATAGATCTCGTAGCTCGATGGCGCGATGCTGCCAGCCACCCGCCCGCCGACATCGGACATGTGGACGAACGTCCACGCGTAGCAAATCAGCTTTCCCTTCCAGAAGATTGGCTTCCAGAGAAACACGTCCGACAGATGCGTGCACATGCCGCCGGTCGCTTCGGGATCGTTGGTGATGAAGATGTCGCCTTCCTCGACGTCGTTGCCCATCGTCTTGATGGCGTCATCCATCGGCATGCCAACCATCATCAGCACGCCGTAGCGCCGCGAGGCGGCAAAGACCTCGCCCTGCGGACTGACCAGAACCGCGCCGTAATCCTGCGTTTCCTTGATGAAGACCGTATGCGCCGTGCGAAACAGCGCCTGCGCCATCTCATCGACGATGGCCTGAAAACGATTGCTCAGAATCTCAAGGCCGATCTTGTCCTCGATCATGTCTGGCGCTCTCCCACAAGGTTGTACCAGCGGTCGACGCTGACCCGAAATCCCTCGGGGACATACACAGTGGTGTCGTATTGCTCGACGACGGCCGGACCGGCGAACACATCGCCCGGGTTGAGCGAGGAGCGCTGATAAACAGCGGCCTTGAGCTCCTTGCCCTGTTCGTAAATGCGGCGCTGCGTGACAGGCTCCTTCGTGCTCGTGGCGAACGGCCGGAGCTTGTCAAAATTCGGCTTGCTGATGAGACCCACGATCTGCGTGCGCGCCTCAAGGATGCGGACAGGATTACTGCGGTCGGCAAATCCGTAGACCAGCTCATACCGGTCGTGAAACCAGCGTTCGAGCGATGCCACCGAGAGCGGCTCGTCGGGGAAGACGACATTCAACTCGAACGATTGCCCGTCGTAGCAAAGGTCGGCCGAACGAATGAGCTGCGTCTGCAGCACATCGACATGCTGATCGGCCAGCCACTCGCGCGCGTCTTTTTCCAGATCGGCAAAACAGGATCGCAGCGTCTGCTCGCTGAGTTCCTCTGTCTTTTGCCAGAGACTGCGCACGAAGTCGGCGCGTAGGTCGGACACGAGGCATCCCATCGCACACAGAAGGCCGGGCGTCGGTGGCACCAGAACGCGGCGCATGTTCAGTTCGCGCGCAAGCATGAAAACATGCGTCGGACCGGCCGCGCCATAGGCGAGCATGGAAAATTCGCCGGCGTCGACACCGCGCCGCGCAAGCTGCGGCACCAGCTCGGCATAAATGTTTGCCGTCGCGACCTGCAGAATGGCGTCCGCCGTTGCTTCGGCCGTTTTTCCGAGCTTGTCGCCAAGCGTCGAGAGCGCTGCAACCGCCTTGTCGATGTCGAGCTTCATCTCGCCACCGAGAAGTCCGCGCGGCGACACGATGCCGAGCGCGGCATAGGCGTCCGTCACCGTCGGCTCGACGCCGCCCCGGCCATAGCAGGCCGGACCCGGCCGCGCGCCTGCGCTGCGCGGCCCGACCTTGAGCACGCCTTCGGCATCCATCCAGGCGACCGATCCGCCGCCTGCCCCGATGGCCGACACATCGACCGCCGGAAGCAGCACGGGAAAATCGCCGATCGTGTTTTCCGTCGAATAGGGAATTTCACCGTCGACCACCGCCATGTCGACGCTCGTGCCGCCCATGTCGATGGTGATGAGCTTCTGGTCGCCGATGACCTTGCCGACATAAGCGGCCCCGATCACGCCGGACGCGGGGCCGGAGAGCATGGTCTCCACCGGCCGCTCGCCTGCGGCCTCGACACCCATCACCCCGCCATTCGATTTGGTCGAGAAGATGCGGCATTGCAGGCCGGCCTGACGGGTCTTGACCTGCAGCGTCTCGAAATAGGTGCGCATGCGCGCGCCGATGTAGCCGTTGATGACGCTGACAAGGCAGCGTTCGTATTCGCGCTGCTGCGGCCACAGCTCCGACGACGTGATCACGTAGGCGTCAGGAAACTCCTCGAGGATCCACGCCTTCGCCTGCTGCTCATGCCGGCCGTAGCGATACGAATGCAGAAAGCAGATCGCGATATTCCGCGCACCCTGCCTGATAAGCTGACGCGCGCCATCGATCACGTTGTCGCGCCTGATCGGAATGAGCACCTCGCCGTTCTGCGTGAGGCGCTCGTCGATTTCGGCCACGCGGCGGCGCGGCGCGAGCGCACGCGGACGCGGAAAGAACAGATCGTTCGCCTTCGGCAGCCGGAGCCGGCGCAACTCCAGAATGTCGCGGAAGCCTTTGGTGGTGAGAAGCCCGACCTCGGCGCCGTCGCGCTCCAGCAGCGTGTTCACGCCGAGCGTGGTGCCATGGGAGAAATAGGCAATGGCGGCAGGATCGATTCCATGCCGTTCGTGCAACTGCTTCAGCCCTTCGATGATGGCGTCTTCGGGATGCTGGCGGTTGGAGGGGACCTTAAGCCCGACGAGCTGACCGTTCTCCTCGTTCATGAGCAGAACGTCCGTGAAGGTGCCGCCGATATCGACGCCCAGCCGGTAACGCGACGCCTTTGCACTCATCCGTCAGTCGATCTCAATTGAACGTCCGGACTGTCGCACCCGGCATTGCCGACAGTCCAGAGGCGGTTGAAGGGATGGTCCCTGACCATCTCGCCGCGGGGCGGAGGAATGGTCATGTGCCACATAGCGATGCATCGTTATACTATTTGATAAACGCCTGTGGTGCAAGTTGGCGCCATTTTCGCAGCCGCATACCGCCTATGATGCTGGCGACCGGCCGCAGAGCACCCAGCCCGACGCGGCCGAGAGCGCGTTCAACGACGTCGGGGATTTTCCGAAATCGCCGTCTCGTTGTATCGATTGCCGCGACTGACACAGGTGCACGACGCGCATGCCGAGGCCGACAATCCGCCATCTCTCTCCCGCCGCCGCCGGACGAATCTCATGACCTTGTCCTTCGGGCCGGCCTTGATGGATCGCCTCGCGGCGCTTGCGCGCTGTTCCGATGAGCCCGGCCGCCTGACGAGGCTCTATCTGTCTCCCGCCCACAAGGCGGCCATCGGCGCGCTCACAGGCTGGATGGAGGACGCCGGGCTTGCAGTCTCCGTCGATGCGCTCGGCACCGTCCACGGGCGCTACGAAGGCGCACGCTTCAACGCTCCGGCACTGCTGATCGGATCGCATATCGACACCGTGCGCGATGCCGGCCGCTATGACGGCGCACTCGGCGTGCTCGCCGGCCTTGCGGCGATCGAGGGCCTGGCTGCGCGCCGCGAACGCTTTCCTTTCGCCATCGAACTCCTTGCCTTCGGTGACGAGGAAGGCGTGCGCTTTCCAACAACGCTGGGTGGCTCACGCGCGATCGCGGGCGCTTTTGACACCGCCTCCCTCGATGGCCGCGATGCCGACGGCATCAGCCTGCGCGAGGCGCTCATTCAGTTCGGCTGCGATCCCGCCGCCATTGGCGCGATCGCGCGCTCCGGTCGCGACGTGCTTGCCTATATCGAAGCGCATATCGAACAGGGCCCGGTCCTCGAAGCCAGGGGCCTTGCCGTCGGCGTTGTCACGGCGATCAACAGCGTCAAGCGGTTCAATGTCACCGTCGCTGGCGAAGCGGGACACGCGGGTACGGTCCCCATGGCGATGCGGCGCGACGCCCTGACCGCGAGTGCCGAGATGATCCTCGCAATCGAGAACGTCGCACGCGGCGCGGACGCGGTCGCGACGGTCGGCCGGGCCGACGTCATGCCCGGAGCGGTCAACGTCATTCCGAGTGAAGTGACCTTCACGCTCGACGTGCGCGCGCCGGACGATCCGGTCCGCGACACTGCCGTGGCGGAAATCGAGGGTGCCATCGCGGCAATCGCGGCGCGCCGCAACGTCGCGGCGCGCGTCGCGCTGGTCCATCAGGCGCCGGCGACCGCATGCTCGCCGCACATCGTCGAGGCACTCACACAATCAGTGCGCCGTCAGGGCCTTGCGCCGTTTGCCTTACCGTCCGGCGCCGGGCACGACGCCATGGCGATCGCACCTTTGTGCCCCATGGGGATGGTGTTCGTACGCTGCGCCGGCGGCATCAGCCACAACCCGGGAGAATCCATCACCGTCGACGATGCCGACATGTGCGTCCGCGTGCTACTCGATTTCATACGGCATTTCGACGCCGCATAACGCGGCGCGCAGCACATGCTTCGCAAAGATTTGCGTGGACGCTTGGCCGCCCGGAAATCTGTCCGCCCGGGTCAGCGAATTAGGGACTGACCGACGTTGCGCCAGGCAGCGGAGACAGCGTGAAGGGCGGCGTCGAGGGCGGATTGCCAGCGATCGTGATCGGGGGCGGCGGAGGCGGCGAAGTTGGTGCACCGCCGCCATCGATCTGCCCGCCGGACCCGCCTCCACCTGCTCCGACCCCGATGCTCGCAGTCGTATCAGGACCGGTGTCGGTCGCGGCGAAATTCACGAGATTGCCAGCCGTGCTTGCCAGGGAAACGACGCCGGCCCCGGAAACTGACAGCGTCATGCCGGCCGGCACGGCAACGGTCTGCCCATCAGATGTCGTGAAGTTCGCACTGCCTTCGGCGACGCTCAATTTGAGACCGCACTTATCCGGCTGCAGGTCCGGCGTGCACGGTATGACGATCATCTCCACGACGGCAGCTATCGCGCCGGTAGACGGCATCACCAGCACTCCGGCGAGCGCAGCTGCCCTGATCCAGTCGTGACGGTGCATCGTCTGTTTCGCCCCCTCGGCCGTGTCCTAGCCACGCACGCCGAGCGTGCCATAGGGCGTTTTGATTTCGTAGACTTTCTTGTCCTGGCTGCCGGTCACGAAGCGAAAGGCGCCTTTTGTCGCCTGAATGACCACGCTGCCCGACGAACCGCCGGGATCGTAGACGAACTTGTCCAGCTTGACTTCCGAGGTTGGTCCGACGCTCAGGCTCGACTGATCGAGAAAGATCAGATCGGCAACACTCTCCGGCCCGGTGCGGACCAGATCGTTCGCGTAAACTTCGCTTCCCTTGGCGATCGGCCGTGTCTTGCCTTCAACGAAACCCTGCACGTCGTTCTTGACCGCCGTTGCGCTGCCAATTTTTGGCTCCGCAACTGCGCCGGTCGAGTGCAGGACAAAGGTGAATACAATTACGCATCCGCAAATCGTGATGCGGCGATGCATGGCGACGCCCTCCGAGCCAACTCTATGCATTTACGCCACTAATAATTGAAATGATACCGGTAAACAGCGCTTCGCACAATCTGCTCGCGGCCCATCCACGCGCCTGCTCGCCCCAGTGGTTAACCTTAGAAGCCGCTTGCCCGCCGGCGCGGAAGCGTCTCGGGCGGGCGAACGCCCGGCAGGCGTCAGTTCTTGGGCTGTTCGGAGCCGGGCTTGGGCTGTTCCGCCGCCGGCTTCGGCTGTTCGGGGCTCGCGGCCTTCGGCTGGCTCAAGGCCCGCGCCTCAGCGATTTTGGCCTGCAGAAGGCTTACAAACTGGTCCGCACCGCTGATCGGGATCGCCAGGGCCTCCAGCGGGCCGGAGCGCCCGCGTGGGCTGATAATGAGGGCCTGCCCCTTCGAATCGGGCTGGATATTCATGCCGTAAACAACCGTAGCGACCTGTTGTTTTTCACTGCCCGCCGTCGCAGGTTTGCTCAATCCATCGGCAATTTTGAGAGCCTCCGGCGGACTGATTTCATATGAAACCATCTTGCCGGCTCCCAGCTGGAGTTCGACGCGGTAGAGCTTTTTTTCCGGCACCGGGTTTGCGTAGATAACCTTCTCGACGAGAATCGCCTTCGGCGTCGCCGGGCGTTGCTGGGACAAGGCCGCGGCCGGCAAAGCGAATGACAGCAGAACTGCAAAAGCAAACTTCCTCATCGATGCCCCCCGCGACATGCCGAGATATTCAATGCGCAAAACCAATGTGTAATGAATGGCCTGCCGCAGTCCAGCGCTCTCACGGCTCCGCCCGCGACAACGATTGATGTGGCGAGCATAGACCGCGAATGACCATTCGTACGCGCGGCCTCACCTATGTTGCGTTCACATTTGCGCTCATCGTCGGCGCCATCGCGCTCAGGTATTTCGATCCGTTCTTTGTTCGGTCGCTGCGTCTGATCGCGTTCGACTCCTACCAGCGCATCGATCCGGAAAAGTACGATCCGTCCCTTCCCATCCGCGTCGTCGATATCGACGAGCAATCGCTGGCCAAACTCGGTCAGTGGCCGTGGCCGCGCACGGTTATCCGGGATTTGGTGCTGGCATTAGGCTCTAAAGGCGCGGCCGTCATCGCCTTCGACGTCCTGTTCGCCGAGCCCGATCGGACATCTGTCGAGGAAATCATCAAGCGGCTGCCGGATGAAGAAGCGAAGGTGATCTCCACGGCCACAGCGAACCGGCCGACCAACGACCAGCTCCTTGCCGACGCGGTGAAGCAAACGCCGAGCGTACTCGCCATCGCGCTCCGGCAGGGCACGCCGGTCGAATTCAAGGCGAAAGCAGGATTCGCCATCGCCGGCGACAACGCGGCGGCGCGACCCTTCATCACCGCCTTCGGCGGCGCGACCAAGAACCTGCCGATCCTGGACCAGGCCGCACGCGGGATCGGAGCATTTAACTGGACGCCGGATCGTGACCAGATCGTCCGCCGCGTAGCGCTGCTTTATCGCATGGGCGACGCGCTCGTTCCCTCGCTCGCGTCGGAGGCTCTGCGTGTCGCCCAAGGCGCGACGACTTACCTGTTGAAAGCATCGAATGCGAGCGGCGAAACCGCATTCGGGCAATCGACCGGCCTGAACCACATGCGGATCGGCGGCATCGAAGTGCCGACCGACAGCTCCGGCGCGGTTTATCTGAAATTCCGCCACTTCGACCAGCGGGCTTACATCCCCGTCTGGAAGGTGCTGGCTGGCGAGGTGCCGGAGGACGAGATCGCCGGCCGCATCATCCTCATCGGCACCAGTGCGTCGGGGCTGCTCGATCTTCGCGCCACGCCTCTCGATGCAGCGATCCCCGGTATCGAGATTCACGCGCAAGTGATCGAGCAATTGCTCAAGGGACGATTTTTGACGCGGCCCGACTACGCCCTTGCCCTCGAGCAGTTCGCAATCCTCGCCTTCGGGCTGATGCTCGCGCTGATCCTGCCCCGGATTTCATCGATCGCGGCTGTCGCCGTCGGCCTTTTCACGATCGGCGCAATGCTTGTGAGTGGCTGGGCGGCCTTTCACTACCTTAGCCTTCTCTTCGACCCATCCTACCCGGCCGTCGCGCTTGCGTGCATGACGGGCGCGATCACCTCTTACGTTTACCACCGGGTCGAGACGCAGCGCGGGCAAATCCGCAGCGCATTCGGCCGCTACCTCGCACCTGCCGTCGTGCAGGAAATGATTGCCCATCCCGACCGGCTCAAGCTCGGCGGCGAGGAACGTGAATTGACCTTGATGTTTTGCGACGTGCGCAATTTCACGTCGATCTCGGAAAGCCTTTCGGCGACCGAACTCACCCAGTTCATCAATGAGCTTCTCAGTCCCCTCACCGACATCATCCTGCAGAACCGCGGCACCATCGACAAATACATGGGCGACGCCATCATGGCATTCTGGAACGCGCCGCTCGACGATCCGGCGCACCGAAGCAATGCCTGCCGGGCCTCGATCCAGATGGCGGCGAAGATGCAGGAGCTCAATGCCGCCTGGGAGCAGCGCGCAGCGGCCGAGCAGCGGCCGTTCAAGCGCGTCAATATCGGCATGGGGCTCAATACCGGCCAGTGCTGCGTCGGCAATCTTGGCTCAGCCTATCGTTTCGACTATTCCGCCATCGGAGACGAGGTGAACGTCACTTCGCGCCTCGAGGGACTGACGAAAATCTACGGGCTGCCGGCAATCGTGACGCAACGCGCTCTCGCGCCGGAATTCTCGTCGCTCGAGCTCGATCTTGTCGCCGTCAAAGGCCGCGCGCGACCGACATTGATCTACACATTTCTCGACGTGCTGACGCCTGACAAGGCGAAATGGGAACCGCTGCAGACGACCTACACCGCTTTCCTCTCATCCTATAGAAGCCAGAAATGGGACGACGCGGAACGCCTGCTCGACGACTGCCGCAAGATCGGCGCGACCCAACTCAATACCTGCTGTGCATTGTTCGCCGATCGGCTGAAAACGCTGCGGCAAATGACCTTGCCCGTCGATTGGGACGGCTCCTTCGCCATGACCGAGAAATAGCGTTGCGATTCGTACCGCGATCGTTGTTTACGCGGCTTTTGCAAACACCCTGAGGTGCCCCGCTTGCCACTCATGGAATTCATCTCCCGCCGGCCCGTCGTATGCTGGGTATTATTCACCGTCTCGATCATGTTGGCCGCAAGTCATCAAGGCGTGGCGCAACCCACGCCGGCAGGAAATGATCCTCCGGGTCGCGGCATCAGGCATGAGCTTTACATGGCCGTTCGGGCCGAGCCGGACTCTCCGCTGCTGAAAGGGGACTCTTCTGAGCAGCGAACCGCGACATTGACTGTGACAATGCGCGTTTCCGCGCATTCGCGGGAGGCGAACTTTTTCGGAAAGGTGCCGACTATCGTTTCCGGTTTCGATCTGTCCAAGGGCTCGAAAGAGCAAAAGGTATGGGAGGACGCCGCCTGCCATCACGAGCGGGGCTTGCCCAAGTTCACCGTCACCGATGTGAGCGGCGCGGTCTCCAGCGGTGACAGCAAGGTAGCAATCTTTGCCCGTCAGCGAATTCTCGGGATGTTGCTGCCGGGCGACGAGGTGACGCAGAGCCGCAGGATCGGAGACGGGACCGACGACATCAGCCCATTCATCTTAACCCGCACCGACACGAGGCAGAGCCGGATATCCGTGGAGGTGCGATTACGCACCCGGACCTGCGACCTTGGACGCTGAACGCTGGCGCAAGGCCGCGAACGATTTCAAGGAACGTCAGACCGGGATTGTCGCCAAAGCGAGGTTGCGTTCGAAGGCGTCGCCGTCCGTGTCGAAAACGTGGATACGAGGCAGCGCAAAGAGATCCGAATTCGGAAGAACCGCCCCGCGTATTGTCGAACACGCATAGGCGAAACCCGACGCCTTGACCTCATCCTCCGCCCGCGCGTCGAAATCGCCGTAGGGATAGGCAAAGCTCGACACCGGCGCGCCGATCAAGGCTTCGCAGGCCCGCTTGCTCTCGGAAATCTCCCGGCGACAATCGCCCGGTTTCAAGGTCGACAATGCCGGGTGCGTGACAGTGTGAGCGCCGATCGCAATCAACCGGTCATTCGCAAGCGATCGTATCTCCGCGCCCGTCATGGCGCGGTTCGCGGCGTGATCGTAACTGCAGCCCGAGAAAGTCGAACGGAGTTCACACATCGCGGCCTCGCGCGCGTCCGGATCGATAACGCGCAGTTTTCGCCATACGGCCGCGAGCGCCGATTTCCGGTTCTCGCTCTCCAGATCAAGGTGCAGGTGTTCGCCCCCAATCGAGATTTCGAGGCGATCAGGCCCTCGGTCGCCCAGCAGAAGGAAGGCCAGCTCGTCCCACCAAAATCCCCGCGGCAAGTCCGTATACCCGGTCGCGACAAAGACAGTTGCCGGAATACCGGCCGCTGCCAGTCGCGGCTTGCCGGCAAGAAGATTATCGAGATAACCGTCGTCGAACGTCACCGCCACAGCATCCGGCGCCAGCGTGCCGGCGCGATGGTCGCGAATGAGGTCGTCCAGTGACAAAGGCCGCCGCTTTCGGCGCAAAACCTCAAGCTGCTCTTCGAAATGCTTCGGGGAAACCGCAATCCGCCAGTGATCGACGGGGTCGTCCACGATCCGGTGATACATGAGAATCAACGGTCGCGGCCTTGGCGGCCAGAAGCGGCGAATGGCGGAGCGGAGCCTAGTTCGAATTCTCACGGCAACGCTCGCTTAACGACTCTGGCAGTCACGATTACCGGGTAAGCAGGGTCGTCATCCTTAAGCTCGGCCGCGCTGCACTCTTCAAGCGCCAAGCCATAGAGGAATTTCGTCGCGATCAGCACATTGCCGCGCGATTCGACCTCGGC
>CAZSAW010000393.1:0-3835 GCA_964604745.1 uncultured Hyphomicrobiales bacterium
CATGGCACGGTGCACAAACGGCATGCCGTACAGAACGAGGGCGTCGGCGAAACTCGCGGGTCTCGCCGACGCCCTCTGTCACCAGCCGGGTCCGGGACTGCGTGTGGCGATCGCGTCGCGCTAACCGGCGCACTCCGCCCGTCCCGGCCCGTATGACGTAATCCTCGACGTCGAATGAACGTCGAAGACCAAGTCACGGAGCTAGAGCTTCCGCTTCTTCTTGGTCTTCTTCGCCGTCTTCGCCATCTTCTTCCTACGTTTCGCCATTTGCTGCCCTCCTAGCCATGAAAGTCATGGCGGGTGTCGCATCAGTGCGGCCGCGAATCGACGCGCACTGCACGGTGATTACTACCGCACAACGAAAAAAACCGCGACTCCACTTAAGGAAAAGTGTATGCGCTCGCGCGCGTTCACACACGATAGCACGCGCGCCGACACAGACGCGCGCTGTGCGCAAAAAAATCTTCGCGCATTGTCGCGCGCACGCACGCGACAGACGACTGCAAAATAATCCCGAGAAAACAAGGATAACTTGCACGCGCGCACGTCGTCGCGCGCGCATGCATCGTGCAAAAATTTTCAGTGACGAGCAGGATTTTTTTGCGCGGCATGCTGCTGACCCGCGCCGGCGCGCACCCAAAAATTTTTCACAGGCAGGTCGACGCGCGGCACTCGCAGGGACGGGAATCGATCAAAAACGAGCGAATCAGCGCGAAGTGATTCGCGGGCGCATCCGGTTCACACGCCGAGTTTGGTTCGCAACAGATCGTTCACGGCCTGCGGGTTGGCCTTGCCGCCGGATGCCTTCATCACCTGGCCGACGAACCAGCCGATCGCTTTCGGATTGTTCCGCGCGTCGGCAACCTTGTCCGGATGTTTCGCAATGATGTCGTCGACCGCCTTCTCGATCGCGCCCAGATCGGTGACCTGCTTCATGCCGCGCGCCGCGACGATGGCGCGCGGCTCGCCGCCCTCACTCCACACGATCTCGAACAAGTCCTTGGCGATCTTGCCGGAAATCGTCCGGTCGGCAATCAGGTCGAGGATCGCGCCAAGCTGCGCGGCCGTGACCGGCGAGGACGCGATGTCCTTGCCCTCCTTGTTGAGCCGCCCGAACAGCTCGTTGATGACCCAGTTCGCCGCCGTCTTGGCATCGCGGCCCTTCGCGACCGTCTCGAAGAACTCCGCGGTGGCGCGCTCGGCCACCAGCACACCGGCGTCATAAGCCGGCAGGCCGAAGTCGCGCATGAAGCGCGCCTTCTTCTGATCCGGAAGTTCCGGCAGGTGCTCGTTCAGCGCCGCGACATAAGCCTCGTCGAATTCGAGCGGCAGCAGGTCCGGATCGGGGAAGTAGCGGTAGTCGTGCGCCTCCTCCTTGGTCCGCATCGGCCGCGTCTCGCCCTTGCCGGGATCGAACAGCCGCGTTTCCTGCTCGACCGTGCCGCCCTCCTCGATCAGGTCGATCTGCCGGCGGGCCTCATGCTCGATCGCCTGGCCGATGAAGCGGATCGAGTTCATGTTCTTGATTTCGCAGCGCGTGCCGAACGGCGCGCCGGGGCGTCGCACCGAGACGTTGACGTCGGCGCGCAGATTGCCCTTCTCCATGTCGCCGTCGCAGGTGCCGAGATAGCGCAGGATCGAGCGCAGCTTGGCGACGAAGGCCTGCGCCTGCGCGGCCGAGCGGATGTCCGGCTTCGATACGATCTCCATCAACGCGACACCGGAGCGGTTGAGATCGACGAACGACATGGTGGCGTGCTGGTCGTGCAACGACTTGCCGGCATCCTGCTCGAGATGCAGCCGCTCGATGCCGACGGTGATGCTCTCGCCGCTGTCGAGATCGACCACGACCTCGCCTTCGCCGACGATCGGCGACTTGTACTGGCTGATCTGGTAGCCCTGCGGCAGGTCCGGGTAGAAATAGTTCTTGCGGTCGAACACCGACTTCAGGTTGATCCTGGCCTTGAGGCCAAGGCCGGTGCGGATTGCCTGCTTGACGCATTCCTCGTTGATGACCGGCAGCATGCCCGGCATCGCCGCGTCGACCAGCGAGACGTGCGAATTGGGCGCGCCGCCGAACGCCGTCGAGGCGCCGGAAAACAGCTTCGATCGGGACGTGACCTGCGCATGCACTTCCATGCCGATCACGACCTCCCAGTCGCCAGTCGCGCCGTGGATCAGGTTGGAATTGGTCTTGGCATCCATGCCGCGTTATCTAGGACAGGCGGCGCGGCTTGTCATGCCTGCACGGCGAGGAAGCGGCCAAGGGCCTGCTCGGCAACGTCGAAAGTGTTGGTGAACTCGCGGAATTCCACGATCCTGTCGTCACGGAAACGCAGGAAATCGACGATCTTGAAGCGCAGCACGCGCTGACTCGACCGCTGCACGAAGCTGACGTCCGACATCACCGCGGCTCGCTCGTTCTCCACGATCACCGTCTCCGGCTCGTAGCGCTCCACCTGATACTGCTCGGCAATGCCGGTCAGGACCTCCAGCACCTCGGCTCGGCCGCGGCGCGGGCCGGCAAACGGAAACAATGTTATCGGCGCGTAGATGATCCAGTCGATGTCGTCATGGAGCAGCGCGACCACCCGGCCCAAATCACGGCGCGCGTAGGCAGCGTAAAGATCGCAGACAAGGGAGCGTGTCGTCTGCTCGGCCACGGTCCAGGAATCCTTCAGACCGGCAGCATGCATGCTTTGCCCGGGACATGACAAATTATTTCCACGCCAAATCCACATTCCCCGGTCCACCGGCGGATTTCAGGAACGCCCGCGCACGCACCGCGTTGCCCTGGAACGGTGCAATGACAGAACCAAATGACAGAACCAAGAGCAACGACATGAACGATCAACAGGGCAGCATCGGAATTTTCATCGGCGCGCTGCTCGCAGTGGCTGCCGTCGTCTTCATCGCAACCGGCGGCTCCCTGGGCGGAAAAAAGACCGTCGAGAGCGACCGCGATCTGCCGCCGGTCGCATCGGAGACCGCCCCCGGCCAATAGGCCGGGCTAATCGCGCGCCAGCAGGTCGGCGGCGATGGCAGCCCACTCTTCCTCATGCGCGCCGGTATGCGGCGGATGGCCGGCCCGGCCATACCAATAACGGGCATTGCCGATGTCGCCCTCGACGCGGTGCAGATAGGCGTGCACCCAGGCGGCGTCGCGACCGTCCGCTCCCATCACCAGTTTGTGCGCCCTATCCCAATCGCCTTTGGCGGCCCACCACAGCGCCTGCAACGCGCCACCCATATCGTCCGGCGGCGCGGACCGCGTGAGGCTGTCCTTGAAGGCTGCCGGCGTCACCACCAGCGCTCCGGACGGAAATGCCCTGCCGCCTGCTCGATGACATGGCCGAGCGAAAACAGCGTCTCTTCGTCGAACGGCCGGCCGATGAGTTGCAAGGCGAGCGGCAGGCCCTGCGCATCGAGCCCGGCCGGCACCGCGATGCCGGGCAGGCCGGCCATGTTCACCGTCACGGTGAAGATGTCGTTGAGATACATCTCGACCGGATCGCCGCCGCCCTTCTCGCCGATGCCGAAGGCGGCGGACGGCGTTGCCGGCGTCAGCAGCGCATGGACGCCGGCCGCGAATACAGTCTCGAAATCGCGCTTGATCAGCGTGCGCACCTTCTGCGCGCGCAGATAATAAGCATCGTAGTAGCCCGCCGACAGCACGTAGGTGCCGATCATCACGCGGCGGCGCACTTCCTTGCCGAAGCCTTTGGCGCGCGTCTCCTCGTACATGCTGATGATGTCACGGCCCGGCTCACGCAGCCCGTAACGCACGCCGTCATAGCGCGCGAGGTTTGACGACGCTTCCGCCGGCGCCACGATG
>CAZSAW010000394.1:0-12404 GCA_964604745.1 uncultured Hyphomicrobiales bacterium
GACGCGCAGCCGAACCTGCAGCGTACCGCGGAACGGCTCGACATGGATATCGGTCGCGCGATTTTCGACCGCACGCTCGAACAATTCACCGACCGCGCGCACGACCGGCGCGCCGCTTGCGAGATCGCGCAGGCTGTCGAGATCGTCGGCATCGCCGATCGCCCAACTGTCCGCGGCCGGGCCGGCATCGGGCGAGGCAGCCTCGGCGGCTTCGGCGGCTCCGAGCGCCGCGCGCAACAGCGTTTCGATCTCGTCGAAGGCGGCGACCTCGCGCGTCACGGGGCGCCCGAGCGTCAGTTCCATCGTCCGCAGCACGGCCTGATCGGACGGATCGGCCACGGCGATACGCAAATCTCCATTCTCGCTCTCATAGGGGAGGACGCAGAAATCGCGAAGGAAGCGCGTCGAGAACGGCTCGACCAGCGGCCGTCCCTTGCGCATGGCATCGACGGCGGCGCGCGGCAGATCGTGGAATTGAGCGACCGCAGCCGCGAAGGCGTCGGGCGGCATGCCGCTGCGCTCAAGCACGGCGCGATAGTTCGCCGGGCGTTGCGCTGAAACGCGCGAATCCGGAATCACATGGCCCTGTGAAATCAGCCACTCTTCCAGCGCCGGTGCGAACGCGATGTTCATAGGCTGACTGACAGAAAACAAACCCACGCCCTGGTCATTGCTGCGTCAGCATAGCTGCTTTTGCAATGTTTTGAGCCTGCGAATCGTTGGAAGAATGCGCCGGCGAATGATGTTTCACGTGAAAATAGTCCTAGCATCACTCGTATACGCGCCTGTTCGTGCGCGCATATAGCTCCACGCGCGCGCATGTAAGTGTTCGTCCCGTTCTCGCATGCATAATCGTGCTTTTCGAACGGGACAGCCGTTATTGGTATCCCAGCCACTGAACAAAAGGTCCGCCGGGTCCGGTCAAGGGATCGATCGCCAGCGCGGCGGAGGGATTGGCGGTCACCGTGATGCGTGTCGCGCCCGTCACGCCGCCCTGCGGAAGCGGAGCCACAGGATTCAGGAGAACGGTGGCGCCCGAAGCAGATACCTGTCGCGCTCCGATGAACTCGTAAGACGTGCCGTCCTTTGTCTCGACCTTGGCGGAAATCTGAATCGTTGAGATGGATGGAAGGATGGGACGCAGCGGAATTGCGAGCGCCAGAAGGTGCGATTCCGCTACAACTTTTGGAGTTGCGAACGTGAGTCGGTCGGCGGCTGCTAAATGTACGCGAAAACCGTCGCCTATCGCCTGACCATACGTGTTGAACGGTCGCACCAGGTCGTAGCAGCCCTTTCCAAGCAACCATCCAAACGGGTCAACCGGTACGCAGATCGGCGCTATGCCCGCATCGAGCGCAGGCGCCATTGCCTGCCAATTTGAGTTACCGGTGAAGGGCAACGGTGGAGTCTGCGCAACTTTCGCTCCGTACGCCAACCAGCCGCCACCAACAAACCAAATTAGATATCCGCCAATCAAAATCGCGTTCTGCAATGGCCGTTGCGGCAATACCGATGAAACTGCATTTGCGGCAAACTGGATTGCAGCAAACATTGCCATTGCGAACCCTATGAACAAAGGCATCTGATGCCGAAAGGTTGGCACCGTTAACATGAGAAACGATTTGTTCCACATGGGGCTAATGACGACATTGAGCAGGCATGCGCTCGCTAAAATCGAGGCGCCGATCCAAAACAGCGGATAAGCCGGATCGCGTCGCTTGAACCAGAAAAGGGGCAGCGCCACGAGAAGCACGAGCAAACCGACAGCGCCGACAACGTGGAGCGATTTGCTGAACGGCGCGACGATATTTGGCCCTGCCAGATAAACGCCCAGGAAACGAGCGAAATAAAAAGGGGCAAGCTGAATCTGCGCCAGAAGGTCAACAGTTTCACCGTGGCCGTAAGGTCGCATCGAATGGACATAGCTCCAGCCGAGGCGGCAGAACTGCAAAATGCCCATGATAAAACAGGCGATAAGTAAAAGGCGGGATTTGGTGTTCTTGATGGAGGCGAGCGCGAGCACGGTTGCCGGAAGTACCGCAAACAAAGATGGTTTTGACATCATAAGTATCGGCGCAATCCACGCCCAAGGCGGAAGAGCGATTGTCGGCCTGCCTACAGCAAGCGCCAACACGAACGCGCAAAATGCGATTCCGAAATAAGATATATTGACGAAGCCGCGCGTTTCAAAATCCGGCGCAATCAGAATGGCAAGTACGAGAAGAAATCTCGCCACATCGCTCGTGCATAAAGAACGGAATACAGGAAGGCAGAACACACCGGTGAGTAGAGGCGGCACAATAAGGGCGCAAGCGTTATAGAAGTAAGGAATTGACCCTGCTCGCAATTGCAGGGACGCACCAAAAGCTGCTAGCGCGCGTATTGGCAGCGGAATATATCCGATATCGGTGGCAAAGAACCTAGTAAGCAGGTCTTTGCTATTCGCATGAACAAAGTAATTGGTAGCGGCGTCCGAAAACATTTCGCCGCTGAGTAGCCAATCGCCTTCTGTCAGCAGTGCAAATGCGAAATAGAATGCAATGGAAAAGCAAAAATAAACGTAGGGTGAGAGAGAAGCTCTCGCCGGCTCATTTTGACCGCCGTTTGGAAAACACGACATCGGTCAGCCCTTGGTGATGCGAAAAAAAGTAGCCCGACGCAAGCGCCGGGCTACCATCAAAAAATTGCGTTGAGTAATCGCTCAAGGCAACAACGTGCAGGAACTGTTACCATGCAATGCCTTCGCGACATTGCAGGCGTTATTATAAATCGTCGGGAAATTATTGGTGTTTCCCGGACCTGACAGCGAAGATGCGCCGCCGATCTTGACCGATGTATCGTTGTAGCCCCACGACCGCGTCGCGAAGATGACGTTGGGGTTGGGATAGGTACCCTGGTTTGTAGAGGTATTGACCGGTCCCATTGCGGTGATGTTTGCGGCGAACGGGCCGCCGCTCGAACCACCTTCCATGCCGGTGCCGAACACGTAATCGCGCGTGTCGGATACGACATGATGCTGCGACTCGGCCATCCAGTTGCCGCCGTTGTAGTTGCCCGGATAGCCGCGGGCACCAAGATAGAAGTTGCTCCACAGGCAGTTCTGGTAGCAGAAGGCATAATAGCCGGTAAAAGCGCCAATCTCGACAGAGGTGCCGTTTCGCTTCTTCAGCGTAACAACGCCGATATCCCATCCATTGTCGAGTCCATTTGCCGACGAGCCGTTCCAGTACCATCCGGCGGTCGTGCCGACCCACTGCGACTCTGCGTAGCCGTAGAGATAGATGGGGCTGGCTGTGTTGCAGTTATAGCAGGCAGGATAGAAAATCCCGCGCACGATCCATCCGCTGGAACTGCCGTTGCCCTGATGGACGCAGTGACCGGCCGTGACGAGGATCGAATTGCTGATCAGCGTCGCCGTGCACCAGAACCAATTCGTGTTGTCAAACGTATGGGCAAAGAAGCCAATTGCGCGGCCCGAAGGCGATGCATCGATATCAGCGCCGAGCAGAAGCGAGTCCGTGTAGTGATAGACCGTATTGATGTTGCCGGCGCCAAAATTCTGCGGCGTGATTTGCCCGCTGATGCCGCCCGCGGTGGGAGCGGGCAAATTGAGAGCCCCTGTCGCGGATGGCATTGTCGCCGCCTTCGCTTGTGTGGCAAGCGCCGGCTGATTGGACGTTGCGGTGATCGACAGACTGGTCGGATTAACGCCGGCAGGCAATGCCGTGAGGCGTTTTTCCGCGGGTTTGATGTTCGCTAAAATCTGTGTCGCTTGAGCTGCGCTCATAGGAGCTACGCTGTCGAGCATCTTGCCCTGCGGTAGTTGCGCCGGCGTCGAGCCGCCCGATCCGCCACTCGACGGCGGAGGGCTTTTCGGTGTTGACGGCGAGCCGAACGAGAATTGCGCATGAGCGCTGCTGCTCATGACGATCGCTACCGTAACGGCAGCGAGAGTCCTTACGACGTTCATAAAGGGGTCCCCCCTGGGTGGATGTCTTGGGAAAGGCCGGCGGCATTCTCGACCGGCAAGCTGACGCGTTACGCAACGCTACAATTTCGCCATTATGTGAATTTCCGGCTCACGCTAGTCAAGAACAACTCTGTCCGCGGACATCGGCACGGAAGCCGCCATATCGTGGTTTCCGAATCGGCCGGCTTGGTTCTGAGCGTGTGCAAATTTAGTTCCGTGTCCCGTTTGCGGGCAGCGGAACTTTTTTGGGCCGCAAAGACATTCCACAGTGGAAGTTGCTGCAATTTCCTGCAGGTAAACATGGGGTATCGACTTTATGCGCGTTCCTCGCCGCCTCCGTGTCGCGCTTGGTCTCGGAGCCACAATCCTGTCGGTCCTGCCGGCCATCGCGCAGGTCGGGCACGAACTTGCACCGCAGAAGCCGATGACGCCGGAGGAGATGCAACGCGCGCTCAGGTCAGCCAAGCCGTCGGAAAAAAACCTCAAGGCGTTGCCGCCGGAAGTCAGCGACCGGCGTGACGAGGGTTCCACCCCTCAACTGCCTGCGACCCGTCCCGGCAAGCCGGCTGAAAACAGCCCGGAAAATGGCGCGGAGAGACGAAACTAGTATGACGGCCACCGTCGGGACGACGGGCGGCCTGCCTTGAAGCAGGCTGGGCTGCGCGATATAGACGCCCAAACGCTGCCGCTATCCGGTGCGCAGCCGAAGAGCCGGTGACAAGCCCCGATACCGAGTGCCCGGCGTTGCAGGTCGCTTTTCGGGGATTCCGAGTGATGAATTCAGCGGATACGACGTTGGCGCCCGGACTCCCGGCCACGAGGGACGCACAATCGCAGCGCAACGACCGGCGCGCCAAGGCGGTGGCGGATCTGGTCGACGGCCTGAGAAATTGGGAATTGTGGGGCACGGTCGGCTGGCACGATATCCGCCAGCGTTATCGGCGGTCCATGCTCGGGCCTTTCTGGATCACGCTCAGCATGGGCGTGATGGTCACGGCGCTCGGATTTCTCTACGCCGAAATCCTGCATCAGGATGTGCGGACCTATCTGCCCTATCTGGCGCTCGGCTTTATTGTGTGGGCGCTGATCTCCGGCCTCATTCTGGATGCATGCTCGGTTTTTTCGGGTGCGGGCAACATCATTCGCCAGTTGCACATGCCGCTCAGCGTTCTCGTCTACCGCATGGTGTGGCGTCACGTCATTATCTTCGGCCATAACATCGTCATCTACGCTCTCGTGGTTCTCTTTCTCGAGGCGTGGCCCGGCGACACGATCGTGCTCGCCATTCCGGGCCTGTTGTTTGTTTGCCTGAACGGCATCTGGGTTGGCCTGCTGTTCGGCCTGCTGGGCGCTCGCTTCCGCGATCTGCCGCCAATCGTAGCGAGCGCGCTTCAGGTCATCTTCTTTCTCACGCCGATCCTGTGGACTCCGAGCCTGATGGATAACCGGCGTATCTTCGTCGACGCGAATCCGTTCAGTCACTTCGTCGACATCATCCGTTTGCCGCTTCTGGGACAGAGTCCTTCGCTTTTGACGTGGCTCGTCGTTCTCGGCATGACGATTGGCGGGTCTGCCGTCACATTTGTTTTCTTCGTGCGCTTCCGCGAACGCATTGCCTACTGGATCTGAAGGCCGCCGCTTCCATGGTTCACGTTCGCCTTGAAGACGTTTCGGTCGATTTTCCGATCTACAGCGCCTCGAGCCGCATGCTGGTGAACGAGATGCTCGTCACCAGCACAGGCGGACGGATCGGGAAAAAAGCCGGCCGGATTTCGGTGCAGGCGCTCGACCACGTCTCGCTCGATGTCGAGCACGGCGATCGCCTCGCGCTGATCGGAAACAATGGCGCCGGCAAGTCGACCATGCTGCGTGTCATGGCCGGCATCTACGAACCGACGTCCGGTCAGGTCGACATCGAAGGCAGGCCGGTGCCGCTCTTCGACATCGGGCTCGGCATCGACCCCGAAAGCACCGGCATGGAGAACATCCAGCTGCGCGGTCTCTATCTTGGGCTGAGCAAGGCGCAGATCCGCGAAAAGACGCCGGAGATCGCCGAGTTCACCGAACTCGGCGCCTTTCTCGACATGCCGCTACGGACCTATTCGGCGGGCATGGTGACACGGCTTGCCTTTGCAATCTCCACATGTATCGAGCCGGATATTCTCCTTCTCGACGAAGGTATCGGGACCGGGGACGCGCCCTTTCTCGAGAAAGCGCGCCGGAGGCTCGACGCTTTTGTCGAGCGTGCCGGCATCCTCGTGCTCGCCTCGCATTCCGATCACGTCGTGCGCCGCATGTGCAACAAGGCTGTCCTGCTTGAGCACGGGCGCATCGTCGCCGCCGGCGGCGTCGACGAGGTGATGGCGCGCTATGCCCATGCCAATGCCGAACTTGCACGAGGCTGACCCCGCCGGCGGGGGACGGCGTGCTTGCCAGACCGGCAGGTCTATTGTTTGGTTAGGTTCCTGCCTCGATTTCGCGGCGCCGAGACGATCGGCAATCAGATTGGTCAGCGTTCGGACTGTTGATGATCATTGCGCCTCAATTTATTTGGCTGCATTTTCCGAAATGTGCCGGGCAGACCGTGGAAGCCGCATTGCGCGTTCTCGCCGGCGGACGAGCCGACATTCATTTTGATCACAGCGAGTTCGACGGCAATTTCGACCATGTGATCTGGCACGATTCCCTCAATGACCGCCGCAAGCGCCAGCCCGGGTTTTCCGCGGCCGGCAAGAAGGTCATCATGAACATCCGGCGTCTGCCGGACTGGCTGCTGAGCCAGGTGCATTTTTCGGCGCAGCGCCATCCCGGAATCCCGACGCGCGAGATGATCACGAGCGGACGCTTCATCGAAGTCGACGGTTCGTTATGGTCCGCCGACGAGCGCCTCAGCTATTTCATCGATGATGGCATCGACGAGTGGATCAGGTCCGAGCACCTGCTTTACGATTTCGAACGTGTCTTTTCCCACTATTTCGATCTGGCGGACGGGCGGCATCAGAAAATCCTGAAAGCCCGGCGCAACGAAGGCGCGTTCTACATCCGCGATCTTGCCCATCATTTCAGTGCCAAGGAGCTTGAGCGCGTTTATCTGAACAATCCGAAATGGGCGGCGCTGGAGAAACGGCTCTACGGCGACATTCTGACGGTGCCGCAGGAGGAGCGGCCCAGCTTTTTTGCGCGGTTCAGGCGCAAGCAGAAGCGAAAGAGGACACCCAAGGAGATGCCGCCGGCGATGGCGCTGCTCGAACTTGCCGATCGCCACTACCACGGGGATACCGCGCCGCCCAAATCGTCGCTCTTCTGGAACGAATATCATCGCCTTCTTGCCGACCGGCGCGAGCATCCGCTTCGGATCCTCGAACTGGGCGTGCAAAACGGCTCGTCTCTCATGGTCTGGCAAGACTATCTTCCAAACGCGACGATCGTCGGCCTCGATGTTGCGGAGAGGCCCGAGCGAGACCTCGGCGAGCGCGTGCATTTCGTGCAGGGGAGTCAGGACGACGAGGACGCGCTCGACAAGGCGGCCGAGCTTGCCGGCGGGCCGTTCGATATCATCGTCGACGATGCCGCGCATATCGGGCTTCTCGCGCGCCGCTCGTTTCATCACCTGTTTCCCAGGCATCTCAAGCCCGGCGGCCACTACGCCATCGAGAGCTATGGCACGTCATTTCTGCCTGAATATCCGGATGGCCAGAAATTCAATGCGTTTCCGGACGAAACCGGAACGATCAACAGCGTCGAGTTTCCAAGTCATCAAAATGGAATGATCGGAGTCGTCAAACAATTGATTGACGAAATGAATCGTGGTTTGGCGACAGGTCAGCCGTCGCAATTCGACATCAGCCGCATCACCATGCTTGTCAACATTGCGATCATCGAGAAAGGACGAGGATGAACGTCCCGTCGATTGTTGCGATCATCCCGCTTTATAACGGAGGCAAGTATATCGAAACCGCGATCAACAGCGTGCTCGCGCAGACGGTGAAGCCGGATGAGTTCATCGTCGTTGACGACGGGTCGACGGATGACGGGCCGGAGGTGGTTGAACGCCTCGCGCGCGATCATCCGGTCACGCTGCTGCGAAAGCCGAATGGTGGCCAATCGTCGGCAAGAAATTTCGGCGTGGCGCATTCCACCAGCGCGTTGATCGCGCTGCTGGACCAGGACGATGCCTGGTATCCGAATCATCTTGAAGAACTGCGCCGGCCGTTTCTGCGGCTGACAAACCCGGTTCCGCTCGGGTGGACCTACAGCAATCTCGATGAGGTCGACGAGAAGGGGGCCATGGTCAACCGTGACGTGCTGTCCTTGATATCGGTGTCTCATCCGAAGCGGCGCCTCGTGACATGCCTCGCGGAAGACATGTTCATTCTTCCGTCCGCCTCGCTGATCGCGCGGGCCGCCTTCGAACAGGTCGGCGGGTTCGACGAACGTCTGTCCGGATACGAGGACGACGACCTCTTCCTGCGCATGTTTCGCGCCGGCTGGGACAACATCTTCGTGAACAAGGCGCTGTCGAAATGGCGCGTGTACGCGGGCTCCAGTTCTTTCTCGGCCCGCATGGGCCGGTCGCGCATGATTTTCTTCGAAAAGCTCTGCGCGGCGTTCCCCGATGACCCGCCGCAGCGGCTTTTCTACGTAACCGACCTTCTCGTTCCGCGCTTTGCGCGCAATATCTTCGGTGATTATCTGCGCGCCCTGGAGCGGCGCCAGTTCGATCGCTGTACGGCGGTCGCAAGAGACATGGTCGCGATCTCCCACCGCATGTCGGGGACAAGGGCGCTGAGCTATCGGATATTGGGCTCGATCCTGTCGAGCCCGTGGCTCGCGCGCCATGGCTTGCGCATCTATTACACTCTCACCCGGCTTGGTTTCGGCGCGATGCTGCGCCGTCCCTTCGGCGTCTGAAACCGCGCGCTATGGATTAAAACAGATTTTGCTGACGCCGGGGTTCAGGTCGACGCAGCGGCCGTGCTCTTTCCAGTAGTCGAAGATCTCTTCGGGAAAGCGCCGGTCTTGCATCCTCTCTTTGTTCACGACGAAAAATGCCACGCTTTTGCTGCGCGTATCGGCGAGTAGCCATTCCCGCGTCGTGTTCACGTTTCCCAGAAAGGCCGCCCAGCCCGGGTATCTGTTCTCACAGGGCATGACATCGGTAATCAGGAAGTCTTGCGGCGCGAAAACCACGCCTTGCGCGCAGCGGCAATTCTGCCGTGTTCCAAACCGGCATACGTTGGCCTCCTCGAAGGCAGCCGGGCGTGCGGCATGGGCCGTGGAATAGTTGAACATCAACGGGACCAGTCCGAGGAACAGGCATGCCGCGCCGGTCCACCCCGCGGCAAGGCTGACCATGGGCCAATTCGATTGAGCGGGTAAGTTTGTCCGCCTCGGCATTGCATCAAGAACGATCGCGCATGACGCAATGATCAAAGCCCAGGACATCCCGAACGACATCCCGGATTTGTAGCCGATATTCGTTCGCCACTGCGTCAATATGGCCGCGACGGCGATGACCGCAAGAAGCGTGAAAACCGCGCCGAGGCCACGGCGGTCTTTCCTGAAACACACATACGCGAACAGAAAGATCAGCATCGCGGGCAGGAGATGAAACAAGTTCGCGCCGATCGGCAATGCGCCCGACGCGACGTTTTCGAAATGCCTGAGCGGCGCTCCGAGCATCGTGGCTTCGGGATTGAACAGGTAGCCCTTGTTCGCCTCGATGTTCCAGAAAAACATGCCTCTCAGATCGGTGGTCGCCAGAATGACCGCGAACAGAGTGGTACTGAGGAGAGCCGCCTTGGCCGCCGCCACGACGAAGGGGCGAACGATCGTATCGCCATGCCGAACGAGCAGGAGCCCGCAATAAGCGAGGCAGACCAGGCCGAGGAGCACGTTGACCGGAAAAACCGTCGCGCCGAGCGTGACGCAAATGAAATTGACGGGGCCGCCAAACATTAGCGCCGTGAGCGCCTTCGTCTTCGGATCGGCATCGAAAACCATCATCCTGCAGAGAAGGGCGAATGCGAAGATGAGCCAGTAGGCGATCAGGTTTTCGGACAGCGGCAGCATCGTGTCGAACTGGAGGCCGGTATAGGCGACGAGCGCGGGTGCGAGCACGAGGCCGAGACGAAGGCGCGAAAAGGCATGAAACGCCGCGACGACGCAGGCGATCTGAAACAGCGCCACTGCGAAAGCCGACAAGGCGTATCCTGCAAGCGCGGTCTGCGGAGAAGGGACGGCGCTGCCGTAACCGAACACGGCCATGAAGCCCGCGAGATAGACGTAGACGCCGGGCAAATGGTTGACGACGGCGTCGCGTCCAAATTTCATTCCATGGGCAATATAAAAGGCGTTCAGGACATTTTCGGCCATGTCCGGCCAGATGTAATATTGGATGTTCCTGAAGTTCATGAAGGCGCTGTCGCGCAGCGCCGCGTCGAACAGATTGGCGCTGATGATAGGCGTGTCTCGCGCGAGGATGCGCTGGATCAGATACACGGCGGCCGTCACGTAGGCTTCGAGAACCACGAGCAGGGCGGCGCCGAGAACTGCGCGCATGCGAATGACGACGGAAGATGTGCGACGTTCGTCCAGCATGCGTGTCGAAGCAAGGCTCAGTTGGAGGCCGGTTTTGCGTCCACGTAGGTGCGCGGGATATTGAAGACCGTCGCCATGGCCCTGTTTGCGCGCGCCCAGATTTTTCCGCGTTCCGTTATCGCCACGCCGCCATCTTGTGCACGGAAGTTTCCGGTCGCGATCTGCTCGGCGACGCGCTTTCTCGTTTGCATGTCACCGGCCACGTAGGTGCGCATGAAGCTGTCGTTCAGCGTGCGGAGCGAGGCTTGTCCGCCGGGCGCCCGATCGACGACAGAGATCATCGTGATCGAGATCGACCGGTCCAGAAGCGTGGGGAAAGTGATCATGAACGCATAGTTCAAAAAGAAACCTGCGACGAACAGGAACACAAGGTCTCTGGAGGATTCAAGCGTGTTGCGCCGGAACAGGACGCAGCCCAGAACAAACAGCAGAGAGGATATTGCCGCGACCGCTATTCCTTCGAAAAATATGATCTCGCTCGGAGCAAGCTGGCGCTTGGCAATGTACAGGACGATAAAAAGCGCGAAATTCGCGGTCAGCAAGACGATGGCAATCCAGATGTCGCGTGCGATCCGTCTCATCGAGTTTTTTCCGCGATCGGGGGTGCTGGCAACGATGTGGCGAGGAGCCGGGATGCGGAGCCATCCTGGTGTGCAAGCTCCACGGTGCGAAGCTCGACCTTGATCGGATTATATGATCCGGCGCATGTGTGCCATACATAACGCGGCGTCCAACCCGACTTCCGCGGAATAAGCCATGCAAGCGCCTCTCTCCCTCGTCACCGGCGGGTCCGGCTATTTCGGCGAGCGCCTTTGCGACGCGCTGTTGCGGGCCGGGCAACGGGTGCGGGTTTTTGACCTGAATCCCCCCGCCAATCCAGCCCTCGATTTTGTGGCGGGCGACGTTCGCGATGCGGCGCGCGTGGCCGCCGCCTGCCAGGGCGCCGACGTCGTCTATCATAACGTCGCGCAGGTCCCGATCGCGAAAGACAGTGCGTTGTTCTGGTCGGTCAACCGCGACGGCACCCGGATCGTGAGCGACGCGGCGCAACAGGCGGGTGTGCGCAAGCTGGTTTACACCTCGTCCAGCGCCGTCTTCGGCGTTCCTCGTGCCAATCCGGTTACGGAGGACACGCCGCCATCGCCGGCCGAGGATTATGGCCGGGCGAAACTCGCCGGCGAGGAGATTTGCCGCGACGCCGCGGCAAGCGGGTTCGACGTGTCGATTGTCCGGCCGCGCACCATACTCGGCCATGGCCGGCTTGGAATCCTGCAGATTCTTTTCGACTGGATTTCACGCGGATTCGATGTGCCGGTGCTGGGGCGGGGCGACAATCTCTACCAGTTCGTGCATGCCGACGATCTTGCGGCAGCCTGCATTGCTGCGGCCGCGCGACCGGGCTTTGCAATCTACAACGTCGGCGCGGAACGCTTCGGCACCATGCGCGAGACGCTTGAGGCTCTCTGCGCTCATGCCGGCACGGGCAGCCACGTCAAATCGGTCCCGATGGGCCCGACCGTCATGCTTGCGGAAGCGGCGCGCCATCTCGGCATTTCGCCTCTCTGGTCCTATCACTCGCTGATGTATGGCCGTTCGCTTTATTTCGATATCAGCAAGGCGAAGGTGGAACTCGGTTTTGCGCCGCGCTATTCGAACGTGGAGATGATCTGCGAGTCCTATGACTGGTATCTCGCGCATCGGGCCAATCTTGCCGGTCGGTCCGCGCACACGTCGCCGGTGCGCAAGGGCGTGCTGGCTCTGGTGCCATGGATGCTCAAGCTCGTCCCCGGATGATATAGAGGCGAAGCCCGGCCGTCCGCGGCTACCCGTCTTC
>CAZSAW010000395.1:0-5834 GCA_964604745.1 uncultured Hyphomicrobiales bacterium
CAGGCGATCGTGACGTTCGTCGATCACGTCACCAAGCCGGAGAGCCTAGAATTCGTGAATGCGGACGAACGCATCGCCGTCTTTGACAATGACGGTACGCTCTGGGCGGAGCAGCCCTATTACGTTCAGGGCATCTTCGCCCTCGACCGCGTGCGCGACATGGCGAACCGCCATCCGGAATGGAGCACGCAGCAGCCGTTCAGGGCCGCGCTCGACAACGACATGAAAACGCTGCAGGCCGCGGGGCCCAAGGGAATCGAGCAGATCCTGTCGGCGACGCATGCGGGCGTTTCGACCGACGGGTTCAGGCGGATCGTATCGGAATGGCTCGGCAATGCGCGGGATCCGAAAATCGGCCGGCCCTACACACAGCTCATCTATCAGCCGATGCTGGAACTGATGAATTTCCTCCGCTCGCGCGATTTCAAGGTCTACATCGTGTCTGGCGGCGGCGTGGAGTTTCTTCGCGTCTTTGCCCAGTCGGTTTATGGCGTCCCGCCCGAAAACGTCATCGGATCGAGTATCGTGACGAAATGGAGTACGGGTCCGGGCGGCGAACCTGAGCTTCTGCGCGAGGGCCGGATCGAGTTCGTCGACGACGGACCCGGAAAGCCCGTCGGCATCAACCGCTTCATCGGTCGGCGGCCGCTTCTCGCCTTCGGAAATTCCGACGGCGACCTGCAGATGCTGCAATGGACGGCGTCCGGCGGCGGGCTGCGCTTCATGGGTCTCGTGCACCACACCGATGACGCGCGCGAATACGCCTACGACCGGCAATCTCCGGTCGGCAAGCTCGACAAGGCGCTCGATGAAGCCACAGCGAAAAAATGGACCGTCGTCGACATGAAGCAGGACTGGAAACGGATATTCCCGTTCGAGCCGATGGCCGAGACGGTTGGCGCGCGGCCTAGCCGCTGACTTATTTCGTGATCATCGGGCGCTGCGTCGTCGCAGGGCGCTCCGCCGCAGGCGATATCGCGAAAGTCAGCCAGGCATTCCAGCCTTCGGGCCTGTTTTCGGCAGCGAACTCCTTGTAGCCCTTCAGGTTCACGTAGCCCTGCAGTTCGTTCGAGATGGGAAAGACGTAGCCGATCTGCGGTCCGATGCCGAAGACACGCGACCGGAAATCGCCAAGGGTCGCCCCCGCGCCGCCGTCTCCGGTGAGTTGCTGATAGGCATAGCCGACGACCCCGAACTGCCATTGCTTGGTGAGGAAACGCGAGGCACCGATATCGACATGCAGATCGATGCCGTTCCGGTATTGCGTCGCCGGATTGAGAAAATTGTAGGTAAGGCCCGCGGTGACCGAAAATTCGTTGCCGGTTTGCGGATTGAAGTAGGTGTATGCGCCGCCGCCGTCGACCGCCCAGTGGCCCGTTCCGAGATTGGCGAGACGCGATGAATCGTAGGCGCCGACCGGGACGTCTGCGGTGATATACGTCATCCAGTTATGGACGCCTGCATTCCAGCGCAGCGAAAACTGTGGAGCGAGATCGCCCACTCCTGCAATCGTATCGGTGCGGCTTCCCGAGATCACGCCTCCGTTCGGGCCAGTGAGCACGGCCGACGCCGACGCATCCATGCGGCCGACGATCCCCATGACGGTGAAGGCGGCTTGACCGCCGAGAACGGGCGTGGCGAACACATAGCTTGGCGCGATCAGATAGAGGTCCGCGTTCCCGGCAATTCCTAGGGCCACGCCGCCGCCGAGACGAAACGCGACGTTGCCGCCGCCCTCGACGGAGGTGTGATAGTAGATGTTGGCCAGCGAAAATCCTGGCTGCAGCGGCGTCGCCGCGAGACTTCCGTTTATGCCCGGAAGCCAGAAGCTTACGCCGCCTTCGTCCGCCTTCGCGCCGGGAGACATGGCGGCCAACGCAATCGCGCACGCGCATGTACCGTTTGCGAAAGAAGTCAGCGCCGTCCTAGTCATGATCGTCGGCCCCGCTGGATCATGATACCGGCTCGGGCGATGCGACGCGGGACAAACAAATCACCGAAGCGCGCCAACGAAGCCTGCCGCGAACGTCTGCGTTCCGCAACGCCTTCCTTTCCGGCGGTGCATATCTTTTGCGGCGAATCGAAGCCAAACGCTGCAACAGTTTGACAAAGAACGCACGGTTTTCCTTCAGCACCGGTTCAATCCTGCCAGTCACGCTCTGCGCGCTGCGGCTGCTCGGGCCGCAAGGAGGGTGGACATGCCGCAATTCCCGATCGCGAGGAGCGGATATCCGCTCGCGACGTGTGTCGCCGGCGCACTGGTTCTTTGCGCATCGTCGCCATCGCACGCGCAAGCCGTGTCTCACGACGTGGCCAGCGCCTCGATCGAGCGGCGCGCTATCGAGGCCGTGATCTGGGGAATCCCCGCGGTCAACTACGACCTGATGCTGCAGGAGATGCTGACGAAAACCGGCGGCAAGGTCGGTCAGGTCATCTATTGGGGCCGGCCGCTCGATTCAAAAAACCAGACGCTCACTCCCAATCCCGACGCACTCTACTTCATGACGTTCTTCAACACGAAGGACGGACCCGTCGTGCTCGATCTCCCGGCTGCGGAGAAAGGCGCTTCGTTCAACGCAAACATCGTCACCGTGTGGCAGATGCCACTCGAAGATGCCGGCCTGCTGGGTCTCGACAAGGGCAAAGGCGGAAAATTCCTTGTCCTGCCGCCCGGCCATCGAGGCAAGGTGCCGAGCGGCTATATCGCGCTTCAATCGGATACCTTCGGCGGATACATGCTGCTTCGCTCCAATTTGAAGAGTCACGGCGCGAACGACGTCGAGAGATCGGTCGCGTACGGCAAGACGATGAAGGTCTACCCGCTCGCGCAAGCGGCGAACCCTCCTCCGACGCATTTCACGGATGTGAAGGACATCGTTTTCGATTCCACGATTCGCTACAACGGGAGCTTCTTCGAGCATCTCGACCGGATCGTGCAGAACGAGCCGTGGCTTGCGCGCGACCGCGCGATGATCGACTCCCTGCGCTCGCTCGGCATCGAGAAAGGCAAGCCGTTTGCGCCCGATGCGCAAACGAAAGCGCTGCTTGCGTCCGCGATATCCAGCGCGCGCGCCTGGCTTGAGGCGAAATACGATGCCGGCATGCCGCCGTTCTTTTCCGCGACCAGCCGATGGACGCTTCCTGCCATGCCCGACCTCGTCAAGGCGATGCAGACCGCATTCTCCGATCCCAACGACTATCCCGTCGACAGCCGCGGCCTCGCCTACAGTTACGCGTATATCGGCATCAAGCGCCTCGGCGCCGGACAATTCTATTCCATTTCGATCCGGGACAAGGACGGCGAAGCGTTCGATGGTGCGAAAAACTACCGTCTGAACGTCCCACCGAATGTTCCCGTGGCGCAATATTGGTCGGTCACGGCTTATGATCGACAAACGCACGCGCTCATCAAGAACATGCCGCGCGCAAGCCGCTCGTCGCAAATTCCCGAATTGCAGAAGAACGCCGACGGCTCAATCGACATTTATTTCGGCCCGCAGGCGCCGGCCGGCAAAGACAGCAACTGGGTGCCGACCGATCCGGCCCGCGGGTTCGAGCTGATGGCGCGTTTCTACGCGCCGAGGAAGGAATTCTTCGACAAGGTCTGGAAACTGCCGGATGTGGAGAAAGTCCCGGTCGAAAGCGTGGGAGCAAGATGATGAAACGGATTGCAGCCGTCTCTTTCCTTACGGTCGCGCTGTCAACCTACGCGATGGCGCAAGATGTTCCTGTCACCGTCGACAATTTTCCTCGCGCCGAATCCGATCTGTATTTCGGCAATGCTGTCAAAGAAGCCGGCGGAATCGGAAAATTCTTTCACAATCGTACGCCAACTGAAATCGACAAGCAGATCGTCATCCGCATGAATCGCGACACGCTCTATTCGTCCGCGGTGTTCGATCTCGATGCGGGGCCAGTGACGATCACTTTGCCGGATGCGGGCAAGCGCTTCATGTCGCTGCAAGTCATCAGCGAGGATCATTATGCGCCCATGGTCGTCTATGCGCCGAAGATGGTGACGCTCGACAAGAGCAATGTCGGCACGCGCTACGTCATGGTCGCTATTCGTACACTCGTCGATTCAGGCGATCCCAAGGATATCGAGCAGGTCCACAAGCTCCAGGACGCGATCAGAGCCAACCAGCCCGGCGGGCCCGGACAATTTCAGGCACGGAACTGGGACCTGCAGCAGCAAAAGGAAATTCGCGACGCGCTGCTGGTGCTTACAAAATATAGTCAGGGATTCAACAACGCGATGGGCCCGCGCGGCCACGTCGACCCAATCAAGCACTTGATCGTCACGGCCGGAGGGTGGGGCGCCAATCCGGACAAGGATGCACGCTACGTCAGCGTTTCACCTGAAAAGAACGACGGCACGACGATCTACAAACTTACGGTGCCAGCGAACGTGCCGGTCGGCGGCTTCTGGTCGATCACCGTCTACAACGCCAAGGGATATCTCGAGCCAAACAGGCTGAACGCCTATTCGATCAACAACATCACAGCACAAAAGAGCACGACCGGCATCGTCAACGTTCAGTTTGGCGGCTGCGACGGCAAGGTTCCAAACTGCCTGCCAATCACGAATGGCTGGAATTACACGGTGCGGCTGTATCGCCCGCGCGAGGAAATCCTGACAGGAAAATGGAAATTCCCCGAAGCGCAGCCCATTGAAAATGTGGGCCAAGGCGGCTGACAGAGGCTCCGTCCATGCTTGAACTCTTCGCCATTGCTGTCCTCCTCTGCCTCCTCCTCTCGGGCGTCGCGCTCATCATCCTCCTTGGCGCGGCGCCCGGGCATTTTGCCCGCAAACGCGGACATCCTTATGCGGACGCCGTGACGGTGGCGGGATGGGTCGGCGTGGTCTTCATCATGTTCTGGCCGTTCGCGCTCGTCTGGGCCTTTGTCGATTGGCCGAAAGCTGCGCCGGCATCAGGCACCGACTGGAACGACCTGCGCCGCAGGCTCTCGCACGTGGAGAACCAGCTGCACCTCCGCGAGGCGGCCGAATGATCGTCGTTCTGTTCAATCTCTACCTCGTCCTTCTCTTCATTTTATGGAAGTCGAAAGCCATCCGGATGAATCTGTTCTGGAAGGTTTCCCCTGTTCTGTGGCTATGCATCCTTCTGGTCGGCCTGTTCATCCCGATGGGATGGGGCGCGCCGCAAGGCCCGGTCCTGGTCGTGCGCAATTCGGTCGCGATCGTGCCCGACGTCGCCGGCGAAGTGATCGAGGTGCCGGTCGAGCCGAACAAGCCGCTGAAGGCGAACGACGTGCTGTTCCGGATCGACCCCGCGCCGTTCCAGGCGAAATACGATCACGTCAATGCGCAGCTTAAATTCGCCCGGCTTCGCTACGACCAGATGAGTCAGTTGCAGAGCCGCGACAGCGGACGCCTGTTCGACGTGCAGCAGCGCGAAGCCGAAGTCGAGCAATATCGCGCGCAGCTCGACGACGCGAAATGGAATCTCGACAAGACCGTCGTGCGCGCGCCGGCCGACGGTTACGTTACCAATGTGGCGCTGCGCAAGGGCGCGCGCGTGTCGTCCCTGCCACTGGCGCCGGTGATGGCGTTCATCGACACCGCGGACACGATCGTCGGCATCGAGATCGCACAGATTTATGCCCGCTACGTCGAGCCGGGCCAGAAGGTGGAACTGACGTTCAAGTATCTTCCGGGGAAGATCTTCACCGGACGCGTCGACAGCATTTTGCAGGCGACTTCGAGCGGCCAGGTTCAAACCTCGGGACTGGCGGTGACGCCGAAGCCGGTCGCTCCCGGACCCTTTATCGTGAAAGTGAAGCTCGACGATCCGGACGCCGCCCGCGACTTG
>CAZSAW010000396.1:0-29332 GCA_964604745.1 uncultured Hyphomicrobiales bacterium
GGCCGCGTCGCCGTCGCTCTTGCGTCAGGCGACTTTCACTTCAGCACCGGCGACGCCTTCAACGTCGACGGCGGGCTGCACATCCACCATCTTTAGGAATCGGCGCCGTGACGCCTCGTCGTCCAGCTGGACATCGGACGCTCCCGCCGCGCACGCGGCGCGAGATCCGGCAGGCTGCCACTGGACGCGCGGACAACGAGCTTCGGCTCGAGCACGATGTTCTGCACCGGCGCGTCAGGCTCGGCAAGGCGGCGCAGCAGCAATTGCACCGCCGCTTCACCCATGGCGTTGGTATCGATCCGCACCGTGGAGAGGGCGGGAATCCACAAGGCCGCCTCGCTGATGTCGTCGCACCCGGCCACGGCGAAATCTTCACCGGCCTCGAGGCCGATCTGACGCAGGCCAAGCAGGACGCCGAAGGCGACGACGTCATTGTAGCAGACAGCCGCGGTCGGAGGACTCTTGCGTTGCAGAACCTCGCGGATCGTGGCGGCTGCGTCCTCGCGCGTAGGCGGACAGGACACCAGCAGGTCCGGCTCGGCCGCGATGCCATATGCTGTGAGCGCATTCGTGAAGCCGTGCCGGCGCTCGACGCCCGTCGAGACCTTGTCGGCACCGCCGATCATGACGATGCGGCGATGGCCAAGCGAAATGAGATGTTCGGTCGCAAGATAGGTGCCGCGGCGATGGTCGTTGCCGACATAGTCGATGGCTGCGCCTTCGACAAAGCGCGATATCTGCACACAGGGCATGCCGAACGGGACGAGGCGCTCGAGCGCATCCACCGTCGTTCCCTCCGCAGGGCAGATGATCAGCCCGTCCGCATTATATTCGCGCATAGTATTGATGAACTGATCCTGACGCGCGGCCTCCTCGGCGGAATTGCTGAGAAAGACGGAATAGCCGATGCGGTTGAACGCTCGTTCGATTGCGGCCGTCAGTTCGGCGAAATAGGGGTTCACGAGTTCGTTGATCGCGATACCGACGGTGTGCGTGCGTCGCGTGCGCAGGCTTGCCGCGCCGCGATTGTAAACGTAACCAAGGCTCCGCATCGAAGCGATCACGCGCTCGCGCGTCGACTCGGCAACGAGCGGCGAGCGGCGGAGAACGAGCGATACGGTCGCCGGCGAGACACCCGCATGCTTGGCCAGATCGCGCATTGTGAGACGGCCGCGCCGCGATGCCGGTATGCGTGAAGACGGGCTCATCGGCAGCGATTAGAGTTTGACATAAAGCAACGCTTCGGCGTCCGCCGGCCGGCAGGCGCGAATAAACAAGAGGAGAAGGCCATGAATGGGGAGATCAATTTTACCGTCGCCGATTTCGTCGCCGAAGTCGTGCTCAACCGTCCAGCCAAGCACAATGCCATGACAGCCGAAATGGCGGCCTCTCTGCAAGAGGTTTGTGCCAAGCTCGACAAGGACGACAACGTGCGGGTCGTACTCCTCAAGGGCGCGGGCGAAAAGGCATTTTCATCCGGCAGCGACCTGAACTCGCTCGCCACCTATCCCACCGCCTGGAAGTTCCGCAGCCGGATCAGTTACGAGGCCGTGATCCGCAACATCCGGAAGCCGGTGATCGCTGCGCTGAAAGGCTGGGTGCTGGGCGGCGGCGGCGAAATGGCGCTCGCTGCGGACATTCGCGTGGCGGGAAAGAGCGCGCGCATCGGCTTCCCCGAAGTCACGCGCGGCTGGGTGGGCGGCGGCGGCGGTTCGCAGATGCTGCCGCGGCTGATCGGTTATGGCCACGCGATGAAGCTTCTGCTGACCGGCGACCCGATCGACGCCGAGGAAGCCTATCGTCTCGGTCTCGTCGAGTATCTCGTTGAGGACGCGAAGCTCGATGAAACGGCCCGCGCTCTGTGCCGCAAGATCGCCGGCTTCAGCCCCGTGGCGGCGCAGTCGGTGAAGGCGTCCGTGCGCATGGCGCTGTCGTCCTCGCTCGAGGCGGGTCTACTCTACGAGAACGAGATGAACACGCTTTGTTTCTCAGCCGGAGACCACATGGAAGGGATTCAGGCCTTCCGCGAGAAGCGTACGGCGGAGTTTCGCCGATGAGCAGGCATCGGGCCGGCATCGTCGGCTTGGGCATGGCGCTCAAGCCGCATCTGAAAAGCCTGGAGGAATTGTCCGACCGCGTCGAGATCGCGAGCTGTTTCACCCCGAGCGCCGAGCGGCGAAAGGTGTTCGCGAGCGCCAACAAATATCCGGTCGTCGACCAGCTCGATCCGATTCTGGCGGACCGCAGTATCGACGTCGTGTTTGTTCTCACGCCGCCGGCAACGCATCTGGAAATCATCGAGCGGTGCGCGGCGGCCGGCAAACATGTGCTTCTGGAAAAACCGATCGACGTATCGAGCGAACGCGCGCGCGGCGTCGTCACGGCGATGGAGAAGGCCGGCAAGAAGCTTGCCATCATGCTGCAGCACCGGTTTCGCAAGGCCTCGCGCGTGCTGGCGGGAGCCGTCAAGAATGGTGATCTCGGCACGCTCGTGTCCGGTTCGGCCTCGATCCGCTGGTGGCGCACGCCGGAATATTTCGCACAGCCCGGCCGCGGGATGAAGGCGCGCGATGGCGGCGGTGTGCTGATTACGCAGGCGATTCACACGCTCGATCTGTTCCAGAGCCTCACCGGGCCGATCGCCAAAGTGACGGCCTTCGCGAAGACGTCGCCGCTGCGCAAGATCGACACCGAGGACATCGTCGGGGCGGGGATCGAATTCGCCAACGGCGCGATCGGCACGATCGACGCCACGACCGTCGCCTATCCGGGTTTTCCGGAGCGCATCGAGCTCGCCTGCGAGAAGGGAACGGCCGCGCTGGTCGCGGAGACGCTCGACATCTTTTACAAGGACGGGCGACATGTGAAGCACGAGGGCGCCGAGTCCAAAAGCGGGGGCGCCGATCCGATGGCGTTCCCGAATGATGCGCACAAGGCGCTGATTGCGGATTTTCTCGATGCAATCGACGCCGGCAGCGAGCCCGAAGTGAGCGGCCGCTCGGCACTGCGCGTCCATCACTTGATTGATGCGATGCTGCAATCCGCCGAGCAGGGAAAGGCTGTCAGCGTGCCGACGTCTTAAGAGAAGTCGGCGTCAACGGCGTTCCGAAAATAAATGGGCGGCCGCAAGGCCGCCCATTCGTCGTTATCGGTCCGTAATGCGTTACGCCTTCGGCTTCACGCCATGCAGGTCGAGCATCCAGCCCGCCGCGGTGAGCGGGAAGGCGCCGACCGTGTTGCGCACCGCGATCTGGTACGCCGGCTGGAACAGGATGAAGTGGTTGGCCTGATCCACCATGATCTTTTGCCACTGCACCCACATGTCGACGCGTTTCTTGGCGTCCTGTTCCACATAGGCCTGGAAGCACAGGTCGAAGGTTTCCTTTGGCACCTGCCAGTGGACGCGCTTGGCGACGCGGTTCACGACGGCTTCGCACCACAGGAGGTTGTCGACGGCAGGCGGGTTCCAGAAGGTCAGCACGCCGCCTTTCGACTTGCCGGTGGTGTATTCGGTGCGGATGTTGACCTGATCCATCGGACGCAGGTTGACCTTGATGCCGACCTTGGCGAGGTCGCCCTGAATCTTCTGGCCGAGATCCTGATAGGTCACGCCCTGGACGGCGGCGTTGCCGTAGGCGATTTCGAACTCGAAACCGTCAGGATTGCCGGCTTTCTTCAGCAGGTCCTTGGCTTTCGCCGGATCGAGCTTGAAGCCGATCTCGCGCGCGATCTGCTCGGTCGAGCCTTCGACGCCGATCGGCAGGAAGTGCGCCGGACGCAACGCCGCGCCGCCGAGCATCTGGTTCTTGATGCCGTCGTAGTCGATCGCATAGCCGATCGCCTGCCGGTTTTCCTTGATCGCAAGCGCCTTGTTGAACTCCGGCTCCTGCGTCAGCGCCATGTAGACGAAGTCGAGGCTGTTCAGCGGATCGAGGCGGACGTCCTTGTCGCCCTTGAGCGATGCAATCTGCTCCGGAATGAGATTGAAGGCAGCATCGATATCGCCGCGGCGCACCGCGAGCAATTGTGCCGCGCCATCGCTGATATGACGGATGATGATGCGCGAGTAGGGCAGCTTGCCGCCCCAGTAATGCTCGTTGCGAACGAGCACGATCTGGGCGTTACGCTCCCAGCTTGCGATCTGGTAGGCGCCGGTGCCGGCGGATTTGCTGTTGAAGAACTGCGCGGCCTTGTCGGCGTCCTTCGCGTTCGCGGCAGCAGTCGCACCGTTCGCTTCAGCAACCTTGCGCTCGATCGCAACGAATTCCGGCGCCGCGAGAATGTTGAGGATCGGCTGTTCCGGCTTCTTCAGGATGATGTCGAAGGTGCTCTTGTCGACCGCGGCGACCTTTTCGATATTGGCGATGTATTGCGAGGGCTGATCCTTCAGATTCATCACGCGCTCGAACGACCAGACGATATCCTCGACCGTCATCGGGCTGCCCGACGCAAACTTGACGCCGTCGCGCAGGGTGAAACGCCAGCCCTTGCCGTCCGGCGTGCGCGCCCATTTGGTCGCGAGCGACGGCTTCACGTCGACATACTGGCCGGGGACAAGCGTGACGAGCGAGTCATAGGCCGCGGCAACCGACATCGGCGAGGTGTATTGGGCAAGACGCGCCGGATCGAGCGTGATGGTGTCGGAAATATCGATGCCGAGGACCAGCGTGTCCTTGCGCGACTGCGCGAAAACCTGCGCGGGCAGAAAGCCCGACATTGCGGCGCCGCCGACGCCCAGCAACTTCATCGCCTGGCGGCGATCCAGCCACATGCCTTTCTCGATTGTCATAAAATCTCCTCCCTAAATCATTTTGCTTGGTTCGATCGCGCATGGAGTGGCGCGACTGGCGGACAGCCTAGTCAGAATTTAGATCGATTTAAAGCGTTATTGTCGGACCAGAGTGAATGGGTGAGCGGTTCGCAAGTGCGGCATAAAGCCGGGGCGGGCAACCGACCCGACGACCGACATGATTGAATGAAATACAGGCGGCGGCGACGATCGACATTGAAGGATAAGAGGATGACGAGCGGAATTTGGCGTGCGTCGATTGTGATTTTTGCGGCCATGATCGTTGCGACCGGCGCCTTCGCGCAAAAGGCCAAGCCTGAAACGAAGGAGAGCAACAAGGAGGTGGTGGGCCGGGGCTTGATGCGGTTGTTGCCGGCGGACGTGGCCGGCGAGCGCACCATTCAGCTCGGAGGCCGCACGCTGAATTATCGCGCGGTGGCGGGGACGCTGCCGATCTACGATGCATCCGGCGAGCAGAAAGCGGCGGTCTTTTATACCGCGTATACGCTGAATGGCGTGGATGCGGCGCGCCGTCCGGTGACCTTCGCCTTCAACGGCGGCCCGGGCGCTGCTTCCGCCTTCCTGCACCTCGGCGTTGTCGGTCCGAAGGCAGCCGATTTCGGACCGAGCGGCCGTGACGGCGCTACGGCGACATTGCGCGACAACCCGGATAGCTGGCTCGATTTCACCGATCTGGTCATCGTCGATCCGATCGGCACAGGCTGGAGCCGTACCGCAAAAGCCGACGACGGGCATGATTACTGGAGCGTGGGTGCGGACGCGCAGGTCATGGCGAAGGTCATTGCGCTCTATGTATCCCGCAACGCGCGCAGCGCGTCGCCGAAATATCTCCTCGGCGAAAGCTATGGCGGCTTCCGCGCCGCCAAGGTCGCGCGCGTACTGCAACAGGATCAGGGTATCGTGCCGGTGGGCATCGTCATGCTCTCGCCCTTGCTCGAGGCGTCTTACACGTTTGGCGGCGACAAACTCTCGCTCGGCTGCGCGCTGCAACTGCCCTCTGTCGTCGCGGCCGAGCTGGATGCGCGGCACGCGCAGGATGATGACGCTTTGGCGCAAGCCGAGCGCTTCGCCATGGCGGATTACCTGACGACGCTCGCCGGCGCTCCGCCAAAAGGGGAGGCGGCGCGCGCTTTTTACGACCGCATCGCGCAGATGACCGGGTTGCCTGTCGAGACCGTGGAGAAAGCGCGCGGTTGCGTCCGCGACGCCTATCTCAACCATCGCCGTGAGAA
The DNA here is from genome assembly GCA_964604745.1 of uncultured Hyphomicrobiales bacterium. Classification (GTDB taxonomy): domain Bacteria; phylum Pseudomonadota; class Alphaproteobacteria; order Rhizobiales; family Xanthobacteraceae; genus Pseudorhodoplanes. The sequence goes on from CAZSAW010000396.1 coordinate 6,043, forward strand.
GGACGGAAAGGAATTGAGCCCTTATGACGCAACGTTTGCGGTGGATGATCCGTTTCCGGAATCGGATCGGCGGCGGGGGCCCGATCCGGTCCTTGACGGTTTCGTGCGCGCATTGAGCGGACTGTTCGTCGACTACGTGCGCAACGATCTCGGCTTCAAGACCGACATCACTTATGCGCTGCTCAACAGCGAAGTGACCGGGAAATGGAATTGGGAACGAGGCGGGCGGGGTTCGCAGCCGGGCGTGAGCAACGACATTCGCGAATTGCTCGCGCTCAATCCCTCATTCCGTCTCCTGGTCGCCCATGGCCGTTCGGACCTCGTGACCCCCTACGGTGTCTCCCGCTATCTGCTCGACCATATTCCGGCCATCGGAGGCGCGGATCGCGTGCAGTTGCGCACCTATGCCGGCGGCCACATGTTCTATTTCGATCCCGCGCAGCGGCGGGCCTTCACCCGGGATGCGAAGGCCTTCTATCAGCGTGCCGAATAGGTCGGCTTGCGCGGGGTGTTGCGTTGTGGGGATGATGCGTTGGCTTGCGGTCTGCGCTGGCCTATAGTCCGCGCCCATTCCGCGGGCGCCCCACGCCACGCACGCTCATTCACGGGAAAGAAACGCCATGACGATCCATCAGAATTTCATTGCCGGTAACTGGACCAAGGCGAGCGCGGGGGCGCCCGACATCAATCCGTCCGACACCAAGGACGTGGTTGGCGAATATGCGCGAGGCTCGAAGGCCGACGCCGAGACTGCGATCAAGGCCGCGAAGGGCGCCTTTCACGATTGGTCGCGTGCGACCCCACAGGCACGCTACGACGCCCTGAAGAAGATTTCCGACGAGATCCTCGCGCGCAAGGACGAGCTCGGCAAATTGCTGTCGCGCGAGGAGGGCAAGACACTGCCCGAAGGCGTCGGCGAGACAGTGCGCGCCGCTCAGATTTTTGCATTCTTTGCCGGCGAGACGCTGCGCATGACGGGCGAAAAGGTCGCGAGCGTTCGTCCCGGCGTCGACGTGGAGATGACGCGCGAGCCGGTCGGCGTCGTCTCGCTCATCACGCCGTGGAATTTCCCGATCGCCATCCCTGCCTGGAAGATCGCCCCGGCGCTGGCCTATGGCAATTGCGTCGTGTTCAAGCCGGCTGATCTGGTTCCCGGCTGCGCGCATGCGCTGTCCGACATCATCGCGCGCTCGGGCATTCCGGCGGGTGTGTTCAATCTGGTCATGGGCCGCGGTTCTGAGATCGGCTCGACCTTGCTCGAACATCCGGATGTATCTGCCATTTCCTTCACAGGCTCGGTGCCGACAGGACGCAAGGTGGCGGCGAGCGCCGTTGCCTCGACGCCGATGAAGAAAGTGCAACTCGAAATGGGCGGCAAGAACCCGCTCGTGATCCTTGACGACGCCGACCTGAAGGTTGCAGTCGAATGCGCGGTGAACGGTGCCTATTTCTCCACCGGCCAGCGCTGCACGGCGTCGTCCCGCCTCATCGTCACCGGTGGCATTCACGACAAGTTCGTCGATGCCGTGACGGAGCGTCTGAAATCCCTTGTCGTCGACGACGCCTGCAAGGCGGGCACGCATATCGGTCCGGTGGTCGATCAGAACCAGCTCGATCAGGATCTGAAATATATCGCCATCGGCAAGGATGAGGGCGCGAAGCTGCATTGGGGCGGCGATATTCTCAATCGCGAGAAGCCGGGCTTCTATCTGCAGCCTGCGATCTTTACCGGCGTCGACAACAAGATGCGCATTGCGCGCGAGGAAATCTTTGGGCCGGTGGCCGCCGTCATCAAGGCCAAGGACTATGACGAAGCGCTTGCGATCTCCAATGACACCGAATTCGGGCTGTCGGCGGGCATCTGCACGACCAGCCTGAAATACGCGAGTCACTTCAAGCGCAATTCGGAAGCCGGGATGGTGATGGTCAATCTGCCGACGGCGGGCGTCGACTATCACGTACCATTTGGCGGGCGCAAAGGCTCAAGCTACGGTCCGCGCGAGCAGGGCAAGTACGCCGTCGAGTTCTACACGACGGTGAAAACCACCTACATCCTGCCCTGATCACGCATCCCATGACCGAGGTCAAAGTCTTCAATCCCGAGGCGCTCGGGACGCCGCCCAGTCCGTATTCGCGCGCGCTGCGTGTGAGCGGGGCGTCGAACCTCGTCTTTGTCGCCGGCATGGCCGCCTTTGACAAGGACGGCAAGCCGGTCGGCGGTGACGATTTCGACGCGCAATGCCGCCAAGTGTTTCTCAATATCGAGCACGCCTTGCGCGCTGCCGGCGCCGACTGGGACAATGTCGTTCAGTTCACTTCTTTTCTGAAAGACGCCAACGACATTCCGAAATACGCCGCCTACCGGAAGAAGAATTTCCCGGCAATGTTCAGGAAAGCGAATTTCCCGCCCAATACGCTGGTGCTGGCGGCGCGGTTCTCGCACGAGATTTTCCGCCTGGAAGTGCAGACGATCGCGGCGCTGTAGTTTCGTTTGCGACAAGACCAATAAAAAAAGGCCGGGGAATACCCGGCCTTTTGATTCATATTGCTTGTCGTGTCACACCATCGACGACATGCCGCCGTCGACGATGATCTGCTGTCCGGTGACGAAGCTTCCGGCTTCCGACGCGAGATAGATCGCAGCGCCGGCGAGCTCGCGCGGTTCGCCCCAGCGCTTCATCGGGGTACGGCCGTTGACGAAATCGACGAAAGCCGGATCGTCGAGCAGCGCCTTGTTCAACTCGGTCTTGAAATATCCGGGCAGCACGCCGTTGACGGTGATGCCGTCGGGAGCGAGTTCGGCCGCGAGCGAGCGCGTCATTCCGACAAGCCCGGTTTTTGCCGCGACATAAGCGTGGATACCGGGGCGGCCGCGCAGCGCGGTCAGCGACGTCGTGTAGATGATGCGGCCGTGTTTCCTGGTCCGCATGTGCTTCACGGCCTGTTGCGTCATGAGAAAGCACGACGTCAGGTCGGCGGTGATGATCTGATTCCATTCAGCCGCCGTCCATTCGGCGATCGGGCGGCGAAAGGTCATGCCGGCGTTGGCGATCAGGATGTCGAGTTGGCCATGTTTGGCCGCGACATCATCGACGCCCTTGCGCGCCGCTTTCTCGTCGGTGACGTCGAAGGCAAGAAAATCCGCTTTCAGCTTGCGGTCGGTCAACGACTTCACGCGCTCGGCCAGCGTTTTCGGATCGCGGCCATTGAGCACGACGGTGGCGCCGGATTCGGCGAGGCCTTCGGCCATTGCCCAGCCAAGTCCGCGCGAAGCGCCCGTGATGAGAGCCACGCGTCCGTTCAAAGAAAAAAGCGGGTGCGTCATGTTGCGATCCTCAAACGTTTCCCCGGGTGGGCGGCGACGTTAAAGCGTCGCTTCGATAACCTTGTACAATTCCGGCGTCACTTCCGGCTCGACGCCGAACCAGGCATTGAAGGCCGGCCGGCCCTGATGCAGCAGCATCCCGACGCCGTTGACAGTCGGATTGCCGCGCTGGCGCGCTGCGGCGAGCAGAGGTGTTTCCTTCGGATTGAAGATGATGTCCGACACGAATGTCGATTTCGGCAGGCGATCAAGCGGCAGATCGAGCGGCGGTTGACCGATCATGCCCTGATTGGTGCAATTCACGAGCAAGTTGGCACCGTCGAGTGCCGCGGCACGCTGCTCCCACGGGATGACCTTCACCATCTTTCCGCAATCGGCAGCGAGCTTCTCGGCACGCTCCTGATGACGGTTGATCAGACGGATTTCCGGACATCCTTCATCTGCGAGCGTGAAGACGATGGCGCGCGCCCCGCCGCCGGCTCCCATTACGACCGCTGGTCCCACCTTGACGTCGAAATCGGGCTTGGCGTCGCGCAGGCTTTCGCGCCAGCCATAGCCATCCTTGTTGAACCCCGACAACTTTCCGTCCGCACCGACGACGATCAGGTTCGCGGCCCCCATCCGCTTGGCGAGCGGGTCGATATGATCGAGGAACGGCAGCACCGCCTGCTTGTGCGGGATCGTGACATTGCAACCGGCGAAGCCGAGCGCGACAACGCCGCGGAGCGCGTCGCCGACCTTGTCGGGATGGACCGGCATCAGGATGTAAGTGCCGTTGACCTTGTAGCGCTCGATCCAATAGCCGTGCATCTTTGGCGAGCGCGATTGAGCGACCGGCCATCCGATGAGACCGGCTGCCTTGAAGGGTTGGGAGTTGGTCATACTGTAATGAAAGCCTTGAGACGGGCGCGGAAATTCGCCCGCCTCCCTAGCGCATGTGCGCCCGCGGGGGCAACAGCCTTCAAACCCGCGCCGCCTTCGCCTCCTGGATCGCGGCCCACACACGCTGTGGCGTTACGGGCATGTCGATGTGACGGATGCCGTATTCGGACAGGGCATCGACGACCGCGTTCATGATCGAGACAAGACCGCCCGCGCACCCGGCCTCGCCGCAGCCCTTGCTTCCGATCGGGTTCGTCTTGGCCGGCGCCGGGTGGCTGACGAAGCCGATGTCCGGCATGTTGCTGGCGCGCGGCAGCGCATAATCCATGTAGGAACCGGTCAGCAACTGCCCGTCTTCGTCGTACACGGCATGTTCGAGCAGAGCCTGTCCCAATCCCTGCACCACGCCGCCATGCACCTGGCCGGCAACAAGCAGCGGGTTGACGATCGTACCGAAGTCGTTGACCGAGGAATATTTCACGATCTCGGTGACACCCGTTTCCGGATCGATCTCGACTTCCGCCACATGGCATCCGTTGGGGAAAGAAGAGGGCGGGCCGTCGCTCACATGCTTGACGTCGAGCGATTGCGGCGCGTCGTTCGGCAGCTTCAGTCCGCCGCGCAGCTTGTCGGCGAGGTCCATGATGCCGATCGCGCGGTCGGTGCCGGCGATGACGAAGCGGCCGTTGGCAAATTCGATATCGGCGGGCGAAGCTTCGAGCACGTGCGAGGCGATGGCCTTGCCTTTCTCGACGACGAGGGCGGCAGCTTCGATGATGGCTTGACCGCTCGCCTGGATAGAGCGCGATCCACCGGTGCCGCCACCGGCCGGAAGCTCGTCGCTGTCGCCTTGCAGCAGCCGGATGCGCTCGAAGGGAACGCCGAGCTTCTCGCTCAGAACCTGAGCGAACGGAGTGGCGTGCCCCTGTCCGTAATCGAGCGTGCCGGTGATGATGGTGACGCCGCCATCGGCATCGAAACGGATTCCGCCCGTTTCCTTGTTGGCTGGCGCGGTGACTTCGAGATAGGAGCCGATGCCGAGTCCGCGCAATTTTCCGCGCGCTTTGCTGTCCTGCCTGCGCTTGGCGAAGCCGGCGAGATCGCCAACCTCGATGGTCTTGTTCAAGAGGGCGGTGAAATCGCCGCTGTCATAAACCATGTCTGAGGCGGCTTTGTAGGGAAGCTCGCTCGGCGCGATGTGATTGCGCTTGCGCAATTCAATGCGATCGATGCCCATCTCGGCGGCTGCGGTATCGATCAGCCGCTCCATGTAGTAATTGCCTTCGGGCCGTCCGGCGCCGCGATAGGCCGACACCATGACGGTGTTGGTGAAGACGCACTTGGTGGAAACTTCCAGAAGCGGCGTCTTGTAAACGCTCGGCGTGTTTTTCACCGCGTTCAGGGTCGACATCATCGGCGAGACGGTGCCGAGGAAGCCCCCCATGTTGCCGTAGCCGGTGAGTCGCACGGCAAGAAAGCGCCCGTCCTTGTCGAGAGCGAGCTCCGCCGTCATCTCATGATCGCGTCCATGGTGATCGGACACGAAAGCGCCGGAGCGGTCGTCGGTCCATTTCACCGGCCGGCCGAGCATCTTGGAAGCATGCAGGATGCAGACATATTCCGGGTAGACGGCAGCCTTCATGCCGAACGAACCGCCGACATTGCCGGTGAGGACACGTACCTTGTCGTTCTTCGCGCCGAGCACGTCGGCGACTTGATTGCGCATGCCGAAAGCGCCCTGCGATCCGACATGCAGCGTCCAGTGATCGTGCGAAGCGTCGAATACGCCGATCGCTGCGCGCGGCTCCATGGCGCTGACGACCACGCGCGTGTTGACGATGTGCAGTTTCGTCGTGTGCGCAGCCTTGGCGAAGGCTGCGGCAACCTTCTCGCTGTCGCCGTAATGGTAATCGAGGGAAACATTGTTCGGGACGTCGTCGTAGAGCTGCGGCGCACCCGGCTTGTCGGCGTCGGTCATGTTCGTGACGGCGGGAAGAGGATCGATATCCACGATAACCGCTTCGGCCGCGTCTTTTGCCTGCAGCAACGTTTCGGCCACGACAAAGGCCAAAGGATCGCCGACAAAGCGCACCTTGTCTGTCGCGAGCGCGTGGCGGACCGGCTTGCGCATATCCGAGCCATCGCGGTTCTTGAACGGAACGACGCATTTGAGCGTGCCATACGCCTTCAAATCGGCCGCCGTGTAGACGCCGAGCACGCCGGGCATGGTCCTGGCCGACTCGACGTCGATTCCGCGAATGACGCCGTGCGCGTGCGCCGAGCGCACAATCACGCAATAGGCCTGATCCGGAAGGTTGATGTCGTCGGTATAGCGGCCGTGGCCCTGCACGAGGACCGGATCCTCCGTGCGCGGCACCGGCTGGCCGATGCCGAATTTGGCGACAGCCCAAGCGTCGGCGGATTTCGCGTCTTGCACGTTCATGAGGGGGCTCGGTCTTTCGTCGGGAAAGCCTGAAATAGCGGTCACCCGACCGGGGCACAAGGATGCCCCGGCATTGGAGGTTTGCGCCCGGCGCAGCGGCTGCTAGACTCGTCGCGATCTTGAGCAACAACGCCGCCGGAGGCCCGAAAGGCCGCGTCGGCAGGACATATTCGATGGACGACGAGGTACGGGCGACCGGCCTCGATCCCGTTATCGGCCATTCGGTCAAAATCCGACACCAGCGGGGTCGGGACGCGCCTAGCCATGGACGCCGTGAACACGCGGCGGTCGGTACCGATATCTATGGGCCGACCTATGCCGCACTGGATCTCGGCACCAACAATTGCCGCCTGCTGGTCGCGCGCGCGACCCAGGACGGATTTCGCGTCATTGACGCCTTCTCCCGCATCATCCGTCTGGGCGAGGGGATCACGACGACGGGACGGCTGAGCGAGGCGGCGATCGCGCGCGCGCTCGAGGCGCTTGCCGTCTGTCGCGACAAGATGCGCAATCGCGGCGTCACGCGGGCGCGCCTGATCGCGACCGAAGCCTGCCGGCTCGCGCAGAACGGTATCGAATTCCTCGATCGCGTGCGGGATGCGGTCGGCATCGAACTCGAAATCGTCGATCGCGAAACGGAGGCGTCGCTCGCCGCGACCGGATGCACGCCATTGATCGACCCGCTCGCCAGCGGGGTGGTGCTTTTCGATATCGGTGGCGGATCGTCCGAGCTGGTGAAGCTGTCGCAGGCGCCGAGCCTGCGTCGCGGCCCACCGCCGCCGGATATTCATCGCTGGACGTCGCTGCCGGTCGGCGTCGTGACATTGGCGGAACGGCACGGCGGCATCGTCGTCACGCGCGAGACATTCGAAGCAATGATTGCGGAAGTCGCGGCGCATGTGGACGGCTTCGTCGTGGCCGGTGAAACGCACGATCGGCACGCCGTTCATCTGCTTGGCACTTCGGGCACGGTGACCACAATCGCCGGCGTGCATCTGGCGCTCAAGCGCTACGATCGGCGCCGCGTCGATGGCTGCTGGATGAGCGAAGGCGATGTGTCCGACGTGGTCGAGCGGCTGCTCGCCATGTCCTATGACGAGCGTGTCGCCAATCCCTGCATCGGCGCGGAGCGCGCCGACCTCGTGCTCGCGGGCTGCGCCATTCTTGAAGCGATCCGCCGCCAATTTCCCTGCACGCGCCTGCGCGTTGCCGATCGCGGACTGCGCGAAGGCATGCTCGTGCAAATGATGCGGCAGGATGGCGTTTGGGGCGACAGCCATTGATGAAAGGGTCAGGGGAACGCAAGCTGAAGGTGCGCGTCAAGACGGGCAAGCGCCGCTCGCTCTCGTCGAAGCTTTGGCTTGATCGTCAGCTTAACGATCCTTACGTGGCGCGCGCCAAGCGCGAGGGATTTCGTTCGCGCGCTGCATTCAAGCTCGCCGAGATCGATGACAAGTTCCACATTTTCAAGCCCGGTCTGGCCGTGGTCGATCTCGGCGCGGCGCCGGGGGGCTGGAGTCAGGTCGCGGCCAAGCGCGTCGGTGCGGCCGACGGCAAGGGGCGCGTCGTCGCGATCGATCTCCTCGACATGCCGCCGATTCCGGGCGTGACATTCGAGCGGCTCGATTTTCTCGACGCGCAGGCCCCCGAACGACTGAAGACGATGCTCGGCGGTGGCGCCGATATTGTTCTCTCCGACATGGCGGCAAACGCGACCGGACACCGCCGCACCGATCATCTGAAGATCATGGCGCTTGTGGAGACCGCGGCGGACTTCGCAGGCGAGGTGCTCAAGCCGGGTGGCGCGTTTCTCGCCAAGGTACTGCAAGGCGGCACCGAGGGCGACTTGCTCGCCTCGCTCAAGCGCGACTATGCCAGCGTCAAACATGTGAAGCCGCCGGCAAGTCGCGCCGATTCCGCCGAATTGTATGTTCTCGCGACCGGCTTCCGCGGCGACGATCGTGGCTGAGACGGCGCTTCGCCCCGACATGCAGGGAAGCGACGCCTTCGAAGTGACAATCCTCATGCCATGCCTCAACGAGGCCGAAACGCTCGGCATCTGCATCCGCAAGGCCAAAAGCTTTCTGAACGAGAATGGTGTCGCCGGCGAGGTGCTGATCGCCGACAACGGTTCGACCGACGATTCCTTGAAGATCGCCACTGCGGAAGGTGCGCGCGTGGTCAACGTCATGGAACGCGGCTACGGCGCGGCGCTCGCCGGCGGGATCGCCGCTGCGCGCGGCCGTTTCATCATCATGGGCGACGCCGACGATTCCTACGATTTCCTTCATCTGATGCTTTTCGTTGAACGATTGCGCAGTGGCGCGGACCTTGTCATGGGCAATCGCTTTCGTGGCGGCATCGCCAAGGGCGCCATGCCGTTCCTGCACCGCTACCTCGGCAATCCGGTGCTGAGCTTCATCGGCCGGTTGTTCTTCTCCGTCGGCATTGGCGATTTCCATTGCGGCCTGCGCGGGTTCCGGCGTGACCGCATCGCCGCACTCAGGTTGCGCACGACGGGGATGGAATTTGCGAGCGAGATGGTGGTGCGTTCGGCGCTGGCGCGTTATCGCATCGAGGAGGTCCCGACGACGCTCAAGCCGGATGGCCGCTCGCGTCCGCCGCATCTGCGCACATGGCGCGACGGCTGGCGGCATCTGCGCTTTCTCCTGATGTACAGCCCGCGCTGGCTGTTCTTCTATCCGGGTGTGCTGTTGCTCGGGGCAGGACTCGTCGTTGCGGTCGCGCTCTTTCCCGGGCCGCTTCGCATCGGGCGCGTTGCGTTCGACGTCCATACCTTCGTCGCGGCCTGCATGGCGATACTGGTCGGCGCGCAGAGCATCCTGTTTGCGCTGATCGCGCGCCGCTACGGCGTCAACAACGGCTTCATCCCCGGGTCGCCGCGCTATCGAGCTGCGCTCGCGGCGCTGACGCTCGAGCGGCTTTTGCTGACCGCGCTGGTGCTTCTGATTCTCGGCCTTTCCGGTGCGATCTGGTGCATTGCGATCTGGGCATCGTCCGGCTTCGGCTCGTTGACCGACGCATGGATCCTGCGTGTCCTGATGCTCTCGCTCACCGGCATTGCTGCGGCGATTCAACTCGCTTTTTCGGCCTTTCTGGCCGGTATCATGGACATTCCGGCACGGCGCTAGGTGCGGAATCGGCTGATTTTCGGTGCATTTCGCGCCGCGGGATGCGGTTTAGTGCGTGAAAATCGGCTGAATCGCTTCGCATCCTTTTGCGAATCTCCTATGCCTCGCGATGTCGCGCATATCGCGCGTTGAGAGAGGCACAACAGAAATGGCGTCCAAACCGAGCGCTAAGCCGGCTGCCAAAGCCGCAACCAAACCCGCCACCAAGATCACGCTCAAGCATCTTGCGGCGACCCTCGCCGAAGAACACCAGCTGACCAAGCGTCAAGGTGTCGAGATGCTCACCGATCTCGTCGCGCTGATCACCAAGCATCTGAAGAAGGGGGAACGCATCCGCATCGCCGGGCTGGGCATCCTGCAGGTGCGCAAGCGCGCAGCGCGCATGGGCCGCAATCCGGCGACAGGCGAGGCGATCAAGATCAAGGCGAGCAAGAAAGTCGCTTTCCGCGCCGCCAAAGAATTGAAGATGGCGATCTGACGCGCCGTCTCTTCGGCCTCGCCATGACATGGCGGGGCCGAATTATCCGATCCGCTGATCGGATGTTTCAGCAGCTGCGATCGGTTCGGCCTTTCGCGCCGGCACCGGCCGATGGCCGGACATTTCCGCACCTGCGTCTTTCGGCAATTGCGCGAACATGATCGCCGACGCGGCGGAAACTGCCGCGACGATCAGGAAAGCCGGCGCGAAGTCGTCGGCGGTGATCGTTGTCGTGTCTTTGAGATGCAGCGTCGTTTCCACGATCAGCGCTCCGACGGCAACGCCGGTCGAAACCGCAAGTTGCTGTTGCACGCTCATCAGCGACGTGGCGCGGCTCATTCGCCTCGCATCCACCTCCGCATAGGCGATGGTGTTGATGCAGGTGAATTGCAGCGACCGGCAGAAGCCGCCGACCAGCAGGATTCCGACCATCAGCGGGATCGGCGTTGCCGGCGTGAAGGCAGCGCAGGCTGCGAGAAAAAGCGCGCTTAGGACCGCGTCGATCATCAGGACATTGCGAAAGCCGAACCGGAAGATCGCACGTGCGGCCACCGTTTTCATGCCCATCGCGCCGATCGCGGTCGCGAAGGTGATCAATCCCGACTGGAAAGGGCTGTGGCCGAAGCCGAGCTGCAGCATGAGCGGAAGGAGAAATGACAGCGACCCGATGCCGAGACGGAAGAGGAAGCCGCCGATCGCCGCCGCCCGCATCGTCGGCAGTTCGAACAGTGAGAAGTCGAGTACGGGCGCTGGCGTGCGCCGCGCGTGCACCACATAGGCCGTCATGAAGATTGCGCCGGCGGCGATCAGGGCTATGACGGCTGGCCAGGGCAGCATGTCGAGGCCGGCCACGGAGAATCCGAATGCAAGGCCGGCGACGCCGAGCCCGGCCAGCGCCATGCCGAGGCCGTCAAACTTGTCGAGATGTTCGGATCGGACCGGATCGATGTAGCGCATCGCCAGCGTGATGCCGAGAAAGCCGATCGGCACGTTGATCAGAAAGATCCACGGCCACGAGGCATAGGTCGTGATGAAACCGCCAAGCGGTGGTCCGATCACGGGGCCGATCAAGGCGGGCGTTGTCACCCACGCCATGGCATTGACGAGCTCGCGCTTGTCGATGCTGCGCACCAGCACAAGCCGCCCGACCGGCGTCATCATCGCACCGCCGATGCCTTGCAGAATGCGTGCGAAGACGAAGCCCTCCAGCGAGCGCGCAAACGCGCAGCCGATCGACCCGATGATGAACACGGCGATGGCGGCGCAAAAGACCTTGCGGGCGCCGAAGCGATCGGCCGTCCAGCCGCTCGCGGGAATGAAGACCGCGAGCGACAGAAGATATGATGTCACCGCCAGCTTGAGGGCGAGGGGATTGGTTCCGATGTCGGCGGCGATGGCCGGCAGCGAGGTGGCAATGACGGTCGAGTCCATGTTTTCCATGAACAGCGCCGTCGCCACGATCAGCGGCACGATGCGATTGGGTGAGGGAGGTGAAGAGGTCTTAGGCACGAAGGCCGCTTGAGTGGATCGGGTGCCCCGCCGCTGGATAGCACGCAAGCGTTCTCGCTGACCATTGCGGAAAGCGCAGTCGAGCCTACATTTTACGCATCGGCTGCTCGGAGGGCCGGGTCATGATCTATGTGCTCGCTATTTTTCTGCCGCCGCTCGGGCTTCTGCTGAACGGCCAGATCATCTCGGCGATCATCAATCTGGTGATACTTGTTCCCTGTATCATCTTCGGCCTGGTGATCCATCCGCTCCTGTTCGTGCCGTCCCTCCATGCCGTGATCGCGATTTACATGGCGCGCAATGACCGGCGCCATCGCGAGCTCGTCGAGGCGATCAAGCAGCATGGCCCGCCGCCCGGTTGGCGCTCCTAGCACGCGGCCGGCGGCAAGGGGCGAGATGGCGCAAGGCCGCGGGCATGCCGCAGGACTCTGAGCGGCAGCTTCTGAACGAAACGAAGCCGCGGCTGCGCCTCATCGAGGATGAGGCGCTGAATGCGGAGGCTTGTCCCGCGCTGCTCGACGATGCGCTCACACCGGTCGAGTCGTTTTTCGTCCGAAACAACGGCGTCACTCCGACAGTGGACGCCGGCGATTGGTCGGTCACCGTCGACGGTGAGGTCGCGTGGCCACGATCGTGGTCGCTTGCGGAATTGCAGCGGACATTCGAGCCTGTGGAAGTGATGGCCGTGCTCGAATGTGCCGGCAACGGTCGGTCCGGCTTTGCTCCCGAAACGGACGGGCTGCAATGGACCGACGGCGCGGTTGGCTGCGCGCGCTGGGGCGGCGTCCGCATGCGCGACGTGCTCATGGCATGCGGATTGAAGGAAAGCGCTGTCTATACTGGCCATCTCAGTCCCGATATGCAGGCGAAGAACGCCGGGAAGCCGGCGTTGTCGCGCGGCCTGCCGATCGCGAAGGCGCTGGCGCCCGAGACCCTGATTGCCTTTTCGATGAACGGCGCGCCGCTGCCGCTTCTTCACGGGGCACCCGTCCGCCTCGTGGCGCCGGGCTTTCCCGGCTCTGCCTGGCAGAAATGGCTCAATCGCATCTGGGTGCGCGACCGCGAGCACGACGGCGAGAAGATGACCGGCACCAATTATCGGCTGCCGCGCCAACCCGTTACGCCTGGCGAAAAAGCCGACCCGGCGATGTTTGACGTAATTGTCGACATGCCGGTCAAATCGCTCATCACGCATCCTCCCGCCGGCGCGGTCTTCGGCGCCGGGGAGGGCCTCGAGATCCGCGGTTTCGCCTGGAGCGGTCACGTTCCGGTGGCTGGTGTCTTCGTCTCGGCGGACGGCGGACAAAGCTGGCGGGACGCGGCGCTCGATCCCGCTGCCGAGCGTTTCGCCTGGCGCCGCTTCCGCGCGACGTGGCCAGGACTCGCGCCGGGCCCGGCCACATTTGTGGCGCGTGCCACCGATGTCGAAGGCCGCTCGCAGCCCTTGGGCAGCGCACCCTGGAATCCGCGCGGCTATTGCAACAACGCCGCCCACCGGGTGGGGGTCGTCATTCAATCGGCGTGAATTCCGTGGTTTCCGGAGCGGCCGACCTCGCAAAGCGGTGGGGCCTGTGCTAACGACCACCGCCAACCACGATCCTGTCCGATTTGCTGAGATGGGAAAGGTCGTTTAGAGTTGGCAATGGCAAATCCCAACGGCGCCCCCCGCGAGGGCCTTACCTTCGACGACGTTCTGCTGCAGCCTGGGCTTTCGGACGTGCTTCCGTCCGAGGTCGATATCCGAACGCACGTCACCCGCGACATTCCCCTGAACATGCCGATCATCGCCTCGGCGATGGACACCGTGACCGAGTCGGCCATGGCGATCGCCATGGCGCAATCGGGCGGCATCGGTGTCATCCACCGCAACCTCGACCCCGCCGATCAGGCCGGACAGGTGCGGCAGGTCAAGAAGTTCGAATCCGGGATGGTGGTGAATCCGGTCACGATCCCGCCGAGCGCCACGCTCGCCGACGCGCTCTCGCTGATGAAGGATCATCACATTTCCGGAATTCCGGTGGTCGAGGGCGGTGGCAACGGCAGGGCGGGCAAGCTTGTCGGCATTCTGACAAACCGCGACGTGCGCTTCGCGACCGATCCGCGGCAGAAAATCTCGGAGCTGATGACCAAGGATCGGCTCGTTACCGTTCGCGAGGGTGTCGGTCAGGAGGAAGCGAAACGGCTGCTGCATCAGAACCGCATCGAGAAGCTGCTGGTCGTCGACGATCAATATCGCTGCGTTGGTCTCATCACCGTGAAGGATATCGAGAAGGCGGTGGCCAATCCCAATGCATGCAAGGACGAGCAGGGGCGTTTGCGCGTCGCTGCGGCAACGACGGTCGGCGATGCCGGCTTCGAACGCACCGAGCGGCTGATCGAAGCGGGTGTCGATCTTGTGGTCGTCGATACCGCGCACGGCCATTCCAGGCGCGTGCTCGAGGCGGTCAACCGCATCAAGCGGCTGTCCAACAAAGTTCAGGTCGTTGCCGGCAATGTTGCGACCGGCGACGGCGCAAAGGCGCTGATCGATTCCGGCGCGGATTCGATCAAGGTCGGAATCGGACCGGGCTCGATCTGCACCACGCGCATCGTTGCAGGCGTCGGCGTGCCGCAGCTCACCGCGATCATGGATGCGGTGGAAGAGGCGCGCAAAAGCGGCACGCCGGTCATTGCCGACGGCGGCATCAAGTATTCCGGCGATCTCGCCAAGGCGCTGGCGGCGGGGGCGGATTGCGCGATGGTTGGATCGCTGCTTGCAGGCACCGACGAGACGCCGGGCGAGGTGTTTCTCTATCAGGGACGCTCGTACAAGACTTATCGCGGCATGGGCTCGGTGAGTGCGATGGCACGCGGCTCTGCCGACCGGTATTTCCAACAGGACATCAAGGACACGTTGAAGCTCGTTCCTGAAGGCGTCGAAGGGCAGGTGCCTTACAAAGGCTCCGCCGCCACGGTGCTGCACCAACTCGCCGGAGGCTTGCGTGCGGCCATGGGCTATGTCGGCGCACGCACGATCGACGACCTACACCAGAAGGCGAGATTCCTGCGCATCTCCTCCGCCGGCCTGCGCGAGAGCCACGTGCACGATGTGGTGATCACGCGCGAGAGTCCGAATTACCCGAGCCGCGTGTGACCTATCGGTAAAGCCCGGCGGCCTTGGTGCGGAGCGCGGCAAGGATCGGAAGATCGTTCAATGTCGCGATGGCGCGATCCACGCGAGCATCGCTGTAACGCGTCCGCAAGGCAACATCCGCGGCGGCTGCTAGTTTCTCGCGATGCGCCGGGGAATAGCTCTTCGTCTTGGCGTGAAAAACAAAGGTGTGCGTCGCCACCACAAGGTCAAAACCTGCGTCGGCGGCCCGCAGACAATAGTCGTTTTCCTCACCGTAACCGTCCGGAAACAAGATTTCGTCAAACACGCCGATCGTTTCGATCACCGGACGTGCGATGCCGAAACAGAAGCCGTGCACCAGCGGAACGCGGGGCAAGGTTGTGCCTTGCGTTTGCGCTTCGCACCAGCGGTCCATATCCGCGACGGACCAGCCTTGCGGCAGTGGGTTGATTGCGGTCTGCGACGCCGTCGCGTGATTGTCTGGCAACGATTGGGCGCTGGCGGCATTCGAGAGCGGACCGATGATGCCCGGACGATCGATCGAATAAATCGCGTCGCACAGTTTTTCGATCCAATCCGGCGCGACCAATGTGTCGCTATTGAGCAGAATGACGAAATCGGCCTTGGACTCGCGCAAGCCGATATTGGCCGCGCGTGTATAGCCGAGTTGCCGCGGATTGCGCAGGACGATGATCCGGGAATCGCGCCGGGACCATTCGCGCAAGTGTTCGCCAACGTCCGCGCTTGAAGCGTCGTCGATGACGAGCAGGCGGTGGTTGGGGCCGAGCGTCGGCCGCACCGACGCAAGACACGGCGTCACAAAATCCAGCGCATTGTGTACACAGACGATGATATCGACCGTGCGGTGTCGCTGCCGCGCGACGCGCTCCTTTTTGAGGGCCGCATAACTGGGCAAATGCGAAGTGGACTCGTCAGCGCGCATCGTTACGTTGACGCTGCCATTGGTGGGCTGGACAGATGCGCGGATCGAAAGAGCCATGAATTGTCTGAAAGCGGACATGTCGGTGCCGCTCGGATCCGCCTGGGCCGCGAACAGCGTCAACTGTGTGCCGTTTCGCTCGAGCGGGCTGATTTCGCGCGGCGGGATCCGGTATGTCAGCTTCTATGGTGCCCACGGGGACGTGGTGGTGGCTTCCGTCGTCGCAGGCGCGGCGGCGGAACGCGTGAGCCTCGCAGCCGCGCGGCAACCGTTCGATGCGCACCTTTCGATCAGCCTTGGTCTCGATGGTGATGGATACTTGCATGTGGCGTATGGAGCGCACGATTCAAAAATACAGTTGGCGCGGTCGGTCAGGCCCGGCTTAAGTGCAGGTTTTTCGGCGCCCGAATGGCTGAGCGACGCATGTGCGCAGCGCGCGAGCTATCCCATGTTTCTGTCCGTTCCTCCGCGCGGCGAGCTCATCCTTCTGTTTCGTGATGGCAGCTTTGCAAGCGGCGATATCCGCGTCATGCGGCTCAATCGCACGACTCACCGCTGGGAAGCCGACCCCGTGGCTCTGATCAGTGGCCGCATCTCGACCGGTTTCAATCGCGGGCCCTATTTGAATACTCCTGTCGCCTCCGAAAGCGGGAGGACAGTGCTTTTTCTCGTCTGGCGTTTGAGCCTCGACGAAATCGGCGTCTTCGGCAATACCGGCATTGCGTGTTTGCTATCAAACGACGCGCTGCGGAGTCTCGTTGACGTCGGCGACGATCCTCTTCGTTTGCCCGTGACGCCTTCGACTGCGCAGCCCGCAATTCCCGTCCCGCCCAACGCCAATTTGATCAATCAAGCGTCGGCGGCCTGGCGCGGAGACGGAGTACCGATGGTGCTCAGCTATTGGAATGACGAGCAGGGCATCGTCCAGTACCGATTGGGATGGTGCGAAAAGGGGCGGTGGACCGTATCGACGGTCAGCCGCTTCAAGACCCGGTTCGAGCTAGCAGGCGCGGGAACGCTGCCGCTGCCGCACAGCCGCCCTGAATTGCTCGTCGATCCGGACGGTACTGCGCATGTAATTTTCCGCAGCCACGAATTCGACGGCCGGCTCGTCATGACCTCGCTGGCACCGCCTCACTACCAGATCGATCGAGCCCGGCATCGCCTTTTGGTGGATGAAGACCTCGGTTTTTATGAGCCAGTCGTCGACCGGGAGGGATGGAAGTCGGGCGAGCTCGCACTGTATGTTCAGCGCTGCAACCAGGAATCGGGCGGCGATACGATGGCAGAGTACGCGGATGCAGAGGCGCGGTTGATAACGTGGAAACGTGAGAGGTTGATTTAAGCTCTTGATGACCCCCGATCCTTTCGCGGCGGTCCGCGACGCTACCAACGCGCATCGTGCCCAGCATGGCTGCGGCACTTATCCGTATGCGAATGGGCCGCTTCTGAGCGCGCTTGCGGCGGCGGCAAACGCGCGGCGCATTCTCGAGCTCGGCAGTGCGATCGGCTACACAGCGCTCTCCTTTGCGCGCGGTGCGCCGGATGCCGTGATCGACACGATTGAACGTGATCCGGAACATGTGCATCTCGCGCGTGAGAATGTCGCCTCGCATGACCTTACCGGCCACATCGTGGTGCATGAAGGCGACTTCGAGTCCGTCATGAAGCGTCTCGACGCTGGCTACGATGTCGCCTTTTTCGACGGCTTTACGCCGACGCCGCCGTTGCTCAAGCAGATGCGGGCCTTGCTGCGGGCCGGAGGCCTTTTGATCAGCGCGAACCTCAATCACGGCGGCAAGGAGATCGACCGCTATCTTGCCAACCTGTTCGACGAAGATGAGTGGCTGACAGCTTTCGTTGACAAGGACAAGGAGACGGCGATCAGCATCAAGCAGTAAGGGCGCGAATGCCCAGTCGCATTGTTCCGCACGGCAGCCAGGATATTTGCCGGAATGCGGCGAGACCTGCTATGCGGACAGGAGCAACCGGTCCGGAGCCAGCTCATGTCCTTGCAAGCCGCGCTTCTTCCGCTGTTCGTGCAGGTCCTCCTGACATTCGTGCTCTGGCTGTGGATGGGTTACCGGCGGGGGATGGATTTCCGCACCGGCGCGGTGCGGCCGAGCCAGATCGCGCTGCGCGAGCCGACATGGCCGGCGCGGACCATGCAGATCAGCAACAGTTTCAGCAATCAGTTCGAATTGCCGATGCTGTTCTATGTGCTCACCATTCTTGTCTTGATCGCGCGCAAGGCGGATCTTCTGTTTGTGATCCTGGCATGGGTCTTCGTTCTCTCGCGCATCGCTCATGCCGCCATCCATGTCACCACGAATAATGTTCATCAGCGCGGCGCGGTTTACGGTATCGGCGCGCTGGTGCTCCTTGTGATGTGGGTGATTTTCATCGTACGCGTGCTGATCGCCGATTGAGATGACGCCTGCCGCCCGGATCGCCGCCGCGATCGACGTTCTCGCCGATATTGACGCACGCAGGCGCCCCGCCAACGAAGCGCTGAAGGATTGGGGGCTATCGCATCGCTTTGCCGGTTCCGGAGACCGCGCTGCGATCGCGGGCCTGACCTATGATGCGCTTCGCCGCCGCGCGTCCGCCGCCTTCGTCATGCGCGCAGAAACATCGCGCGCGATCGTGCTTGGCATGTTGCACCTCGAACGCGGCCTCGACGTTGCGGCGATCGACGCGCTGTTCAACGGCGCACGTTTTGCGCCGCCACCTCTGACAGATGCGGAACGCGCGGCGCTCGGCGCGGCGACTCTTGATGGCGCACCGCCGCATGTCGCCGGCGATTACCAGGAATGGCTCGATCCTTATCTCGCGCGCGTCTTCGGCGAAGACCGTGCCAAGGAGGCGGCTGCACTTGCGAGCCGGGCGCCGCTCGATCTGCGCACCAACATGCTGAATGGCGATCGCGACGAAGCGCTGACGGCGCTCGCCGATCTCTCGCCGCAGGCGACGCGCTGGTCCCCGTGGGGCTTGCGTATCGCGCTCGCGCCGGAGGCAAAGAATCCCGCGATCCATGCCGAGCCCGCGTTCATCAAAGGCTTGATCGAAATCCAGGATGAAGGCTCGCAGCTTGCGGCATTGCTCGCGGGCGCAAGGCCTGGCGAGCAGGTGGTCGATCTCTGCGCCGGGGGTGGCGGCAAGACCCTGGCGCTCGCCGCGATGATGGAAAACAAGGGTCAGATTTTCGCCACCGACAGCGACAAGCGGCGGCTTGCGCCCATTCACGAGCGGCTCGATCGCGCGGGCGTACGCAATGTCCAGGTGCGAACGCGCCGTTCCGGTGGAGGGGAGCTCGACGATCTCGCCGGCCGCATCGATCTCGTGCTGATCGATGCGCCATGCACCGGTACCGGCTCCTGGCGGCGCAATCCGGATGCGAAATGGCGCATGCGCCCCGGTGCGCTCGACATCCGCCGCAAGGAGCAGGCGGATGTGCTTGAACGTGCCGTACCGCTGGTCAAGGACGGCGGTCGCGTTGCCTACATCACCTGCTCGGTGCTCGACGAGGAAAATGGCGCGCAAATACGCACCTTTCTCGACCGGCACCGCGACTTTTCCGTGGAAAAGCCCAGCGAAGTCGTCAAGGCGCTGGGCGAGCGCGGCTACCTCTTCCAGCGCGCCGTGCTTATATCGGCCGAAGGCTTATTGATGACGCCGCGTCGCACCGGGACGGACGGTTTTTTCGTTTCGCTTATGCGTCGCGGATAATTCGAGGTGCGCGTCATGCCTGCCTATCTGATTGCCGAGCACAAGATCACCGACCCGGTTAAATTCGAGGAATATCGCAGCGCGGTTGCGCCGATGATCGCGAAATACGGCGGACGTTACCTGACGCGCGGCGGCAGTCATGTGGTGCTTGAGGCCGACAACGCGGTCTGGCAACCCGGCCGTGCCGTCATCATCGAGTTTCCTGACAAGGCGGCGCTCGATGCCTGGTACAACGCGCCGGAATATCAGCCTTTGATCGCGCTGCGCCGGCAAGCGGCGCGCGACATGCTGATCACGCTGGAGGGCGCATGAGCGCGAGCGCGGCTCGACAGCCGCAAGAATCACGATTAGAACCCGCCATGGCGCAAGTCCCCACGCACGACAAAATCCTCATTGTCGATTTCGGCTCGCAGGTCACGCAGCTCATCGCGCGGCGCGTGCGCGAGGAGGGCGTCTATTCCGAGATCGTGCCCTTCAACAAGGCCGAAGCTGCCTTCGCGGCGATGAAGCCGAAGGCCGTCATCCTCTCCGGCGGCCCTGCTTCGGTGCACGAGAAAGGCGCGCCCCTCGCGCCGGTGCAAATTTATGAATCGGGCGTGCCTGTCCTCGGCATCTGCTACGGCGAGCAGGCGATGGCGCATCAGCTCGGCGGCAAGGTCGAGGGTGGCCATCATCGCGAGTTCGGCCGCGCCGAAGTTGAGGTGACGGAGGACACACCGCTGTTCGAAGGCGTGTGGAAAAAGGGCGAGAAATATCCGGTCTGGATGAGTCACGGCGATCGCGTCACCGTGCCGCCGCAAGGGTTCCGCGTCGTCGGCAAGGCGCCGAATGCGCCGATCGCCATGATTGCGGACGAGAAGCGCAAGTTCTACGCCACGCAATTCCATCTTGAAGTCGTGCATACGCCGCATGGCGCGGCGCTTCTGCGCAATTTCGTGCGCAGGATCGCCGGCTGCAAGGGCGACTGGACGATGCGCGCCTTCAAGGAGGAGGCGATCGAGAAAATCCGCGCACAGGTCGGCAAGGAGAAGGTGATCTGCGGCCTGTCGGGCGGCGTTGATTCAGCGGTCGCGGCGGTGCTCATCCACGAGGCGATCGGCGACCAGCTCACCTGCGTCTTCGTCGATCACGGGCTGTTGCGGCTCGGTGAGGCGGAAAAGGTCGTGGCGCTGTTTCGCGGCAGCTACAACATTCCGCTTGTGCATGTCGATGCGGAAGACATGTTCCTTGAGGACCTGCAAGGCGTCGAGGATCCGGAAATCAAGCGCAAGACCATCGGCCGCCTGTTCATCGATGTGTTCGAGCGCGAGGCGAAGAAGATCGGCGGCGCAAAATTTCTGGCTCAGGGCACGCTCTATCCGGATGTGATCGAGAGCGTCTCCTTCACCGGCGGACCGTCGGTCACGATCAAGTCGCATCACAATGTCGGCGGCCTGCCCGAGCGCATGAACATGAAGCTCGTCGAGCCGTTGCGCGAATTGTTCAAGGATGAGGTGCGCGCGCTCGGCCGCGAGCTTGGGTTGCCTGAAGTGTTTGTCGGCCGGCATCCGTTCCCCGGGCCGGGTCTGGCGATCCGCTGCCCCGGCGCGATCACGAAAGAGAAGCTCGATATCCTGCGGCTGGCCGACGAAATCTACATCGAGGAAATTCGCCGCGCCGGCCTCTACGACGATATCTGGCAGGCCTTCGCCGTGATCCTGCCGGTGAAGACCGTCGGCGTGATGGGCGACTTCCGGACTTACGATTATGTCGTGGGTTTGCGCGCGGTGACGTCCACCGACGGCATGACGGCGGACTTCTATTCTTTCGACATGAAATTCCTCGGCCATGTCGCGACACGCATCGTCAACGAGGTGAAGGGCGTCAACCGCGTAGTCTACGACGTGACGTCGAAGCCGCCCGGAACGATCGAGTGGGAGTGAGAGGGAGTAGAAGCGGCGGCTATCGGCCTCGTTGGAGCATTCCAGCATAATGTTCGTACGCGATAGACGCTGATAGTTGCTGGAGCGGCGGCTCGGGGCATGCTGAAGTCGCACACAATGCCTTCGATCGCATTCGGCACGGCCTCACAAGCGGCAAAAACATGATCGCAGCAAGAGCGATAGCGATCGATCTAATATGAGTGCCGGCAAGTTGTCTCGCGAGAGGGCCGCGATGCCCCTTATGCCCTATGTCGCAGATCAGATATGGCTTTGTGCATATCCCATTCGAATGGCGGGAACGAGGTTCGACGCAAGAATGACGGTGATCCGCCTTTCGTCTGGAGAACTAATGCTGCATTCGCCCTGCGACATCACGGCGGCGGTGGCCGAAAAGATTTCCGCGCTCGGTCCGGTCGCCCATATCGTCGCTCCGGGAAATTACCACACCTTGTACGCAGCCACCGCACAAGCCGCGTTTCCAACGGCGAAGACATGGATTTGCCCCGGCATCGAGCGTAAGCGCCCTGGTCTGAAATACCACGGGGTCCTCGGTGATGCGGCTCCTGCGGACTGGATTGGGGAGATAGACCAAGTGCTCGTACAGGGCGCTCGATATATGCGCGAGGTCGCGATGTTTCACCGCGCTAGCCGCACGTTGATCCTCGTTGACCTCATCGAGAACTTCACCGACACGACGCCCCATATCGGACGTGTACTGAAGTTTTTGTTCAAGCATGTGTTTCACATGTGGAACAATCCCCGTCCCGCGCCGGAATATCGGATGGGTTGGAGCAACCGTCGGAAAGCGGCGAAATCGCTTCGGCGCATTCTGCTGTGGGACTTTCAGCGGATCGTGTTGGCACACGGCGATCTAATCGATCGCAACGCTCGTGAGGTTGCGGCTGCGGCTTGGGCCGGAATACTCGAACGATGATCGAATGCAGACGCGAGCGGCTTCTGAGTCCGCGAAATTCCTGTTTGAGTTCAAGAGCCAAAATTCCTGACGGATCGGCGAGTCGGTTCTTTTTGCTGTGCGGAAAAATTGTCGATGTGAGATGAGCGCGTTATGATCGCTTTGAACGATCGAGTGGGAGTGGTTCGCTTCGTCACAGACAATGGTGCGCGGTCCGCGCGCGGTCTGACTGCGAGCCGGCGTCAATGAACACTCCGCAGGAAATCTCAATTTCGCTGGATGGTGGCGACAGCGTCTCCGCCCTGTGGCTTGCGCCGGCAAAGCCGCGCGCGTGTCTGGCCCTCGCGCATGGCGCGGGCGCAGGAATGACACACAAGTCGATGGCAGCCTTGGCAGAAGGGCTCGCCGAACGTGACGTCGCGACGCTGCGCTTTCAGTTCCTCTACATGGAACGCGGTTCGAAGCGGCCGGATGCTCCGGCGGTCGCGCACAGGGTTGTGCGCGCGGCGGTGGCGGAGGCTGCACGGCGCGCCGGCGGTCTGCCGTTGTTCGCGGGCGGGCGGTCCTTCGGCGGACGCATGACGTCGCAGGCGCAGGCAGCCGAGCCGCTGCCCGGTGTCCGCGGCCTTGTCTTCTTTGCATTTCCGCTGCATCCCGCAGGCAAGCCGTCGGACGAGCGCGCGGTGCATCTTTTCGGCATTACAATTCCGATGCTATTCCTGCAGGGCACGAACGACGCTTTGGCCGAATTGAGTCTGTTACGTTCTGTCGTCACGCGGCTTGGCGGCCGCGCCACGCTGACGCTGTTCGAGGCCGCGGACCATTCCTTCCACGTTCCGGCCAAGAGCGGCCGCAAGGATCAACAGGGGTTGGGCGAAATGCTCG
>CAZSAW010000397.1:0-3006 GCA_964604745.1 uncultured Hyphomicrobiales bacterium
GAGGTCGCGATCGGCCGCTCGATGAAGGGCTGCGAGATATTCACGTGCCGCGCCCCGCCGGGCGCGCGCCGTTATCGGCGCGCTCCTCGATTGGTGCGCCCGCTTGCAGCCGATATTGACCGCGCACCACGACGCGGTCCCCGGCCGCCAATCCGCTCTTGATAATCGCGGTGTCGCCCTGCGTGGTGGCAACTTCAATCGTGCGCTGCTCGGCGGTGTTGTTATGGATCAGCCACGCATAGAATCCGTCCGGCCCGCGCTGCAGGGCGGCTGCGGGAATGGTCAACGCACCTTTGCGCGTATCGATCAGCGTCCGCAGCTTCACGAATTCGCCCGGCCACAGCCGGTCGCCCTGATTGGGGAAGACGGCTTTCAGCCGGATCGTGCTCGTGTTCTGGTCGATCTCGTTGTCGACGAGCAGCAATTGACCGGTCGCGAGCTGGTGCGACCCGTCCTGATCGTAGGCAAGGACGACAACGGAACCGCGCAGCATGGCATCACGCACATTGGCAAGCTCCTTCTGCGGCAGCGTCATCACCACGTTTGCCGGCCGAACCTGCGTCAGCACCGTGATCGGATTGGTGTCGGAGGCGTGAACGATATTGCCGACATCGATCTGGCGAAAGCCGACGCGACCGTCGATCGGCGCCGTGATGGTCGTATAGCTTAGTTGCACCTGCGCGCTTTCGATCGCCGCCTGATCGGCATCGATCGCCGCCTTGAACTGGTCGACCTTGGATTGCTGCTGGTCGACGTTCTGTTGCGTTTCGAAGCCGCGCGCGGCGAGTGGCTTGAATCGATCAAGATCCTTCTGCGCGGAGACGAGTTGCGCCTGGTCCTGTTCCTTTTTCGCGCGCGCCTGATCGAGCGCGGCCTGGAAGGGGCGGGGATCGATTTTCACAAGCACGTCGCCCTGATGCACCTCCTGGCCCTCGACGAAGTTCACGCTCTGCAATTTTCCGTCGACCTGGCTGTGGACCGAGACCGTGTTGGAAGCCTGCACCGTGCCAAGGCTCTCGACGTAGATCGGGACATCCTTGATTGTTGCTCTCGTGGTGGTCACCGTGGCAGGCGCGTTCGCAGGGACAGCCGCCTGCGATGTCGTCGGTTCGCCGTGACGCCAGAGCAGCACGCCCGCGGCAACCAGCGCGCAGGCGAAGGCAGCGATCAGGACGGGTTTCAACCGTCGTCGCGCCGTCGCATGTGCCGCTTGATCGGGCATGCCAAAGTCTCCGCCAAGGTTCCGAAAACGCCGGACGTCAACGGTGCAATGGCGGGATTGTTGCGGCGCACATCTAACGCTGTCGTTACACCCGGATTAAAGTTCTTTAAGGCGAGCGGGTTGGCAGCAGCTACGTGTGTGGCGCGCATCACATACGCGTTGGCGGTACTCGGGCATTGTCGCTGGCGAGCGGTAAGCCCGGAGGCAAATCCATGTGGCGGCGATGCGTCGGCGTCTTCACCCTGCTGGTCGGCAGCCTCTGGCTGCTGACCGCGGCCAGCGCTGGTGTCGTCTTGTCGGGGCACACGCCGGAATTGCCTGGCGAGATTGATGCCGATCCGAAGGTCGTTTTTGCCTGCCTGATCGTCGCCATTCTCTGCGTCCTGGCGCGGCGGAGCCCGACCCCGCAATAGCCGTTTGGCGGCGGCCTCCCAGCCACTTGATTAGGGGCGCGTTCCCTGCCACATGCGCGCCATGAACAAGCCTCTGCGCGCCGACGAGTCGCTTGCCCGCTCTCCGCTGGCGGCGGAAGTGGCGCGCCGGCGCACCTTTGCCATCATCTCGCACCCGGATGCCGGCAAGACCACGCTGACCGAGAAGCTCTTGCTGTTCGGCGGCGCCATCAATCTCGCCGGTCAGGTCAAGGCCAAGCGCGACCGCCGCTCGACCCGATCGGACTGGATGGCGATCGAGCGCGAGCGCGGCATTTCCGTCGTCACCTCGGTCATGACATTCGAATTCGACGGCCGCGTCTTCAACCTGCTCGACACGCCCGGCCACGAGGACTTTTCCGAGGATACCTACCGCACGCTCACGGCGGTCGATTCCGCGGTCATGGTGATCGACGCCGCCAAGGGCATCGAGGCGCGCACGCGCAAATTGTTCGAAGTCTGCCGCCTGCGCGACATTCCGATCATCACCTTCATCAACAAGATGGACCGCGAGAGCCGCGACCCGTTCGATCTTCTCGACGAGATCGAGAAGACGCTGGCGCTCGATACCGCGCCTGTGACCTGGCCGATCGGCCGCGGCCGCGACTTCATCGGCACGCTTAATCTGCTCGATGGCGGCGTGCGGCTCGTTGAAGGCGATGCGTCCAAGACCGGCGTCGCAAAGAAGATGACCGTCGCCGAACTGACGTCGCTCAATCCCAATCTCGACGCCAGGGCGCTGGAAGAGGAATTCGCGCTCGTCCGCGAGGCCTGTCACAAGTTCGATGTCGATGCCTTTCTCGAAGGCCATCTGACGCCTGTTTTTTTCGGCTCGGCGCTGAAGAATTTCGGCGTCGGCGATCTCCTTGAGGCGCTCGGCACCTTTGCGCCGCCGCCGCGTGCGCAGCAATCCGACAAGCGCAGGATCGACGCGACCGAGCCGCGCATGAGTGCGTTCGTGTTCAAGATCCAGGCGAACATGGACCCGAACCATCGCGACCGCATCGCCTTCGCGCGCCTGTGCTCGGGTAAGCTCGATCGCGGCATGAAGGCGAGGCTGGTGCGGACCGGCAAGCCGATGACGCTGTCGGCGCCGCAATTCTTCTTCGCGCAGGACCGCTCGGTCGCGGACGAGGCCTTTGCCGGCGACGTCGTCGGCATTCCCAACCACGGCACCTTGCGGATCGGCGACACCCTCACCGAAGGCGAGGACATCAAGTTCGTCGGCGTGCCGAGCTTCGCCCCGGAAATCCTGCGCCGCGTCCGTCTCGCCGACGCGATGAAGGCCAAGAAGCTCAAGGGCGCCCTGCAGGAATTGGCGGAGGAGGGGGTGGTGCAGGTCTTCCGGCCGCT
>CAZSAW010000398.1:0-14440 GCA_964604745.1 uncultured Hyphomicrobiales bacterium
GGTCAAGGCGATGGCGCGCCGGCCGCTGATCATGGCGCTCGCCAACCCGATGCCGGAAATGATGCCCGAGGAGGTCCTCCGCGTGCGCTCGGACGCGATGATCTGCACCGGGCGCTCCGACTATCCCAACCAGGTCAATAATGTCCTGTGCTTTCCCTACATCTTCCGCGGGGCGCTGGACGTCGAGGCGACCACCATCAACGAGGCGATGAAGCGGGCGGCGGTCGAGGCGATCGCGGCGCTGGCGCGCGAAGCGCCCTCCGACGTGGCCGCGCGCGCCTATGGCGGGGAGGCACGCACCTTCGGACCAGGCTCGCTCATCCCGAACCCGTTCGATCCGCGCCTGATCCTGCGTATTGCCCCCGCCGTCGCCAAGGCGGCGATTGAATCGGGGGTGGCGCGCCGGCCGATCGTGGATTTCGACACCTACGTGGAGCGGCTGAACCGCTTCGTCTTCCGCTCCGGCTTCATCATGAAGCCGCTGTTCACCCAGGCCAAAGGCGAGCCCAAGCGCGTCATCTACGCCGAAGGCGAGGACGAGCGCATCCTGCGGGCAACGCAGGTGGTGGTGGAGGAGGGGCTCGCGCAGCCCATTCTCGTCGGCCGGCCGGCGGTGGTCGAGGCGCGGCTCGAGCGGCACGGCCTCTCGATCAAGCCCGGACGCGATTTCGCCCTCATCAATCCGGAGGACGATCCGCGCTATCGCGACTTCGTCCAGACCTATATCGAGGCCGCCGGACGCCGCGGCATCACGCCCGACGCCGCCCGCACCATCGTCCGTACCAACGCGACCGTCATCGCCGCGCTCGCGGTGCGCCGCGGCGAGGCCGACGCCATGATCTGCGGCCTCGAAGGCCGCTACATGGCCCACCTGAAGAACATCCGCGACGTGATCGGGCTTGCATCGGGCGTGCGCGATCTCGCCGCGCTCTCGCTCGTGATCACCGCCAAAGGCGCGTATTTTCTGGCCGATACGCAGGTCGCGCCGGTGCCGACGGCGGAGGAGATCGCCGCCATGGCGGTGCTTGCCGCCGCCCATGTCCGCCGGTTCGGCATCGAGCCGAAGATCGCGCTGCTCTCGCACTCCGATTTCGGCTCCTACGACACCGATTCGGCCCGCAAGATGCGCGCCGCGCTCGACATCCTGGTCCGCTCGCACCCCGAGCTGGAGGTCGACGGCGAAATGCACGGCGATTCAGCGCTCAGCACGACCTTCCGCGACCGGGTGCTGCCGCATTCGCGCCTCAAGGGCGAAGCGAATGTCCTCATCATGCCCACCCTCGACGCCGCCAACATCGCCTATCAGATGATCAAGGTGCTCGCCGACGCGCTGCCAGTCGGCCCGATCCTGATCGGCGCCGCCCGCCCGGCTCATATCCTCACGCCGTCGGTGACGGCGCGCGGCGTCATCAACATGACAGCGATCGCCGTCGCCGAAGCGCAGACCGTCGGCGCGAAAAGCAAGTAGCGACGGCCCTTTTCGCCGTCGCGCGCGGCGCTCTTCGTCGTTGCTGACTCACGAGCGCGCAACGCGCGTGCGCGTGGCGTCGAGTCGTTTTCACGAATTCTTCAAGAAATTGCTTGATCACTGTATTCGATGTGCTTATTTGCGATTGCCGCTTGGATCAGTCCGCTTGTGTTGGGTTGGTTCAGCGGCATTCGCGTTCCGTGAACCGGCTTGCCGGTTTCTGGGGCTTTGATCTCAGGTTGGGGAGGACGGCATGCGCCAGAACGCCCTCTTTCAATCGGTCAAGGGCTTGGGGACTCCAAGTACCGCCCGAAAGAAGGAACTACCGATCGTCGCGCCCGCTGCTGAAGAGCGAGACGATCATTTCGTGGTGAGGAACGGGGTGCGGTGCGCGGGTGCGCATCTCATCATCGATCTCTACGACGCCAAGCGGCTCGACGAACTCGATCACATCGAGACGGCGCTGCGCGCCTGCGTGGAGGCGGCCGGGGCCACCCTGCTGCACATTCATTTGCATCATTTCGAGCCCAATGGCGGGATTTCGGGGGTCGCGGTGCTGGCCGAGAGCCACATCTCGATCCATTCCTGGCCGGAAAACGGCTATGCCGCGCTCGACGTCTTCATGTGCGGCAATGCCAATCCGGACGCCTGCGTGCCGGTGCTGCGCAAGGCGTTCAAGCCCAAGCGGATCGCCGTGAGCGAGATCCTGCGCGGGCAGGGGGCCTGATCGCCCGTTGACTTGAAGTGTGACGGCCGGACTCTATCGTCCGGCCGTTTGCATGTGAGGAGCGCCCCATGGCCGAAAAGCGCTGGATCGCCGAGACGCTGTTCGACGACCTCGGCTTTCGCATGACCTACGAGGTCGAAAAGGTGCTCTACGAGACGCAGACCGAGCACCAGCATCTCGTGCTGTTCGAGCACAAGTTCTTCGGCAAGATGCTGATGCTCGACGGCGCCACCCAGATCTCCAGCCGCGACGAATACGTCTACCAGGAGATGATGAGCCACGTGCCCATCTTCGCGCATGGCCGCGTCCGGGACGTCCTCATCATCGGCGGCGGCGATTGCGGCATTGCCGAAGAGGTGCTCAAGCACAAATCGGTCCGCCGGCTCGTTCAGGTCGAGATCGACGCCTCGGTGATCGAGTTCGCCAAAGAGCATTATCCGGAATTCACCAAGCCGGTCTTCGCCGACAAGCGCTTCGAGAGCGTCATCGACGACGGCTTCAAGTATGTCGGCGAGACGAAGAACCGCTTCGACGTCATCATCGTCGATTCCACCGACCCGCAGGGACCGGGGGCAATCCTCTTCACCAAGGACTTCTACGGCCGCTGCAAGCGCTGCCTGACCAAGGGCGGCGTGCTTGTGACGCAGAACGGCGTGCCGTTCTTCCAGTCCGGCGAGCTGACGACGACGATGACCCACTTCCGCGCGTTGTTTGCCGATGCGACCTGCTATGTCGCCGCCATTCCGGTTTATGTGGGCGGCCACATGGCGATGGGCTTTGCCACCGACAACAAGCGCCTGCGCCAGATTTCGGCCAGGATGATCGCCGCGCGCTACAAGAAGGCCGGCAGCTTCAAGACGCAATACTGGACGCCCGAGCTGCACGTCGGCGCCTTCGCCCCGCCGCGCTTCATCGGCGATCTTCTCGCGCAGGCGAAGAAGCCGAAGCGCAAATAGCGCAGGCCCGCTATTCCGTCCGCCGCGGCCCGAACAGCCGTTCGGCATTCCCGGAGGCGATCAGCCGCGCCTGCTGGGGCGGCAATTGCGCCAGCCAGTTGCGGTATTCCTTGAAGATGGCGTCGTAGGCGAACCAGCGCTCATTGATCCAGGTATCGGAGCCGATCAGGAAGCGGTCGGGATAGTGCGAGAACAGTTCGCGCCATTCCGCCGTGATCGTGCCGTCGGCGCCGGTGATGCCGCTGCGATATGAAAGCTCGCCCCACAGGTTCGGATGCTTCTCCAGCCAGTCGCGCACGCGCGCGGG
The DNA here is from genome assembly GCA_964604745.1 of uncultured Hyphomicrobiales bacterium. Lineage (GTDB taxonomy): Bacteria > Pseudomonadota > Alphaproteobacteria > Rhizobiales > Xanthobacteraceae > Pseudorhodoplanes. The sequence continues at coordinate 3,459 of CAZSAW010000398.1, forward strand.
TGGCGTGGAAAATCCCGTATGCGCCCAGATGATGCGTGCGTTCGGATTGTGGGAAAACAGGATGCGCAGCGCCGCCTCGTCGCAATGGGCGTGCAGATAGAGATTTCGCTCGACGGCGAAATTGACGACCTTCTTCACCCATTCGGTCGCCGCTGATGCGCCATAGATATGGAATTCGCCGATACCGCGATAATAGCCGCGCTCGTACTCGGTCTGGATCAGCTCGAAAATCTCCGGATCGTCGAACCAGGTCTGGATGTCGGCGCGCGTGCGATAGGGGCGGATGAAGGGGACGACCCACAGTCCCGGTGTCTTCGCATCGACGAGCTGGTGTGTGCCCTTGTTCGGCCGGCTGTTGGCGAGAATTCCGGTGACGCCATTGCGGCGGAAAATCTCGATCACCTTGTCGAGCGGATAGAACGGATTGGGTTCCTGATTGTAGTGCAGATGGGCGTCGAACAGGTCGAGCCGCGTCTGCGCGACCGGGGCGTCGCCGCCGGCCAGAAGAATGGCGGCGCCGGCCAAAAACGCGGCGAGCCGCGCCGCACCCTTTCCGATTGTCATCAAAGCCCTCCGGGTGCGGCGAACCTAGCGCGTTTACCGCGCGCTAACCACGTTCTCCGCGCGCCGCGCGCCCGTGACTTCTTCGATGGTTAAGCGCCGCTTAGGTTAAATCGACCTTTACACCGCAAACGACATGATCCGGCCCATTACCCAACGAGGCCGTTTTGTCGCCAAGACATTGGAAGCTCCTGGCTATTGCCGCCGGCGTGCTGTTCGCCGGCGCGCCTACGGCTGCGTTCAATTATTGGCTCAACGGCCTGATCGAGCGGCAGGGCCAGAACGAAGTCGAATTGTCGGCGCGCCGCTCCATCACGCTCGCCGAAAGCCGGATCGTGCGCGTGATCGCCGCGCTCGACGATCTTGGCATGCGGGACGTGGATTCGTGCGGGCCGGAGCAGATCGATACGTTGCGCCGCGTCGCCTTTTCCGTGACGCCGGTCAAGGAATTGTCGGTCGTCAGCGTGGCCGGCGAGACGCTGTGCACGGACATCGGCGTCACGTGGGGACGACGCGAGATCGTCTCGTCGCAAACGATTTCCAGCGCGGGCGATCTTTTCTTCGAGGTCGTCCAGGTCGGAGACCGGGCGGAACGGATGGTCCGGGTTCGACGCCAGAGCGCGGGACTGCCGGGCGTTGCCGCGCTCGTGCCGGCGGATTTGTTCATCGCCCAGGTTTCGACACAAGGAGCCACACTGTCGTCCCATACGCGCATGATGACGCGTGACGGGACGATGGTCGGTGAGGCCGGCATCCTGGTCGATCCGGAGACCGCCGGCGGCGCGTTCGTCGCCACACGCGCATCCGATCGCTACGGCTTGCAGGTCAACGTCGTGCTTCCGCGATCGGGCGTCGCGGTCGGAAGCGTCAATCTGCGCGAGCTTGGGTTCGTCGTCACCGCGGGGGCGGCGCTCGTCATCATCGCCTTCGGTCTGCTCGTGCCGTGGCGGGGAAGGGACAACAATCCGATCACCCAGATCGAAAAGGCCATCAGGGCAGGCGAGTTCGTGCCTTATTACCAGCCGATCATCGACATCAAGACCGGACGCCTGTGCGGCGCCGAGGTGTTGATCCGCTGGCGCAAGCGCGACGGCACGCTCGTTTCGCCGACGGCTTTCATCCCGCTCGCCGAGTCGAGCGGCCTCATTCTGCCGATCACGCGCAATCTCATGCGCCAGGTCCGCGATGAGTTGGGCGAGGCATACCGCCGCCGTCCGCTCCTGCGCGTGAGCTTCAATCTCGCCGCCGCGCATTTCATCGACGACGACATTGTCGGCGACGTGCGCAAGATTTTCGAGAATTCGGCGATCCGCCTGCCGCAAGTCGTGCTCGAACTGACCGAGCGTCAGCAGCTCGCCAATCTCACCGCGGCGCGGCGCGTCATCGCCGCGTTGCAGGGGCTCGGCGTCAAGGTGGCGATCGACGATGTCGGCGCCGGACATTCCGGGCTGTCCTACATGCTTAAGCTCGGCGTCGACGTCATCAAGGTCGACAAGATTTTCATCGATGCTCTCGGCAGCGACCGGGATTCGATCCGCATCATCGATACGCTGGTCGATCTTGCCGCCAGCATGCGCATGGAGATCGTCGCCGAAGGCGTCGAGACCTTCGACCAGATGGTGGCTTTGCGTGAGCACGGTATCCGGCAAGCGCAGGGTCACTTGTTCGCTCCCGCCTTGCCAGGCTCATCGTTTCTCAAGCTGATCGAGGCGATTGAGCCGCTTGGCCGCCCGGCGGTTGCCGCCGTCGCCTGAAAACAGGCGACCCGGCCATCGCCGCGGGGCTCGTCCCGCAAATTGAAAACAAGCCGGCTCTTGCTTACCCTGCGCCGGGGCGGGCGAGGGGTTGAGCATGAATCGGATCATGGCAACAGCGATTGCGCTGGCGGCGATTGGCCTGCCGGCGAATGCACCGGCACAGGAAGGCGCGCTTGGCGGGGCGATGATCGGGCCGTCCGGCGCGACCACGGCGGCCGTTGCCGCGACCGGCTCGCCGATGCAGCCGCGCGGCAAGGGCTATTACTGGTACAATGGCCGCTGCTGGGCGCAGATTCTGGGCGGACAATACCGCTTGGTTGCCAAACGCCACTGCAACTGACGGGACACGCCAATACCGTTCGTGACGCGTTCGCGCGCGCGTCAGACATGCGCGGCTGGAACCGATTTCGCCACGATTTTGTTTGGTAGTGTCACTTCAATTGTTGTGCCCTCGCGTACGCCCCGTCCGGACGGCCCGCTTGTATGGCCAGTGTCCGGCGGCGGCGATTCAAACGGGCTGAAAGGGCTTCGGGAGAACGACAATGAATATCCTTTATTTTATTGGCCGCGTTGCGTTCGTCGTGATCTTTGTCGTGTCCGGTGCCATGAAGCTGATGGATATCAGCAGCACCGCCGCGATGATCGGGAGCAAGGTCATCATTCCCGCGCAGCTTGCGAATGTCGCGGCCCAGCTCGAGGCCGCAACAGGAATGAGCGTGCCGCAATTGCTTGCCATCGCCACGGGCGTCGTCGAGCTTGGCGCCGGGCTGATGCTTGCGGTGAATTTCGGTTCGCGCATCGCCGCGATCCTGCTGATCGCGTTTTCTGCCGTGGCGACTTTTTACTATCACGATTTCTGGAATCAGATCGGTGCCGACCGCGCGAACAACATGGCGCACGCGATGAAAAACCTGTCGATCATCGGCGCGCTTCTGGTGTTCTTCGTTCTGGGATCGTGGAAGCCCGTGCCGGAATATCAGGATGCGCCGGAGGCTGCGCCGCGCTATTGACGCGCGCCGCCATCGGGTCCATGGCTCGCCGCCGCCGTCGTCCGGGCAGGTGGGCCATTCCGAACGGGACGATTACGCTGGGGAGACTTTTGTCGTGCCTATGTTGACCAAAACGACCGCGCTCGTTGCCTTGGGGCTCGGTGTGATCACGCTATCGGCGCTGGCGGATGCGCGCCACACGGCGCGGGCCGGGTACGCCTCGCCATTCCCCTGGTGCGCGCAATGGGGTGGCAAGCGCGGCGGCGCCAACGAGTGCAGCTATTTCAGCTTCGAGCAATGCTTCGCCTCGATCTGGGGCGCGGGCGGTCATTGTTATCCGAATCCGGCCTATGTCCCGCCGGTGGCGCCCCCGCCACGGCCACGCAAACACCGCCGATAAGGCTGGGCGCTTCGCGCGCGATTTGAATTTTGACGATGGCAATGAAAAGGGCGGCCGAAGTGCGGCCGCCCAGTTGATACGCCACGCGGGAGGAACCCTTTAGGAGCCGCCCCGACTCCGGCCCACGTGACTGCGAATCGAGTGCTGAAATAATGTGCTGATTCGCAACCAGCGTCACTTGGTTTTCATACGTATCGACCCTGGGACGTAATTTGCGCGGGTCGTTGTGTTCGCTGCGCTACATTTTCCGTATCCCGGCACCATTCTTCCGTGGATAACTGCGTGAATTCCGCACGTGTGACGGATTCTGTCATCTGGCCTGCGGGCGCCGCCATGACGTGAGCGTCGCGCCTGCCGCCGCGTCGAGCACGCGCGGCGCATCGGCGACAAGGCCGTGCCCGGCGAGAATGTCCTCCGGCGAAAGGCCGGGGACTTGTGGAAAAACCGGCACGCCGCCGGGCAGCCGCGCCCGCGTGGCGCGCGAGAGATGGAAAACGTCATAGCGGGGCAGAAACAGGCCGAAGACGTCCGTGCCGCCGATCACCGCGAGCGTCCCGTCATCGACGCGCAGGGCATTCCAGGCGTCCTCGAAACTTGCGCCGGATGGATTCCACAACAACGCGTGGTCGTTGGCTGGGTCGGGCGTGATCGCCGCAACACGATGGGTGGTGATCAGGCGCGGATGATGGGCGGATGCAGGCTGTTGTTCATGCGAGTGGCGTCCGTGCACAACTGCACTCGCGCGCGCCACTCCTGAATGAAAGAAAGTCTGGTCGGCGTCGATCAGTAATTCGGGCGGAACGACGCGCGCCGCGTTCGCGATCATGCCATCGACGGAAACGATGGCGTAACCCTCGATGCGAGGAAGGCGGAGGGAAGCCATCGCCGAAGACGCAAACACGCGCGGCAGCGCCGCGCGTGTTCTGAAACTCCCGACCTTAGTTGCCGTCGATCGTGCGGACAACGCTCGCGGTCGGACGCTGGCTCAGCGTCGGCAGCGAGGAGGTATCTTCCTTGCGGACCATCTCGTCATACTGCGCGATGGTCTTGACCGTGTCCTTCGCCTTCATGTGCACGATCTTGTAGCCGCCGGCCTTGAGCTCCTTGAGCAGTTCCGGCAGCGCCTCGGCGGTCGCATGCTGGAAGTCGTGCATAAGGACGATGCCCTTGCCGTGCTTCTCCAGCTTCGACATCACCGATTTCACGACCTGATCAGGCTTGCGCATCTTGAAATCGAACGAGTCCATGTCGGTCGAGAAGCTCGCGATGTTGCGCTCGCCGAGATAGGTCACGAGTTCCGGCGGATGGCGCAGAGCGGGGAAGCGGAAGAAGGGTGCTTCCGGCGCCTCGAGCGCCATGCGCACGGCGCTCACGCCTTTCTCGATCTCTTCCTTCGCCTGCTCCATCGTCATGCCCTTCTTGGACAAATCCTGATGGGACCAGGTGTGGCTGCCGATGGTGTGGCCGGCTTCTGCGACCTGCTTGAGAATTTCCGGATAATAGGTCGCGTGCTTGCCGATCGGGAAGAACGTCGCCTTGAGGCACTCGTCGGCGAGCGCCTTCAGCACGGCAGGCGTGTTGTGCGGCCACGGACCGTCATCGAACGTGAGCACGACTTCCTTGTTGCGCAGGAAGTCATGCTGCTTGAAGTGCTCGAAGCCGAAGCCCGGACCGCCGGTGGTGTCGATCTCGACCGTGCGCGAAACACCCATCGCGTTCGGGTTAGTGCAGGTGGTGGCGGCGGCTCCGCTCGGCGAGGCGCTCGCGGTGGCTGCGCCGGTGGTATTCGATGATTGCGCTTGAGCGGCAAAGGCCGCCAGCGAAGCAGACAAAGCCAGAACGCACGTGGTGGCCGCACGCATTTTAACCCCCTCGACAGCTGGGACAGGACCTGACCGCTAATGGAGCGCAAGCAGCCCTGTGGAGTCAATGAAACGCGGTGGCGGCGGGCGTCCGGATACCCATTATCCTCCGGTGTGGTTGCCAAGCCACGTTGAGACGCCTTATCGGCGTACCCCCTTCGTTCTGATCGCTGTCAAACCGTCCGAAGACGGGACAACCGGTGCGCCTTGTCGGCATTCACCGCGCCCGGCGGAACCCGCCCGGCGACAAGTTCCGCAACCTGATTGACCGTGTCAAACGCCTGATGCTCGATCGCCTGCGGCGTGAGTCCGCCGACATGCGGGGTTGCGATCACGTCCGATCGGCGCGCAAGTTCGAGCGTCGGCATCTGGTCAGGCGCGCGGCCGACGTCGAGCGCCGCGCCGGCGATGCGCTTTTCGTCGAGCGCGGCGATCAAGGCCGCATCGTCGACGAGATTGCCGCGCGAGAGATTGATGAAATAGGCGGACCGCTTCATGCGCGCGAAGGCCTTCGCGTCGATGAGTTTCTCCGTCTGATCGGTCGCCACGACGAGGCAGACGACGAAATCGGACTGTTCGAGCAATTCCTCGAACGCGATCTGGCGCACGCCCGGCTCGTTGACGGTCTTGTACGGGTCGGCGATCAGCACCGTCATGCCGAAAGCAACGCCGAGTCTCGCCAGATATTCGCCGATGACGCCATAGCCGATGATGCCGAGGGTCGCGCCCTTCAATTGCAGGCCGCGCCGCGCGGGCGCGGCTGTGCCGCCATGATACGCCGTCGCCGCTTCGGTCACGTCGCGGGCAAGATCGATCATGAAGCCGATGCCAAGCTCGGCGACGGAGGCCACAAAACCCGGCGTCGCGTGCGTGACGAGGATGCCTTGTTCGCTCGCGACCGGTACGTCGATGTTGCGGATATCGACGGCGCAGCGCAGGAAGGCCGCGCAATCGGGCAGGGCACGCAGCGCTTCGGCCGGGCCCGGCGTCTGACGGTCGGACACAACGATGTCGCAGCCCTTGGCCTCGCGTGCGAGTGCGGCTGCGTCCAGCACCTGGCCGGTCTGATTGATGCGAACCTCGCCGAGCTTGCGCAGCGCCGCCACCGCGCGGTCGCCGTAATAGTTCGCCAGCATGTCAGGACTATGCGTCAGAAAAATCTTGGCCACGGTCCTTTCCCCTCGAGCAAGCGGCCCTTCCTTCCACGCCGCGCGCCGGGGAACAAGATGGCCGCTAGTCCGGCCCGGGAGACGCGCCGCCGGCGCCTGTCTTGGACGACGCCGGCTGCTTGCCCTTGCGGCCGCGCTCATGCGTCGCCGCCGGCTGCTCCGGGTCCTGACTGAAGCGGTGGAAACGCGGAAAATCCGGCGTCATCAACCGTGGAAATGCAAAGGATGTCGGCGCGAGGGTTGTTGCGGGCGCCGCGGTGCTGAGCGCCGCGAGCGTGGCATATGCCAGCGCCGCGACCGCGGAGCGACGCATCATTCGCCGATTTTGCGTGGCCGGTTTCATCGTGCGCGTGGGTCGCTGCGATCGGCGCAAAGGTTCATTTACGCTTGTGCTCTTTTTCGATTCATGCGCGGCAAGCGACGAGCGCATTTGGGGCGAAAGAGTGAATTCTGCCATCGCGTTCAGCAGCCAATAACCCTGCAACAGAGCTTTGACCAAAGGTACGAACGCCGGCGCGACGTTTTGGACTATAGGGGTGTCAGGACGTGGAGAGGCATGGACCGGGTCGATCACATACTGCATCTCTTCGCAGCCGCGCTGGCGCTCTCCGGCAGCGTGATGCTGGCCGTGTGCGCATATCGTTATCTGCACGAGCCGCGGAGCTTTCAGACGCCCGTCTATCTCATGACGAGCGATGGCACGGTGCTGCGCATCGAGCCCGACAGCGCTCCGCCAGCCACGACGCAGTAAAGGGATGCTGTCGGCAATTCTTGCTAGAATTTGCCGATGCGAACGATTCTCCCGCTGATATTTGCCGTCTGTTGCTTCGCCGCGACGGCCTCGGCGCAAGCGACGCGTGAGGAGTTTGCCGGCATCTGTGCGCCGAAGATTATCGTCAAGCCGCCGGCCAAACCTGAAACGGTGTGCAATTGCGTCTGGGACAAGGCGGTGATGTCGATCGCCGACGCGGACCTGCGTGCGGCGGCGCTGCGCGGGTATCGCGAGACGGGTCTTTTCAGTATCCAGAACGATTGGGTCCCGACATCGAAACGAAGCCAGGTGCAGGAGACGCTGACCAAGCTCGCCGCACCGGTTTTCTCCTGCATGGCGGCTGGCTTGCAGTGATGCGTCGGTCGAATTTGCCGGGCGGAAGGATGGCGCGGCGCAAACCGGTCCCTATATGGGCGGGTCTCTGGGAGACCTCGCCATGCGCCGTTTCGGTTTTGCACGCCTTGCTTTCGTCGCTGCGCTTGCGGCATCCGCGCTGCTTGCGAGCGCTGCCGGCGCCGCCGATGAGCCCGACCTGATCTTCCGCCGCTCGACCGTGTTTCACTGGGTGTCGCCGAACGACAAGCTTGCGACCTACGGGCTCGACGATCCGGAAGTGGAGGGCGTCGCCTGTCATTTCACTGTGCCGGAGCGCGGCGGATTCAAGGGCTGGATCGGCGTCGCCGAGGAAGTCTCCGACATTTCGCTTGCCTGCCGGCAGATCGGCCCGATCCGCATGAAGGACAAGTTCGCGCAGGGCGAGGACGTGTTTCGCAAGCGCCGCTCGCTCTTTTTCAAGAAGATGCAGATCGTGCGTGGATGCGACGTGAAGCGCAATGTGCTCGTCTACATGGTCTATTCCGACCGCATCATCGAGGGGTCGCCGAAGAATTCGACCTCGACCGTGCCGATCATGCCCTGGGGTCCGGAAACCGCCGTGCAGAAATGCGCAGACTTCATCGAAAAGTGACGGCTACAGCGCGCGTCCGTCGAACGGCTTGGGCTTGAGCGCGTCGATATCGACCTTGTCAAGGCTGCGCACATTCACCGCCACGGTATCGGTACCATCCGGCGCCTTGGCGCGCGCAAAGGCCTCAACCCCGCACTCCGAGCAGAACAGGTGCCGGATCACGTGCCTGTTGAACTGATATTCGCTCAGTGAATCGTCCCCGCTGTCGAGGCGGAATGCATTCGCCGGCACGAAGCTCCAGAGGAAGCCGTGCTTGGTGCAGATCGAGCAATTGCAGGACATGACCTTGTCGAGGTCGAGCGTCGCGGAAAAGCGGACCTGTCCGCAATGACAGCCGCCGGTGTGATTTGTTGATGGCATCCTTGCCTCCTGGTGGCGGTGAGAGCGCGGCAGACGTGCCTCAGATTTCATGCGCCCCGGCCACATGATGTGCCGGCCGGAGCGGAGGCTTTCAAGAGGGCGATTTGCCGCCGAGCTCGGCGACGATCTCACTGAAGAGAAAGGCGTTTGCGACGACGCCGATGATGACAAGCACGGCAGAGAGCCGCGGTGCGCGCGACGACACGGCATTCATGAACGGAATGGCGGCGAAGAGCAGGAAGATCATCGTCAGCGGCACCGTGGCGACAAGCTCCATGCCGTCGCCCCTCGGGTTCGTGCGCGTGATGATGTAATACCAGGTGTAGATCCAGAACAGCGTCTGCGCGACGGCTGCGGCGATGACAAAGATGCGCAAACCGCGCATCAGGGCCGGGTGCGGCTGGCTTTGCTCGCTCATGATCGAAGCCCTCCAATCCGAAGTCTATCACCTCCAGTGGCAAATTGCGTGGCTGGCGGAATTTGCGTTGCCGCCGGCGCTTCGGCCATCATCCCCGTAGATTCGCCGGGGTCGCGCATGGAGCAGACCGACGAGGAACAGGCCGAGATCGACCGCGCCATGATGCAGCGCTGCATCGCGCTTGCGGTGCGTTCGGCGCAGCTTGGCGAGTATCCTTATGCGGCGGTCTTGTGCCGCGGCCGCGAGATCGTCTGTGAATCGATCAATCCGGTGACGCGCGATCGCGATGTCACGCACCATGCCGAAGTGGTGACGATTTCGCAGGCGCAGCGCCTGCTCAATCGCGTGAGCCTCGAGGATTGCACGATCTACGGCAATGCCGAGCCCTGCGCCTATTGCTGCTACGCGATGCGCGAAAGCCGGATCGGGCGCGTCGTTTACGGCATGCAGGCGCCAATCACCGGCGGCGTGACGCGCTGGAATATCCTTGCCGACAAGGTTCTCTCCGAAACCGTTCCGGAGGTGTTTGCCCCGCCGCCGGAAATCGTTGCGGGCTTCATGCGCGAGGAGGCGGAAGCGGCGATCGCGCGCGAGAGCCCGGTCGCCTGGGAGTTCATCCGCACGCGCAGGATATTCGGCGGCCCGCTGCCGCAATCGGTGCTTGCCCGCACGCGCTCGCCGCGCGATGGCAGCACGCGCGCACGCCTGATGGCGTTCCTGCGCCGGACGGTGTTCGATTATTTCGGGCGCAAGTGATCCACAGCCGCCGTTCCGGTTCGCGCTGCGCCGCATCGCATCGTATCATTGCGGAGCCTTCGAACGATTCGCCCTGCGGATGACCGAATATTTCGTCAAAGCTGGCCCGTCGTCCATTCACGGCGTCGGCGTCTTCGCCGTTTCACCGATTCCCGCAGGCGGCACCGTGCAGCTCTGGAGCGAGGAGGAGCTGCGCTTCGTCCCGAAGCCGCTCACCGGCACGCTCGGTCAAATGGCTTGGATGTTCGGCATCGAAGTCGAAGACGGCTTCTGGTGCCCGAAGGATTTCAACCGCGCCGAGATCGGTTGGTACATCAATCATTCGGACGAGCCGAACATGACCTACGCCGACAAGATCACGCTGCGCGCGCTCAGGCCGATTGCGCCGGGCGAGGAATTGACGGTGAACTACGTCGAGATCGAAGGCCCCTTCCATGAGGAGCCGGCCGAATATGCCGGCCAGCGCAGCGGCGATGGATTGGCGGCGCGCGCGGCCGGCGGCGCCGGCGACTAGCCGCTCGCGAAAAGTTCAACGGCCGCGCTTCGGGTTCAATGCTGCGTGAGAAGGCTGCGTCGGGCGTGGCGGACAGGCCCGATTTGGCTTATATCGCGGCCATGACCAGCACATTGACCAAGACGTTTCCCGTTACCCGCACGGACGCCGAGTGGCGCAAGCTGCTCACGCCCGAGCAGTTTCATGTGATGCGCAGTCACGGCACCGAAAGGCCGGGAAGCTGCGCGCTCAATTACGAGAAGCGCGCCGGCACATTCGAATGCGCCGGCTGTGGACAGCCTCTGTTCAAATCGCAGCGGAAGTTCGAGAGTGGCACCGGCTGGCCGAGCTTCAACGATCCGGAGCCCGGCGCGGTCGAGATATCCGAGGATGTCAGCCACGGCATGCATCGCGTCGAAGTGCATTGCAGCCGTTGCGGCAGCCATCTCGGGCATGTCTTTCCCGACGGGCCGCCGCC
>CAZSAW010000399.1:0-1727 GCA_964604745.1 uncultured Hyphomicrobiales bacterium
AGTCCAACACGGCGACAAACAGGACAAAGGCGACTGCGACCCAGAATTCAGCATCGAATTCCATCACCGCCTCCTCATCCCTTGAGCACGTCGGCGACGGCGTCGCTGACGGCTTTTTCGCTCGGCGCCTTGCCGATGAGCTGCTGCACGATGGCAGCGGCTGCATCGGTGGCGATGGATTTCACATTCGCCATCGCGGCCGTCTTGGTGGTGGAAATCGTCCTTTCCGCCGCCTCGAGCTTCTTGTTGAGATCATCCTCGGTCACTTTCCGCCGCGCATCGGCCTCCGCCAGCATCTTGTCGCGCGCCTTACCGGCAATGCCTTGCGCATTGGCGCGAGCGTCGGCGAGCACCTTCTGATAGGCGGCGGTGGCGGCTTCCGATTCCTGCTTCAGTCGCTGCGCCTCGGCGAGATCGCCGGCGATGCGCGATCGCCGCCCCTCGATGATGCCCTCGATGCGCGGCAAAGCGAGCCTCGACAGCACGACATAGAGCGCAACGAACGTCAGCACGAGCCAGAAGAGCTGGGACGCGTACGTTTCCTTGTTGAATGGAGGAAACGGCTCCTTGTGCCCGCCAGACGGTGCTTCGGTATGCGCGCTGGTCGATTCAGCCATGGGACAGCTCGCTCGTCAGGTTCGCGTCCGGCGATCAGAGGGCGAAGAGAAGCAGAAGAGCAATCAGCAGCGAGAAGATACCGAGCGCTTCCGTCACGGCGAAGCCGAAGATCAGGTTGCCAAACTGGCCCTGAGCAGCCGACGGATTGCGCAGAGCGGCGGCGAGATAATTGCCGAAAATCGTGCCGACGCCGACGCCGGCGCCGCCCATGCCGATGCAGGCAATACCGGCACCGATATATTTCGCGGCCACTGGATCCATGAGAAAACTCCTTTTTGAGGTTGGGTTGAGGTGAAAGCCGGAGCCTAGTGGCCCGGATGAATGGCGTCGTTGAGATAAATGCAGGTCAAAATCGCGAACACATAGGCCTGAAGAAACGCGACCAGAAGCTCGAGCGCAGTCAGCGCGATGACGAGCACGAGCGGAAGCGCGGCGCCCAGCCAGCCGAGAAAGCCAAGCCCGCCCAGCATCGTCACGAAGCCGGCGAAGACCTTCAGCGTGATGTGACCCGCAAGCATGTTTGCGAACAGGCGCACGCTGTGCGAGATCGGGCGAGAGATGAACGACAGCACTTCGATGAACACGATCAGCGGCAGGATGTAGATCGGAATGCCGCTTGGCACGAACAGCTTGAAGAAGCGCAGGCCGTTTCTCCACAGGCCGTAAACGATCACGGTCACGAAGACCGTCAGGGCGAGCGCCGCCGTGACGATGATGTGGCTTGTGATCGTGAAGGTGTAGGGAATGAGGCCGATCAGGTTCGCGACCAGGATGAACATGAACAGTGTGAAGACGAAGGGCAGAAAGCGCATGCCCTCATTGCCCGCCGTGGTCTTGATGGTATCGGCGACGAATTCATAGGACAGCTCGGCGACCGATTGCAGCCGGCCGGGGATCAGCGCGCCGCCGCGCGTCGACAAAAGCAAAAAGAGAGAAATCCCGAGCGCGATGATCACCATGAAGAGCGCAGAATTGGTGAAGGCCAGCGGATGCCCTCCCATCTGGCCCAACATGAACAGATTCTTGATCTGGAATTGATGGATCGGATCGCCCATGGCGGTCTCTGGTCTCGCTCTTCTTCCGCCGGCTCAAACGCGTCGTTGGCCGGA
>CAZSAW010000400.1:0-7663 GCA_964604745.1 uncultured Hyphomicrobiales bacterium
GGTGGCATTGGGCAGACGATCGCCGACTTTGATGGGCATTGGATGTCCTCTCCGCTGGGGGTTTCGGTTCGGCTTTGAAAAAGATGCCGTTCGCAATGGGCGGCAAAATAACGCAATGCACGGATTAGTCGAGCCGGATCACGGTCTCGATGGCCCTGTCTCCGGCGACCGCCGTCAGCTTGAGTTCGGCGCCCTCGGCCTTGCCGCCCGGCGGCAAACCATCAAGCGCGAACACGAAACGCTGCTCGCCATTTGCCGCACCATCCGCAGGCTCCGGCAATGGCAACGCCCAATCGGGCGTCGGTCCCTCGGCGAACAGTTCAACCGGGGTGCCGGATGGTGCCGCCACGTCCACGACAACGCGCGGCGGCGATCCCGGTTCGCGGGCGATGCGTTTGATCGCGAATGCCTGCGCCGCGTTCAGAGGGACGGAGTTGGGAACGCGCGCTTCGGCCGCGGCGACCGCCGCCTCGGTGTCCGCCGACCCAGGCTCGAGTTTCAATTCGGTTTCCGCCTGCGCCGGCACGCAGAGTTTCTCGCAAATGGCGTAGTCGAGCTTCAGTCGCAGTACCGCGGGGCGGCCCGTATCTTTCGCCTCGATGCGGAGCGGCAGCACGACGCGATCCTTGTAGCCGATGGTATTGCCATCCGCGTCGCTGAATCTATGCGGCGCCGGCCATGCCACGGTCACCGATTTTACATTCTCGGAATTAGCGAAATCGAAATGCGGCGGCACTCCGGAATCGCCGGGGTAACGCCAATATGTTTTCCAGCCCGGCGCGAGGCGAATGTCGATCCCGCCGCGAAAGTGGCCGGGAACGCCGTTCTGCGTGTTTGCATTGATCAGCCGCGCGGCAGCATGCGAATCACCATTCCAGGCTGACGCATCGGCGGCGAGGCAGGACGCTGGAACTGCCAACGTCAAAATTGTTGCAAGTACGCGATAACCAAGCGGCATCGGCCCAAATATGTGCGAAATCATCCCATTCAATTAGTCCTTGCGGGGATCAAGCTCCACTGAAATCGACGTGATGAAACCGCGCCGCCGGTTTGCAATGCGCGGTGATGAGAGTAACCTTCCGCTCATGAAGATTTCGCGTAAGACATTGGAAAAGAAGGCGGGGCGCGGCTATCTCGATGGCCAGATGCTGATCGCCACCCCGACGATGAGCGACGAGCGTTTCAACCGCAGCCTGATCTACGTTTGCGCGCATTCGGCGGACGGCGCGATGGGGATCATCGTCAATCAGCCGGCGACGAACATCAATTTTCCCGATCTGCTGCAGCAACTCGAAGTCATTCCCGAAGACGACATCATTCAGGTCAAGTCGCGTCAGGATCATGTGAAGGTGCTGAAGGGCGGACCGGTCGAGACTGGTCGCGGCTTCGTGCTTCATTCGGCCGACTTCTTCATCGAGAATTCGACGCTTCCGATCGACGAAGGCATCTGTCTGACCGCGACGCTCGACATTCTCAAGGCGATTGCGCGCGGCCGCGGTCCGGCCAATGCCATTCTCGCGCTCGGCTATGCCGGCTGGGCGCCGGGCCAGCTGGAAAGCGAAATACAGGGCAACGGCTGGCTTCATTGTCCAGCCGATTCTGAACTGATCTTCGGCACCGACACGTCGCACAAATACGAGCGGGCGCTGCGCAAGATCGGAATCGATCTTGGCATGTTGTCGAGCGACGTCGGCCACGCCTGACAGCGATCGTCCAACCCGCCTTTTTCGTAAGATCAGTTTGCTGCGGCGCTAATTGCGCGCCAGTTCCAGTGACGCGCCGAACAGCGTCTTGCCCGCCGCTTCCGCCGTCATCGGTTCGCCAAAGGCATAGCCCTGCGCATATTCGCAGCCGAGCTGGTAAAGCTCGACCGCGTCAGAATCGCTTTCCGCGCCTTCGGCCACGACTTCCATGCCGAGATCGTGCGCGAGCGCGATGATCGAGCGCAGGATGATCGGGCGGCGTCCTTTGTTGGTGGTGCGCACGAATGACTGGTCGATCTTGATCGTGTCGAACGGAAAACGCTGCAGGTAGGCGAGCGACGAATGGCCGGTGCCGAAATCGTCGAGTGCCAGCCCCGCCCCGAGTTCGCGCAGGCGCGTAAGCATCTGCGCCGCAAATTCCGGATTGTCCATGACGAGGGATTCGGTCAGCTCGAGCTTGAGCGTGCCGCGCATCACCGGCGAGCGTGACAATACCATGCGCAGATCGTGGATGAGATCCTGCCGCAGCAACTGGCGCGAGGAAACATTCACGCTGGCGAAGAGCGTCTCACCCGCGCGCATCGAGCGCTGCCACTGGTTGAGCTGGCGCGCCGTGCGCTCGAGCGCGAACAAGCCGAGGTCGACGATCAGGCCGTTTTCTTCGGCGATCGAGATGAACTCCGCCGGCGACAGCCGCCCCATCTTCGGATGATCCCAGCGTGCCAACGCCTCGAAGCCGGCAATGGCGCGATCCTCCAGCCGCACGATCGGCTGGTAGAGCATGGTGATTTCCTCGCGCTCGATGGCGCGACGCAGTTCGGAACCGAGCGTGAGGCGGTCGGTCTTGCGCTCGCGCATCGCCGCCTTGAAGATTTCGATGCGGTCGCCGCCGATGCGCTTGGCGTGATACATCGCTAGCTCGGCATCCTTCAGAATTTCCTCGGTGCGATGGCCCTGGTTGTCGGCGAGCGCGAGCCCGATCGAGGCGGTGAGGAATATCTCGCGGTCGTTGAACGTGATCGGCGCGCGCAGCGTGCGGCGGATCGTTTCGGCAAAGGCGATGATGCGGCTCGGATCGCGCTCCGAGACGAGGATCAGCGCGAATTGGTCGCCCGACAGGCGCGCCAGCGTGTCCTGCGGCTTGAGCAGCCGCGCGAGCCTGCGCGCGAGCGTCAGCAGAATAGAATCGCCGACCGCGATGCCGACGGAATCATTGACCTGCTTGAAGCGGTCGAGATCGATGACGACGACGGTCGGGCGCAGTGCCGGGTCAGCCTTGGCGAAGCCGAGCATCGCCTCGAAACGGTCGAGGAAAAGCTGGCGGTTTGGCAGCCCGGTGAGGTTGTCGTGCACGGCGTCATGCAGAAGCCGCTCCTCGGCGTTCTTGAATTCGGTGACGTCGGTGAGGGTGCCGACGAGACGCACGACTTCGCCGTCCGAGCCGACGACGGGCCGCGCCTTGAGGCCGAACCAGAGATAGTGACCGTCCGGCGTACGCAGCCGGAAATCCTGTACGAGGCGCCCGCGCCGCTGCTCGATGGCGCTGTCGAGCGCCGCGCGGAAGCGGTCGCGGTCGAGTGGATGAAGAACGTCAAGCCAGCGCGCCGCGGGACCTTCGAGCGCGCCACGTTTCAGGCCGAGCAGATGTTCGGTCTCGGGGCTGGTAAAGACCTTGTCGGCGGAAACGTCCCAGTCCCAGATCATGTCGCCGGCGCCGGTCAGCGCGAGCGCGCGCCGTTCGACGTCGGAGACGATGCCGTGCGTGATGCTGCCGGCGAAGGCGTGTTGCATCACGGTGAAGCCGATCAGCATCACGATCAGTGCGAGGCCGCCGAGCAGAGCCGGGCCGACGATGTCGTTGGTGATGAAGCCGCCGATAGTCATGCCGGCGGTGATCGCCCAGACCACGAGCAAGAACCAGGTGGGAATGAGCAGCACCGCGCGGTCGTAACCATGCGTCGAGAGATAGACGACGACGCCGAAGCCGAAAAATGCGACCGCCGCGAGCGAAAAGCGCGAGATACCTGACGCAATGGCCGGATCGAACAATGCAAGCGCGACAAGCGCGACGAGAACGCCGAGCCAGCCGATGGTGATGTGCGCATAGCGGACGTGCCAGCGGCTCAGATTCAGATAGGCAAAGAGGAAGACGAGAAGCGTTGCCGCGAGGATGGCTTCGCCCGACGCGCGCCAGATGCGCTCGGCGCCAGCCGACATGTCGAAGACCTTTCCCCAGAATCCGAAATCGACGCCGATATAGACGAGCACCGCCCAGGCGAGTGCGGCGGCCGCCGGAAACATCACGCTGCCCTTCACCACGAACAGCATGGTGAGAAACAGGGCGAGCAATCCGGCAATGCCGATGACGATGCCGTAATAGAGCGTGAAGCTGTTGATCTTGTCCTTGTAGGCGTCGGGTTCCCACAGATAGAGCTGCGGCAGGTTGTCGGTGCGCAATTCGGCGACGTAGGTGATGACCGTCCCCGGATCGAGCGTGACGCGGAAAATATCCGCCGCCGGACTGTCGTGCCGCTCAGGCCGCTCGCCCGAGCTTGGCGTGATCGCGACGACACGCGAGAGCCCGAGGTCGGGCCAGAAAATGCCGGAGCCGACCATCCGGTAATGCGGCACGACGATCAGGCGGTCGATCTGCTCGTCCCCGCTATTGGCAAGGGCGAACACAGCCCAGCTGGTGCTTGCCTCGCGACCGCGCACCTCGATGCGGCGGATGATGCCGTCGGTGCCGGGCGCGGTGGATACCTGAATGCGATCCGTTTCGGTGTGCTGGAGCTCGATCGCGTCGGTGAGGTCAATGGCGGGCGCATCCGTGCGCACATTCACGGCGTCGACTGCGCGCGCTGGGCCCGCGGCCAGCTGCGCGGCCACCAGCACGATCGCCAGCGCCGAAAAGATCCGCCTCACGCGCAAGAAATGCCCTCCGAGGCCCCCTGTCCCCCGCCATACCCCGGTTCCACCATGCCGCATGGAAGGCCTAGGTCCTGTGCAGTTACCAACGGGCAAGCTTTGCGCCGTTTTCACGGCGGCCTTTGCCCAAATGGGCTGCATCCAATGACTAGCGGGCGCCGGGGAGGGGGGCAAGGAAGGTAATCTCAGACCGTCAGTACGATCTTGCCGATATGGCCGCTTGTTTCCATGCGGGCGTGCGCCTTGGCGGCCTCGGCCAGCGGGAAAGTAGAATCCATTACCGGTCGCACGCGGCCGCCGGCGAAAAGCGGCAGCGCGTTCTGCTCTGCCGCGCGCACGATCGCGCCCTTGTCGGCGACGGATCGGGCCCGCAGCGTCGAGCCGCTGTGATGCAGGCGCTTGAGCATGAGACGACGGAAATCGACATTCGCTTTCGAACTGCCCTGGAAAGCGATCTGCACGATCCTCCCTTCGACGCAAGCGGCTTCGTAATTGCGATCGATGTATTCGCCGCCGACCATGTCGAGGATAACATCGGCGCCCTTGCCGCCGGTGGTGTCCTTGGTGACTGCCACAAAGTCCTCGCTCTTATAGTTAATGGCGACATCGGCGCCCAGCTTGCGGCAGGCCTCGCATTTCTCCGCGCTGCCGGCCGTGACGATGACGCGCGCGCCGAATGCCTTGGCGAGCTGGATCGCCATCGTGCCGATGCCGGACGATCCGCCATGCACGAGCAGCGTCTCGCCCTTCTTCAGGGCGCCGCGTTCAAAAACATTGTGCCAGACGGTGAACAGCGTCTCCGGGATCGCGCCCCATTCGGTCAGTGAAAAGCCGGAGACGAGGGGCAGCGCGTGACTTTCGTGCGCCGTGCAATATTCCGCGTAAGCGCCGCCGATCACGAGTGCGGAAATCTTGTCGCCGATCGACCACCGCTTCGCACCCTCACCAAGCGCCACAACCTCGCCGGCAATTTCGAGTCCGGGAATGTCGGTCGCGCCGGGCGGCGGCGGGTATAGGCCCTGCCGCTGCATCACGTCGGGACGATTGACGCCCGCAGCGGCGACCTTGACCAGCACCTCTCCTGCGCCGGGCTTCGGCACCGGGCGCTGTTGCGGAACCAGCATGTCGGGTCCGCCCGCAACCTTGATGGTGATGGCAGTCATGGTGGCAGGGATGGTCGGCATGGCTGTCCCGTCGGTGCGTGATGTCGAGCGCTGGTTTAGTGGGGGCGGGCAGGTGTGACAACCCGGATATCCGCGGCTAGAATCCGCTTTAAGGAGACAAGCGATGCCTGCTGTCGATGACGATGACCGGCCGAAGAAAAAGATCGCGCACGAGATCGGGCAGGATCTAACGCTGTTATCCGTCGGCGAGTTGCGTGAACGCGTCGCGCTGCTGAAGGAAGAAATCGCGCGGCTCGAGGCCAATATCGCTTCCAAGCAATCGAGCAAGGCGAGCGCGGATCAGTTTTTCAAGAAGTGATCGAAGCGCCGGCATCACCGTGCCGGTGGGCAGACGGCCTGACGACACAATTTTTCGAGTTCGGGAAACGGCTGGTAAGACACGCCGGCGCATTGTTCGCGCGTGACCTCGGCAATCGTCGTCATGCGTCCCGCATAGAAATAAGCGCCGCGTTCCTTGAGACCCGTATAAGTCCCGTCCTCGCCCTTGGCGTTATAGCGCAGGCAGGCAACGTAGCGTGTTTCGCGTCCGCTTGGTTTCAGTGCGGGTTCGGCGATCGCAGCATCACGAATGTTTGTCGGGTCGGGCAACGTCGCTTTTAGGTAATCGAGAATCTCCGCGCGGTAGTTGCTCGGCGGCAGATTGGGCTCGACCACGACGGCAGGAGTGTTGTTGCTGCCGCAGGCCGCGAGCGCGAACGTCACACATGCGACGCGCGATATGCGTGTCACATGACGTGCGACTTCAGCGATGAAAGCGCGATCAAACATGTCCCGACACGGCTTGCCTAACAGAAGCGAATTTTATTCTCAATTTACATAAAGTTAAGCTTTCTCAGTCATTACTGGCAGCGTCCATCTTCTGGACGTTGAGTGGCTCCTGTCCACTCTGTTTGACGCCTCCCTGTTATCACCTTCGAGCCGCCGGCAACGGCGGCTCCTTTTTTTGTTCTTGCGACGTTCTGTCCCATTTCGGATCAGATCGCGCGGGCGGGCACGTGGCAACTATGATGAATATCTTTTTCTCCGGTCGCCTTTACGGGCCCCCGGCCGCGTGCCTATGCTTCGCGGCAGTAGGGTGAGGCGTACACATGTCAGAGTATTCTGCTCAGGATGCCGGGCTGGTGTCCTTCAAGGAAAGGTTGCCCGGATCGCCGGCATTTTCGACGTTGTTCCGCGAGGGGATGGGGCTCGTCGAAGAAACCGCCGTTTATCTCGATGGCGACGGCCGCCAGGAATCGAAAAAGCTCGACCGGTCTGCGGCGCTTACTTACGCGACCGAAAGCATGCGGCTGACGACGCGTCTGATGCAGCTCGCATCGTGGCTCCTGCTGCACCGCGCGGTGAAGGAGGGCGAGATGTCGCTCGCCCAGGTCAATCAGGAAAAGACGAAAGTGCGGCTGTCTGCTGGTGAACCGGCCAAGGAAGACACGCTGAAGCTTCTGCCGCCGAAGCTCGTCGATCTCATCTCGCGCTCGCGCAAACTGCATGAGCAGGTGGTCAGGCTCGACGCGACCATTCACGGCACCGCCGATCCGGCGCCGCGGCGGACGGAAAATCCGGTCGAGCGTCAACTGGGTCTCCTGAAAGCGGCCTTCGAGCGCAACAGCGCCTGATTGGCGCACGCGACTTTACGCGTCGACCGACGGGACCGCGGAATACGGCACGAGCTGACAGATCGGCTCCGCCGACGGATCCTCGACCGTCTTCGGGTCGATCCAGCCGACGATCTCGCACAGATCGGTCGCGTCACTCGGCTTTTTCTGCGCGCGGGCGAGATAGATCGTCTGCTGTAGATGATGCGTCTTCGGATTCATGTAGGCGTCGAAATGCTGCATGCGCTCGGCGGCAGGG